>JACQFS010000181.1 GCA_016199935.1 Verrucomicrobiota bacterium
GCCGAAGGCGTGCTGGAGATTTTACCTGAGGGCTTCGGCTTCTTGAGCTCGCAGAGTTTCAACTACCTCACTTGTCCGGAGGACATCTACGTTTCGCCTTCGCAAATCCGGCGCTTCGATCTTCAGACCGGCGACCTCATCGCGGGGCAGATCCGCCCGCCGAAGGAGAAGGAGAAATTTTTCGCGCTGCTCAAGGTCGAGCTCGTCGGCGGCGAGGACCCGGAGAAGGCGAAGGACAAGACGCATTTCGAAAACCTCACGCCGCTCTTTCCGACCAAGCGCATCCTGCTGGAGACCGTGGGCGAGGAATTGAACACCCGCGTGCTCGACCTCGTTTGCCCCATCGGCAAGGGCACGCGCGGCATCATCGTCGCTCCGCCGCGCACCGGCAAAACGGTGCTGATGCAGAAGCTCGCCAACGCGATCCTCAAGAACAACCCGGAGATCTACCTCATCATCCTGCTCATTGACGAGCGGCCCGAGGAAGTCACCGACATGGAGCGTTCGTGCAAAGGCGCGGAGGTCATCTCCTCGACTTTCGATGAGCCGCCCGAGCGCCACGTGCAGGTCGCCGAGATGGTGATCGAAAAGGCCCGCCGCATGGTCGAACACAAGAAGGACATCGTCATCCTGCTCGACTCGATCACGCGTCTCGCGCGCGCCTACAACACGGTGCAGCCGCACTCGGGCAAGATTCTCTCCGGCGGCGTGGACGCGAACGCGTTGCACAAGCCCAAGCGCTTCTTCGGCGCCGCGCGCAACATCGAGGAGGGCGGCTCGCTCACGATCATGGCGACCGCGCTCGTGGACACCGGCAGCCGCATGGACGAAGTCATCTTCGAGGAGTTCAAGGGCACGGGCAACATGGAGGTGCACCTCGACCGCGCGCTGGTGGACCGCCGCATTTTCCCCTCGATCAACATCGAGCGCTCCGGCACGCGTAAGGAGGAGCTGCTCTATCACAAGGACGAGTTGCCGCGCATCGTCATGCTGCGCCGCGCGCTCACGGGCGTGCCGCCGGTCGAGGCGATGGAACTGCTGCTCAACAAGCTCAAGAAAACCGGCAGCAACATCGAGTTCCTGCTCGGCATGGCGGGCGTGAGTTGAAGCCTTGCGCCTTGGCCGACGAAGCGGCGGTTCCGGACCGCCGCTCTTTGTTTCCACCGGCATTTCCTTTTGACGCGCCCCCGCTTGTCTCGTAGCGTCGCCCGCTGATTTAACGCCATGCTCGGTCCCATCATCAAAAAAATCTTCGGCTCCCGAAACGACCGCGAGGTCAAGCGCCCCCGGCTCAAGGTCGCCGAGATCAACCGGCTCGAGGAAGCGCTCCAGCGCGAGCCGGAATCCGCGCTGCGCGTGAAGACCGCCGTGTGGAAGGCCGAGTTGGCCGCGATCAAGGACGACGCCCAGCTCGCGCGCCGGCTCGACGAGATTCTTCCGGAAGCGTTCGCGTCGGTGAAGAACGCCTGCCGCCGGCTGTGCGGCACGGACGTCATCGTGCGCGACCATCCGATCAAGTGGGAGATGGTGCCGTTCGACGTGCAACTCATCGGCGGCATGTGCCTGCACTCCGGCAAGATTGCGGAAATGGCCACCGGCGAAGGCAAGACGCTCGTCGCCACGCTGCCCATCTACCTCAACGCCCTCGCCGGCCGCGGCGTCCACCTCGTCACGGTCAACGACTACCTCGCCGCGCGTGACGGCGAGTGGATGGGCGCGGTGTATAAATTTCTCGGCCTCACCGTCGGCTGCATCCTGCACGACCAGACGCCGAGCGAGCGTCGTGAACAATACGGCTGCGACATCACCTACGGCACCAACGCCGAGTTTGGTTTCGATTACCTGCGCGACAACGGCATGGCCACCAGCGCCGAGGAGCAGGTGCAGCGCGGGCATCCCTTCGCGATCATTGACGAGGTGGACTCGATCCTGATCGATGAGGCGCGCACGCCGCTCATCATCAGCGGCCCGGCCGTGGTCAGCGTCGGCAACGAACTTTACGACCAGCTCAAGCCCGCCATCACCGGGCTCGTGGCGAACCAGCAGCGGCTCTGCGCGCGTTTCCTCAGCGAGGCCGAGGCGTTGATCAAAAAGCTCCGACCCGCCGATGGTTCGCAGCCCGCGGATCGCGCGGCGCTCGAAGCGGAGATCGGCAAACTCCTTTACCGCGTGAAGATGGGCCAGCCCAAGTCCGAGGGGCTGATGAAAATCTGCGAGGAGCCGGAGCACATCAAGCTCATGCAGCAGGGCGAGCTGCGCCTGCATGCCGACCAGTCGAAGAAGGACCTCTACGCCGAGAAGGAGGAGCTGTTCTTCGCGATGGACGAGAAGTCGCACGACGCCGACCTCACCGAGAAGGGCCGCACGACGCTCAGCCCGAAGGACCCCGACGCGTTCATGCTGCCGGACCTCCCGTCGATTTTCAGCGGCATCGAGACCGAGGCGGACCTCGACGCGAAGGGCCGGCTGGAGAAAAAGGCCAGGGCGCAGGCGGAGTTCGAGACGAAAGCGCAGAAGATTCACGTCATCTCGCAACTGCTCAAGGCCTACTGCCTCTACGAGCGTGACGTGCAATACGTCGTCCAGGAAAACAAGGTCATCATCGTGGACGAGCACACTGGCCGCCTGATGACCGGCCGCCGCTGGAGCGATGGATTGCACCAGGCCGTCGAGGCGAAGGAAGGCGTGGAGATTGAGCGCGAGACGCAGACGCTCGCGACCATCACGATCCAGAATTATTTCCGCCTCTACAAAAAACTCGCGGGCATGACCGGCACCGCGGCCACCGAGGCGGGCGAGTTCCACGACATCTACAAGCTCGGCGTGCTCACGATCCCGACCAACCGCCCCGTGCAGCGGAAGGACAAGAACGACTCGGTTTACAAGACGCGCCGCGAGAAGTTCAACGCCGTGCTGAAGGAAATCCGCGAGGTCCACGGACTGGGCCGGCCGATCCTCGTCGGCACCGTGAGCGTGGACACCAGCGAGCAGCTCGCGCGGCTGCTCAAGCGCGAGGGGCTCGTCCACTCCGTCCTCAATGCCAAGTATCACCAGCAGGAGGCCGAGATCGTCTCGCGCGCCGGCCAGCGCGGCAGCATCACCATCGCGACGAACATGGCCGGCCGCGGCACCGACATCAAACTCGGGCCCGGCATCCCCGACCTCGGCGGCCTGCACGTGCTCGCGACCGAGCGCCACGAGGCGCGGCGCATTGACCTCCAGCTTCGCGGCCGTTGCTCGCGCCAGGGCGATCCGGGCAGCTCGCACTTTTTCATTTCGCTCGAGGACGATTTGATGCGCCTCTTCGGCTCGGACCGCATCGTGAAGTTCATGGAGAAGATGGGCCTTGAGGAAGGGCAGGAGCTGGAGCATCCGCTTTTGAATCGCTCCATCCAGACCGCGCAGAAGCGCGTCGAGCAGCATAATTTCCAGGCCCGCAAGCGCACGCTCGAATACGATGACGTGATGAACAAGCAGCGCGAGGTCATCTACGGCTTCCGCAACGAGATCATCAACGGCGACGACGTGCAGGAACGGCTCTTCGACGTGATGGAGGAGGTGGTGGTGAACAAGATCATCGAGTTCAGCGCGGCCGATCAGGACATCACCGAGTGGAACACACGCGGCCTGTGCGACTGGGTGAATCTCAATTTCCCCATCGGCATGGCCGAGGAGGAGTTCAAAAAAATCGCCGAGGGCGGCACCGAGTCGCCCGTGGCCGACTCGCTTTTCGGCGGCCTGAGCCCGGCGCAGTTCGCCGTGTGCAACCACGTCACCCGCAGCGTGCGCGAGGCCTACAAGGTGAAAATTTCCTTCGAGGAACCGCAGGCGCTCAAGAACATCGAGCGCTACACGATCCTCAGCGCGATCGACAAGCTGTGGCAGGAGCACCTCTACGGCATGGACTCGTTGCGCAACAGCATCGGCCTGCGCGCCTACGGCCAGCGCGACCCGCTCATCGAATACAAGGCCGAGGCGTTCACACTCTTCGAGGAGCTGATGGTCAACATCAAGACCGAGATCTGCCACAACATCTTCCGCAGCGCGTCGTCGCTGATGGCGTTCGAGAATTTCCTCCGCAACGTTCCGCAGCGCACCATGCACGAGGCGGCGAGCGCGTTCGGCGGAACGCCCTCCGCCGCGCCCGAGGAAAGGCGCGGCCCCGCGCAGGGCGCCGACATGGTGAGCGAGGCCGTCGAGCAGGCGTCCAAGCCCGCGCCCGTGCGCAGCGGCCCGAAGGTCGGCCGCAACGACCCGTGCCCGTGCGGCAGCGGGAAGAAGTTCAAGCAGTGCTGCGGCAAAAACGGCTGAGCCATGTTCTGCACCGGTCAGCGCGTCGTCTGCGTGGACGACAATTTTCCCGAGATCATCCGGCAGATTTACCGCCAGTTGCCGCTCAAGGATGTCGTTTACACCGTGCGCGCGATGGGCGTCGGCCGCGGCCAGCTTGCGCCCGGAACGCCCGGCGATTCCGACGGCGAGATCATTGTTTACCTCCGCGAACTTTTTAATCCCGACGCCGAGGCGCGCTTCTCCAAGGGCGGCCTCGAACTCGGCTTCAAATCCGAGCGCTTCGCCCCGCTGGAGACGCTGCCGGATGAAATGGTGGAAGAGCCGATGGTCGCGACGGCCTGACGGCGCTCGGTGTCCACGCTTCAGCGTGTCCCGTCCGCCCGACACCCTGAAGGGTGGACACCGAGCGCGGTGCCGCCGGCGACTTTACTTTGAACGCCGCCGCGCCCCGACGGTCAAATTTTCACAATCAGCGAACCGAACCTCCATGAAAAACCTCCTGAAAATTTTCTCCCTCCTCGCCGTCGCCTTCGCGCTGGCCGCCGCGCCCGCCGTTTTTGCGGACAAGGCGACGAAGGAAGCGAAGGAGCGGACGTTCACCGGTGAATTGAAGTGTGCCAAGTGCGCGCTCAAGGAAAGCGACACCTGCCAGAACGTCCTCGAGACCGAGGTCAAGGGCGCCAAGCACAACCTCTGGCTCGAAGCCAACGAGGTGAGCAAGGCGTTCCACGAGACCGTCTGCAAGGAACCGAAAAAGGCCACCGTCACCGGCAAGGTGAAACAGGAAGGCGGCAAGATGGTGCTGACGGCCGCGAAGATTGAGTTGGCGAAGTAATCCCGCGCGGCGCTCAACGCCGCCGGCGAGATTCTCCTGCGAACGGGCCACGGCCGAGTGCATCGGCCGTGGCCTCTGCCTTTTTTCGGGCGCGGCTCCAGGCGCGGGGGTGGGGCGAGACTCTGTCGAGCCGAGTCCGGATGCCATCCCAACGCGGCTCGACCGAGTCTCGCCCCACCGGCTGCGCGGCGAAGAAAACATTTCCCTCACTCCGCCTTCTCGTGTTTGCTTTCCAAGCTTTTCGTTATGCGCACCTACCAAAATTTCATCGGCGGCGAATGGGTCGCCGCCAAGTCCGGCCAGACTTTCACCAACTCCAACCCCGCCGACACGCGCGAGGCCGTCGCGCAATACGCGCAGGGCGAACGCGAGGACGCGCTCGCGGCCATCGCGGCGGCGAAGGCGGCGTTCCCCGGCTGGGCCGCCACGACCTCCGTCGCGCGCGGGCGCGTGCTGAGCAAGGCGTCGCAGCTCATCGAGGCGCGCAAGCCGGAGCTGGCCGAGTTGCTTACGCGCGAGGAGGGCAAGACGCTCGCCGAGGCCACCGGCGAAGTGCAGCGCACGGCGGACATCTTCCGTTTCTTCGGCGGGCTCAGCTACACGCTCGGCGGGCAGACCATTCCGCACGATCTGCCGCAGCAGTTGCTCTATACGCGTCGCGAGCCGCTCGGCGTCGTGGCGCTCATCACGCCGTGGAATTTCCCCATCGCCATCCCGGCTTGGAAAATGGCACCCGCGCTTGTCAGCGGTAACGCCGTCATCATCAAGCCCGCGTCGCAGGCGCCCGCGCTCACGTGCGAGCTGGCGAAAATTCTGGCCGAGGCCGGCCTGCCGAAGGGTGTGCTCAATGTCGTGACCGGCGACGGCCGTTCGGTCGGCGGCGAACTTGCGTCGAATCCCGGCGTCGTCGCGCTTTCTTTCACCGGCTCGCTCGGCGTCGGCTCGCAGATTTATCAGCAACTCGCGCCGCGCATGGCCCGCGCGCAGATGGAGATGGGCGGCAAGAATCCCACCATCGTCCTCGCCGACGCGGACCTCGACCTCGCGGCGAAGCTCGTCGCCATCGCGGGCTTCGGACTCACGGGCCAGGCCTGCACCGCCACGAGTCGCGTGATCGTGGAGCGCGCCGTGGCCGACGCGTTCGCCACGAAGCTCGTCGAGAAGGCGAAGGCCATCGTCGTCGGCAACGGCCTGAAGTCGGGCGTGACGATGGGCCCGGCCGTGAGCAAGGCGCAGCTCGAAGGCAACTTGAGCTACGTGCAGATCGCGCAGCAGGAAGGCGCGACACTCCTCTTCGGCGGCGCGCGGCTCACGGACGGCGAGCTGGCGCACGGACATTTCATGCAGCCCACGGTGCTGGGCAACGTGAAGCCCGCCGCGCGCATCGCGTGCGAGGAAGTCTTCGGCCCGGTCGTCGGCATCATTGCGGTGGAAAATTTCGACGAGGCGCTCGCCGTGGCGAACAGCGTGGATGTGGGCCTGAGCGCGAGCCTCGTCACGCGCGACCTGAAGAAGGCGATGCTCTACACCGAGCGCATCGAGGCCGGCGTGGTGAAGGTGAACCAGATTTCCACCGGCCTCGCGTTGCAGGCGCCGTTCGGTGGCGTGAAGAAATCGAGCACCGACTCGTTCAAGGAACAGGGCGCGGGCGCGATCGAGTTCTACTCGAAAGTGAAGACGGTGTATCTGGATTACTCGGCGTAACATCGGTAGCAGCCGACGTGAGGAGGCTCTGACCAGCCCGAAATAGTTTGAGCCTCCTTACGTCGGCTGCTACCTCGAAACAAAATGAAACTCTGCCGCTTCCAAATTGAAGACTTCGCGCCCCGCATCGGCCTCGTGGTGGATGACCGCAACGTCCTCGACCTCGCCGGCGCGGGCATTGACCGGCTCGCGCCCTTGCTCGACTCCGCCGATGTCGCGAAGGAATGCGCCGCGCTGGCGAAGAAGCACCTGCCCCATCACGATCTCGCGAAGGTGAAACTGCTCGCGCCCATCGAGCGGCAGGAAGTCTGGGCCGCGGGCGTGACCTACCTGCGCAGCAAGAAGGCGCGCATGGACGAGTCCGAGTTCAGCGCCAGCGCCTACGACCGCGTGTATGACGCGCCGCGCCCTGAGATTTTCTTCAAAGCACTTCCGGAAAAGGTGGTCGCGCCCGGCGACGCCGTGGGCATCCGCGCCGACGCGAAGTGGAACGTGCCGGAGCCGGAACTCGCGCTCGTGCTCAACTCGCGCGGCCAGGTCGTCGGCTACACCATCGGCAACGACATGAGTTCGCGCGACATCGAGGGCGAGAACCTCCTCTACCTGCCGCAGGCGAAGGTCTATGCGCGCTCGTGCGCGCTCGGACCGTTCATCACCGTCGGCGCGAGCGAGGCCGAGGCGCGTGCGTGGACCATCGGCGTGGAGATTTTGCGCGGGGGCAAAGTTGTCTTCGCGGGGGAAACTTCCGTCGGCCAGATCAAGCGCGGCTTCGACGAGCTGGCCGGCTACCTTTGCCGGTCGCAGGAATTTCCGCACGGCGCGGTGCTGCTCACCGGCACCGGTGTGGTGCCGGCGGATGACTTCACGCTCGCCGCGGGCGACGTGGTGCGCATCCGCATCTCGGGCATCGGCGAGTTGGTGAACCCGGTCGCGGTGGTGTGAGTCCTGCGGCCGGGCTTCGCCTCGCCGGGCTTTGACCGCAAACGCGAAACGTGGAACGCCAAACCCGGAACTCCCAACATTGACACTCCCGCGCGCGGTTGGCAGTCTCCGCCCGCTGCTTTTTCCGGCGGAACTTCCCCTGTGCAATCCGGGGTTTCGTCATCAGCGCTTTTTAATTATGCCTGAACCACTTGTTGGCAATCTCCTCGTCGCCCAGTCCGGCGGGCCCACCGCCGTCATCAATGCCTCCGTCGCCGGTGTCGTGCAGGAAGCCGGCCGGCACGGGTGCATCGAGGAAATTTACGGCGGCACCAACGGCATCCTCGGCATCCTCAACGAGGAACTCATCGACCTCGGCGACGAGAAGCGCGCCGCCATCGAGGGCCTCAAGCACACGCCCGCCGCCGCGCTGGGCACCTGCCGCTACAAGATCAACTTCGTGAAGAAGCCCGAGCAGGCCAAGCGCGACATGGACCGCCTCTTCGAGGTCTTCGCCGCACACCAGATCCGCTATTTCTTTTACGCCG
The DNA here is from genome assembly GCA_016199935.1 of Verrucomicrobiota bacterium. Classification (GTDB taxonomy): domain Bacteria; phylum Verrucomicrobiota; class Verrucomicrobiia; order Limisphaerales; family JACQFS01; genus JACQFS01. Next base: position 8,302 of record JACQFS010000181.1, read on the forward strand.
GCGGCAACGACTCGCAGGACACCGCGCACAAGATTCATCTCGAGGCGCAGACGCGCGGCTGGGAAATGCGCGTCATCGGCGTGCCCAAGACCATCGACAACGACCTGCCCCACACCGACCACTGCCCCGGTTACGGCTCCGCCGTCAAATACAACGCCGCCACCGTGATGGAGATCGCCCTCGATGTCGGCGCGATGGCCACCGACGACGGTGCGTGCTGCCTCATCGAGGTCATGGGCCGCTCCGCCGGCTGGATCGCCGCCGGCACCGTGCTCGCCAAGCGCCACGCGGACGACGCGCCGCACATCATTCTGCTCCCGGAGATTCCGCTCGATGAGGAAAAGCTCCTCGCCAAGATCAGGGAAATCACCGCCGCGCACAAATACTGCGTCGTCGTCGTGGGCGAGGGGCTCAAGGACCAGGCCGGCCACGAAATCGGCGCCGACAAGACCCGCCTCGACGCCTTCGGCCATCCGGTGCTTTCCGGCGCGGCCGATGCGCTCGCGGAAATCATCCACGGCAAGCTCAACCTCAAGACCCGCACCGTGAAGCTCGGCTATGCGCAACGCTGCGCCGCGCACTTCGCCAGCGCCACCGATGCCGCCGAGGCCGCCGCCTGCGGCGAGGCCGCCGTGCGCGCCGCCGTCCACGGCGAGAGCGGCATGATGGTGAAGCTCGTCCGCACCGGCACCAGCCCCTACCGCTGGACCACCGGCCTGCAATCCCTCGGCGACATCGCCAACGCCGAGCATTTCATCCCGCGCGACTGGATTTCCGCCGACGGCTTCCTGCCCAACGAGAAGTTCATCGAGTATGCGCGCCCGCTCATCGAGGGCGAGGTGCAGGTGCCGATGGAGGGCGGCCTGCCCAGATACATCGTGCTCGTAAAGAGTCCCGTGGAGAAAAAACTCGCGCGCCGCACCAAGACCGGCGAGACCGAGCACGTCGCCAGACCGGTCGCCGTGCCGGCGTGAGGATAGAATTTTACGCAGCCGGTCTGGTCGGCGTCGGTGGTATCGTTCCCTATGCGAGCGCTCAAACACATCTGCGGCATTTTGCTGGCGACCGCCGGCGTTGCTCTGGTCCTCGGTGGCATCGCTCAGATGCTCGATCCGAAACTGGATGCGCCGTGGTGGCTGATCGTCCTGATCTTGTGGCTCCCCGGCCTTCTTTTTCTCGGCGGTGCCGTCTTGCTGCTCAGGCGCAGCGCCACTGATTTGCCTCCCACCTGCTGCCCCAAGTGCGGCGGGGTGGAGCGGGCGCCAGCCGGGGTGCTGACGAGGTCAAGCAATCCGTGGATCATGTATTTGGGTGGCTGGCTGCTCGCTTCCTTCTGGGGGGCGAGCCGGCAACAGCAGGTCCGCTGCGTCCAGTGCGACAACTTGTATTTCACCGAAACCCGGGGCACGCGCATCGCCGGCATTTTGCTTTGGGTTTTTCTCCTCCTGCTGTTGCTTGGCTCCATCGCAGAGCGCATGGGCACGGAATAGCGGGAGCACGGGCGAGATCAGCCGCTTCGTCTTTCAACTTCGCCGCCGCCCGCCGCAGTTGCCGCCGGCGCGCTCCGGCAGCTTTCGCACAGCACCCCCTCGGCCGCGCCGGCCCTGGCCGTCTCCAGAAATGCCGACACCTGGCCGCGGAGGTTTTCGGGCGCGGGCCGCCGGTGGCAGCGCGGGCAGGCGGGCAGGAGCGCCGCCAGTCCGTCGATCTCGTGGCGCGCGCCGGCCAGCTCATCGGCGAGGTGATGGCGCTGGTCGAGCACGCGTTTGACCTGGGACACGGTGACGGCGTTGATGATGAACGTGCCGAAGTGCATCGCGGTGTTCCAGTAGGCGATGAACGCCGACGAGTATTTGTCGCCCGCCTCGCGGTCGGCGAGCCACCACGTGAGCGAGGCGAGCAGCGCGATGATCAGCCCGGCCTTGCGCCCGATGCGCCACGCGGCCAGCCCGACCGGCATCGAGTAAAAGAGGTAGAAGCCCAGCTCGTAACCCGTCAGGTAATCCACCCAGCCCAGCGCGCCGAGCAGCACGATGCAGATGCCGAAGATGGTGACTTGGTTTCGGGTCGCGGCGGTCATCGCTCGCGCGCACTGTGCGGCAGAAAATGTTCTGCCACAAGCCTGCCGAAAGCACCCGGCGGTGCGTTGGGCGGCGGGAATGAACCTCCCAAGAAATCCCCCGGTTGGTTTCCGGCAACCACGTCCAAGGACGCTTATTTCCGTCAATGCAGGGCTTTGGCCGGGGGCCGATCCGGCCCGCGGCCCGGTTCAATTCTTTTTCTTGTTCGCCTTGCGGGCGGGGTCGGCGAGGTAGGCGGTGAGCTCGGTGCGCGTCTTCAGCCAGGCTTCTTGCAACTGCGCGTCGCGCAGTCCGGGGCCGAGCGCCTCAAGCAACCGCAGTCGGGCCTCGATGATCAGCAGGTCGCGTGGCGTGAGTTGTTCCGGGCTCTCGAAGCCGTGCTTGTCCAGGTCGCGGATGGATTTCTCACGCAGCTTGAGCGGCAGATCCTCGGCGGTCACGGCGCGGGCGAGCAGTTCGTCTGCGCGCGGGTCCGCGCCCGTGAAGCTCAGCGCCTCCTTGAACAGTTCCTCCTTTTCCTTCGGCTCCGTCACGCGCGGATCGAACATCGCCTGCGCGAGGGCCGGGAGCGCGTTGGTGCCCATCGTGTCGTGCAGAAATCGCAGCGCGTTGGCGTCAAGCGAACCGTCCGGCTGGATGAGTTGCGTCTGCGCCAGCACGGCGAGCGACGTGTCGCCGAAAAGGGCGAGCACGGCATAGAGGTAGTTGCGGTCGTTTTGGTCGAGCGGGCCGCGCGCGGCGGCGGGCAGCGGATTGAGCAGGAACGTGCGCGCAGTGGCGACGGCCTCGTCCCGGTATTTCCCGGGGACGAGCTGTTCGAGCACGCGTGCGAGGTAATAGACCTCGGCCCCGCGACCGGTGGCCCCGAGCACCTCGGCGAGCACCTGCTCCGCCCCCGCGCCGCCAATGCGCCGCACCACATCGAACAGCCCGAAGCGCAGCGAGGGCGGCACGATGAAGTCCGTCGGCAGCAGCGCCGCGTGGTCCTTGGCCTTGCCCTTGTCTTTCCCCTTGCCCTTGGCGTCGCCACCCGCGGGCGCGGCGTCCAGTTCGTAGTCCACGTCCTCGAAACGGGCGAGGAAACCGTGGATCGCCGGCAGCGCGGCCGGGCCGCGATCCACCAGCTCCTCAAGCAGCTTGAGCGCGCGCCGGCTGCGGGCCACGCCGCTGGCCCGGGAAATCTTGAGCGTGCGCAGCTCGGCGAGGATTTCCTGCGCCGTGCGGGATGCCGCGGGATTGTCCGCGCGTGGCGGAGGCGCCGTGGAAACCGAGGCGACTGGCCGGGGGCGGGCGAGCAATTCTTCCAGGCGCGCCTTTTCCGCCTGCCAGGCGGCGAGTTCCTGCGCTCGCTGCCGCGCACCCTCGTTCGCCACTCGATGGAAATACAGCGCCGTCAGGGTTGCACCCAACACGCCGCCGGCAAGCAGGAGGGAGAGTTTTTTCATACGCGTGGTGCGGCTTGACCGCAGCATCCTCGCACAGCCTGCGCCGGGCGCGCAACACCTCGATGGCGTGCGCTCACCACTTTTCCAACTGCGCTCGCTCTAAAAGGGCGCTCCCGCCAACTCCCATGAATCGCGATCAGCCCTGAGCCTACGGCCCCGGCGGCGTGGGCGGCGGCGGAGCCGGCGGGGCGGGATGATGCGGGTGATCCTCCAGCAGACTCTGCCGCATGTAGAGCGGCAGCTTCTCCGGCTGGCGCGGGAACATCATCGCCAGCGTCAGCAGGTTCAGGAACAGCATCAGTTGAAGATTGTTGCGCGCCTCCTGCTTGGCCGCTTCCGAGGCGGTCTTGGCGGGGCCGGAGGATTCGCTCGGCGAATAGACTGCCATCCAGCCGGTGCGGATGGCCTGCGCCTCGGCGAGCAGCGGCGCACCCAGATCGGCGACGTGCGCGGTGATGCCGAGGATGGTCGTCTGCAATTCGTCCTTCAACGCGTCATCCGTGCACGAGCCGAAAATCGACAGGCCCCGGGGATAAATCTCCGTCACCTTCGGGTCGTCCGCGCCATACCTGGCCACCACGCCGGCGTGGACCTTGCCCGTCTTGGGCGCGAGCCCCTTGCGAAAGGCGCGCATGGCCTGCTTGTTCCCCTTGCGGATGCCGAGCTTCACGGAGTCCTCCGTGAACATGGTGTTCACCAGCGTCAGCGCGCTGGTGGTGGCCGCGATGCGCGCATCCAGCTCATTGGCGGGGTTGCTGGCGATCATTTTTTCCCGATGATCCGAGCTGAACGCGATCAGTTCGTCCATGCTGATGCCATCGTCATCGAACGGGTTGTCGAGGAATTTGCCGAGGTCTCTCATGGTGGTGGGCTTTATGTTGTTGGGCGCATCGAATCGGACTCCACTGTCAAAAAAGGCGAATCCAAAGCGGGCCATGGTTGATAAAGGTTGCGGGCTCGGGCGCACCTTGCGCTCGCCGACGGAGGAGTCAACACTATTTAGGGCCAACTGGCCACTTAACCCGCCTAAAACCGAGGTAATCGCCCACTTTTGCGCCGCTTCCGCCCGTTTTGGTGTTTTTCCTTCAATTTCCGGCATCTGCACCCGCCGTCCGGCTCACCGGAAGCCACCCGCCAAAATAGAAGTGACCATCCGGACGACCGGAAGCCACCCGCCAAAACGGCAGTGACCATCCGGACGACCGGATGCCACCTGCCAAAACGGCAGTGACCATCCGGACGACCGGATGACGCCCGCCAAAACGGCGACGACCATCCGGTTGACCCGATGGCGGCTGCCAAAACGGCGGTGGCCATCCGGTCAACCCGAAGCCGCCTGCCGAAACGGCGCCTGCCTTCCGCTCGTCCGGATGGCACCCGCCAAAATGGCAGCGACCATCCGCCCGCGCGGACGGCACCCGCCGGAATGGCGATGGGCTTCCGCGCCGGTGAGGGTGAGTGTGTGGGCGTGAAGGATTAAGGCTTCACGGAAATGCGGCGGGGTGGTTTGCTGCGGGCACGGCAAGCGAGGCCGCACGCTGTCTTTCGTGCACGCAGCGCGGCCGGATACAACATTGAGTTTCAAGTTATGAGCGTTTTTAAGGATTCACTGTGGAAAGAGATTCTGGACGGTAAAAGAAAGTGGTCTGTTCCAGAGCGCACGCCCGCATCCTGTGACGTATTCGAGATTCAGGTAGTCCACCCGCTGAGGAAGTTGAGAGATGAGGGACGCATTGAGATAGAGGAGATTCCGGCACCCGTGCCAGGCCGGCGTCGCATTGTCCACGTGATGCTGCGAGAGATACTGAAATACGACGACGAATGAATCCCCGAACCGTGAAAACGTTACTCGTATTCAGCAGCCTCACCTGCACGCTGGCGCTCTTCGCCGCTGAGCCGGCGAAAATTGAAACTGCCTTCGGCGTCACGCTTGGTGAGCGGTTTCCCAGCAAGCTCTTGGATGAGAGGACTTCCAAACCGGGTATCGTCTTTTATTTTTTCACGCCTGAAAAGCCGGTCCCGCCGTTTTATACGTTTATGGCCGCGGGTTCGGAGAATGGGTTAGTGGCGACGATTGAGGCTTCAAAAAATCTCAAACAGCCCGCGGCGAAGGAAAGTTTTGATACCATTACACGGTTGCTCACAGAAAAATACGGAGCGCCAACGAAACCGCCGACGCCCGAAAAAAGTCAGGCCGAGTGGCGGCAGGGAGTGAGATTTATAGACCTTACTCTGAAGAAATTTGCCGTCGACAGTGAGTATTGGAAACTCGAAATTCATTACGTCGACGAACGTCTAGCTGAAAGGACGATTAAGGAAGTCGACTCCGCGGAAAAGAAGGCGAAAAAAGCGAAAGATGGCTTGGGTTTGTGATTCGATCCCCCGCCGCCTCGATTGGCCTTCCTCACGCGCCCCACTTTTCCAACTCGGCCCGGACGCGTTCCAGCGGCAGGCCCACGACGTTGGTGAAGGGTGGACATTCCTCATCTTCCGGCGTAAAGGTTCCGCCATGAAAACGCGCATCCGCGACCTGCTCAACGCCACGCCATTCCGCCCCTTCATCATTCGGACGGCGGACGGACGCGAATACCGCATTGACCATCCCGACTTCGTGCTGGCGGCCAGTGACACGCCGCAGGTCGTGATCGAAGAACCCGATGGCCGGGTTCATTTCCTCTCGGTGCTCCTCATCAGCAGCGTGGAACTGGCGTCGCCGGACAAAAAGGCCGCTTGAGTGCGCTCCGTTCGGTGTCCACCCTTCAGGGTGTCCCCCTCCCGTCGACACGCTGAAGCGTGGACACCGAGCAGCGCCTCTGCCCCGCCAGCTTCACCATTTTTCCAACTCGGCCCGGACGCGTTCGAGCGGCAGGCCCACGACGTTGGTGAAGGAGCCGGCGATTTCTTCCACGATCAGTTCGCCGTGCTCCTGGATGGCGTAGCCGCCCGCCTTGTCGAGCGGCTGGATGCGGTCGAGGTAGGCGCGAATCTGCGCCGGGGTCAGCCGGTGGAGTTTCACGAGGGTCACGGTCGCAAACGTCCGCTGCCGGTGCGCCCGCTGCTGGATGAGGCACACGCCGGTGACGACCTTGTGGATCTTCCCCTGCAACTCGCCGAGCATCGCCTCCGCCGCCGCGCGCGTGGCCGGCTTGGCGAACAGCCGGGTGCCCAGCGCCACCACCGTGTCCGCCCCGAGCACGAGCGCGTCCGGCTGCCGCTTGGCCACGGTGCGGGCCTTGCGGTAGGCGTTGATCATCGCCGTCTCGGTCGGCGAAAGGTGCTCCGGCTGCACCTCGTCGGTCTGGCCGGTGAGCACGGTGAACTCCAGCCCCGCCGCGCGCAACAGCTCCGCCCGCCGCGGCGAGGCGGAGGCGAGGAGCAGCGGGAGGGCGGAGGCGCTCATGGCAAGGATGAAGGATGAGGTATGAAGGATGAAAAGCGGTCAGCCCGCGGGGTTGAGTTCGAGGGCGGTGGTGAAGCGTTCGAGCTTCGCGGCAAACGCAGCGTCGTCCAGCACGGGCGTCGCGCCGGTGGTGTCAATGTCCGGTTCCAGCTCGACCCACGATTTGCAGCCGGCGTAGCTCTCGCGCATCGGCAGGTCGAGGCGTTGCGGCAGGCGCAGCACACGGATGGCGAGGGCGTAGATGCTTTTCTCGCGCCCCCAGTCGAAGCGGTCGGCGATGACTTCATCGCGCCAGATGTGCTGGCCGCGCAATGATTCGGCGGCGGCGAGTGAATCGAGTTTTCGCCAGTCAACGACACGACAAAAAAACTCCAGCCGCACTTTGTCCTTCGCTGGAAAATCTTTTTCGATTTCATCGAAGCGTTTTTGCGCCGGAGTCACAACCGATGCGCGCTGTTGATGAAAGAGAGTTGGAAAGAGCAAAAACTCCGGGTGCTCGACTTGAAATCCGCCGCGGTCTTCGCTGATGCCGCCTTTGCGCAGAATCAAAATCTGTCCGCCGCGCCCGAGCGCGTCCACGACGATGGCCCATTCTTTAAAGGCGATTCGCATCAAATAAATATACTTAGCCGCCGTTTCCCAGTCGAGGACGAGCGGCAAAAGCGCATCGC
>JACQFS010000190.1 GCA_016199935.1 Verrucomicrobiota bacterium
AACGCTCTGCAGCACGTCAGCGAGAGTCCGATGGCCGTAGCGTTTGATTTCATCCGACGTGACGACCGTGATGGATGACGGAGCTTCCGTGGTTTTTTGCTCAAACTTGGACGCGCCGATCACCTTGGGAACCTCGATGCTCATGAGCGCCTCCAGCGGCAGATCAGTCAGATCAACCGCGGCCGGCTTCGGGGAAACCTCGGCGGCGGATGTGCCGAACACAAGCAAGGAGGCCAGCATTGGCAGCGCCCCTCGGATCAATCTCATTCCCGCGGCGCAATCGCTCCGATCAATGCGGGCCGCCGGGCCAGCCGCCGGCAACGAGACATGACACTGTCTCGGAACCGGGCGGACCGGCGCCAAAGTTTGCAAATTTAAGCAATTGTTCACGAGCCATTCTCAACTCTGCAAACAACGTGCCAAACGTCGGTCGCGGGACCCCGACGAGTCGTCGCAACGAAGGGATGAGTCCGGCGATTCCAGCGGTTTCCGGGCGATGCGTTTGAACTTCATTTCGCTCCGCGTCTGTAGCTAGATTGCGTCGAAATGAATTCCACTTCGTCATAGAGCGAACTCGCCGCAGGGCGGGAATGGCTCGTCCGAGCCGCCTAATTATTCATGCGTTTTGGCGCGACACTGCATTTATGCCTGAGTTTGACCCTGCTGCTGGCGGTTGGAAACGGTCGTGCGCAGAATTCCCAGCCGTCCGAGTATCAGATCAAGGCGGCGTTCCTTTTCAATTTTGTGAAATTCACCGAATGGCCGCCAAAGGCGTTTGCCGATGCGACCGCGCCAATTGTCATCGGCATTCTGGGCGACAACCCTTTCGGCGACGATCTCAAGCAAACGATCGGCGACAAAACGCTCAATAACCGCCCGCTGGTGATCAAGGAGTTTCGTTCGCTCACCGAGGCCGTGAATTGCCAGGTGCTTTTCGTCAGCAGTTCCGAGCAGAACCGTTTGACCGAAATCCTGAAGAGTCTCCAAGGGTCCAGTGTGCTGACCGTGGGTGAAATGGACCACTTCACCGAAACGGGCGGCATGATCAATTTCGTCACCCGGGAGAAGAAGATCCGCTTCCAGATCAACAACACCGAGGCCAGCAAAGCCGGCTTGAAGATCAGCTCAAAACTTTTGAGCCTCGCCGCGCCCACGGGCTAGTCCCTCCCCACCCCGATTCGGCTCCGGCCCAAGGTCACCCTCGAAGATCCGGCATCGGGCGAAGGGCACTTGGCACAGGCATTGCACGCCTAAGGATTGATGGTGAGAACGTTCATATGTCTGCCTGAAATCGTGCCGGACCGTCCGATTCCGGGGCAATCCGCTGTCTCGGTGTCCACCGCATTTCAGATTGCCGCGGTCATACGGAAGGAACTGCCGGATGAATCGCCGGTGGCACCGGGCGAACATGGGAAGTTCACGGCATGTCCGGTCAATTTCTGAACCATGAAACGCTTCCGCAACCTCCCCATCCGGCGCAAGATGCTGGTGATGACGTTGCTCATCTGCGGCACAGTTCTCTGCGTCGCCATCGCGGCGCTCTTCGTTTTTCAGGTCCTGAACTTCCGCTCCAACTTCCAGCGCGACGCCGCCACGCTGGCGGCCATCATCGCCAACAACAGCACCGCCGCGATGGCCTTCAAGGATGAAACCGCCGCGACCGAGATGGTGAGTTCCCTCCAAGCCAGACCCACCGTGTTGTCAGCCTCGCTGGCCCTGCCCGACGGTTTCCTGTTCGCCCACTTCGGCAAGGCGGAGAATGCCCGATCCCTGATGCAGTTTCCGCCCGTGGGCGAACACCGTTTCAGCGACGGGCACCTCCTGCTCACCCAGCCGGTCGTTTTGAAAAATGAGCGGGTGGGCACCCTTTATTTGCGGACGGACTATCAGCGGACATTTCTGGAGTTGCTCGGCTTCTACGGGCAGGTCATCGCGGGCGTCATGGTTGTGTCCATCGGTCTGGCGATGTTCCTTTCGAGCCGGCTGGGGCGCACAATCACCGGCCCCGTCCTCCAGTTGGCGCAGACCGCCAAGATTGTCGGCGAGAAAAAGGACTACTCGGTGCGGGCGGTCGTGAGCAGTCGCGGTGACGAACTGGGCGGGCTCGCGGAATCTTTCAACGAGATGCTCGGCCGCATCGAAAGCCAGGATGCCGCGCTCAGTCTGTCGCAACAGAAGATGGAAGCGTTGATTCACTCGATTGATGGCGTCGTGTGGGAACGCACACCCGATACGTTCCGATTCACCTTCATCAGCCGCCAGAGTGAAAAGATTCTCGGTTACACGCCGCAGGCGTGGTTGAACCAGCCGAACTTTTGGGAGGAAAAGCTGCATCCGCAGGACGCTGCCAAGGCGACAGAAACCGGTCACAACATGGCGACGCGTGGCGAACCCTACAGTTTTGAATACCGGATGGTCGCCGCCGATGGCCGGACCGTTTGGATTCGAGAGAGCGGCACGGTGCTGGTCGAGAAAGGCTGTCCGGTCGCGATGCGCGGCATCTTCCATGACATCACTCAGCACAAGCTCGACGCCGAGCAACTGGACAAGCTGAACCGGCAGTTGATTGACACCTCCCGTAACGCGGGCATGGCCGACGTGGCCACGGGCGTTTTGCACAACGTCGGCAATGTTCTCAACAGCGTGAGCGTCTCGGCCACCCTCGTGGGCGAGCGGTTGCGCCGCTCCAAGGTCGCCAACTTGCGCCGCGCCACCGCCATGTTGCGCGAACAAAACGGCCACCTTGCCGAATTCCTCACGTCCGATCCCAAGGGCAAACTCCTTCCCGAATACCTCGGCTCGGTGGCGGATCAACTGGCCGCCGAACAGACCGAGCTGGTCACGGAGGTGGATTCCATGGGCGAGCACATCGAGCACATCAAGGAGATCGTGGCGATGCAGCAGAACTACGCCAAGGTTTCCGGTCTCTACGAAAACCTGCCCCCGACGGAACTGGTCGAGGATGCCTTGCGCCTGAATCTCACCGCGTTCGAGCGGCATCGCATCGAGTTGGTCCGCGAGTTCGCCGACAACCTGCCCAAGGTGTCCGTGGACCGGCACAAGTTTTTGCAGGTTTTCATCAACCTCCTCCGCAACGCCAAGCATGCCATGGAGGAAGTGACCGAACGTCCGCGGCGAATGGTCATCCGCGTCGCATTGGCGTCGCCGGGGCGGGTGAAGATTGTCGTCAGCGACAATGGCATCGGGATTCCCCCGGAAAATCTCAACAAGGTTTTCAATCACGGTTTCACGACCAAGAAAGACGGTCACGGGTTCGGCCTGCACAGCGGGGCCAACGCCGCCAAGGAAATGGGCGGCAGCCTCTCGGCCCGCAGCGACGGCCCCGGCAAGGGTGCCGAGTTCACGCTGGAATTGCCCACGACCGCCACCGACTCCAAGCATCGGCACCCGGAGACTCAAGCAACCGCATGAATGCCCTAGACCTGAAACCCAACCATCGCATCCTGCTCGTGGACGACAACACGAGCATCCACGCCGATTTCCGAAAAATTCTCTGCCCGAACAATTCGGCCGCGCCCAATCTGAACCATCTGGAAGCGGCCCTTTTTGGCGACGACCAGCCGGCGGCCGGGCACACGAGCTTCACCTTGGACTCTGCCTATCAGGGGCAGGAAGCCTTGGAGATGGTGAAGCAGTCGCTCGTCGAGAACCGCCCCTACGCGATGGCCTTCGTGGACGTGCGCATGCCGCCCGGTTGGGATGGCATTGAAACCATCGCGCGCATCTGGGAGGTGTATCCCGAAATCCAGATCGTCGTTTGCACCGCTTACTCGGATTATTCGTGGGAGGAAATGCGCGCCAAGGCCGGCCAACCGGACAGCCTGCTCGTCCTCAAGAAGCCGTTCGACAACATCGAGGTGCAGCAGATCGCGCACGCGCTCACCAAAAAGTGGCTGCTCAACCACCAGTCCACGTTGCAACTGGCCGAGCTGGCGCGCGCCAACGAATCCCTGACCATGTCCGAGGAGCGCTTCTCCAAGGCGTTTCACGAGAGTCCCCTGCCCAGCGGCATCCAGAGTTTTCCCGATCAACGCTTCGTGGACGTGAACCTGCGTTTCGCCGAGATTGCCGGATGGAAGCGCGAGGAAATGATCGGCCGGACCGCGGCCGAGTTGTTCCTCTGGGAAAAACCGGAGCTGGCGGATCGCTGGGTTGACGCCTTGTTGCGTCAGCAACCGGTGCGGCATCAGGAGGCCAACATCCGCACCCAGACCGGATCCCTGCACGAGGTCCAGATATCCATGTCCCCCGTCGGCCTGGGTGGAAAGCCCCACGTGCTGCTGCTGGCCCAGGATGTCGCGGAGCGGGCCTTGTTGGAGCGCCAACTGCGTCAGGCCCAGAAGATGGAGGCCATCGGCCAGTTGGCCGCCGGGGTCGCGCATGATTTCAACAACATCCTCACCGTCATCCAGGGCCACGCGGGACTGCTGCAACAGAAACTGGCCGCCGAGAGTCCGCAGATGAAGTCGCTCGAGCAGATCAACCGCGCCGCCGGCTCGGCCGCCTCGCTCATCAAGCAACTGCTCATGTTCAGCCGCAAGCAGGTCATGCAGTTCCGCCATCTGGACCTCAATGACACGCTCCGCAACGCCATCAAAATGCTCGAACGGCTCGTGGGTGAGCATGTGCAGATTGACTTCCGGCCCCAGCCATCGCTGCCGGCGATCCACGCGGACACCAGCATGCTTGAACAGGTCGCCATGAACCTCGCGGTCAACGCCCGCGATGCCATGCCGGATGGCGGCCGCGTTTCCATCGTCACCTCGCTGGAAACCGTCAACCGCGCACCCACCCCGATGGACCCACAGTCGCGCGAGGGTGTTTTTGTCTGCCTGACCTTCAGCGACACGGGCGTGGGAATGGATACGCAGGTTCTCACCCGTGTCTTTGAACCGTTCTTCACCACCAAGGACGTCGGCAAGGGCACGGGTCTCGGGTTGTCCACCGTGTTTGGGATCGTCCGTCAGCATCAGGGCTGGCTGGAGGTGGAAAGCAAACCGGGCAAGGGCACCAAGTTCCAGGTTTACTTTCCCGCCAGCCACCAGCCATCCGAAAAAGCCGATCCGGCGGCCGATGCCCCGCTGCGCCGGGGGAATGAAACGGTTCTCGTGGTCGAAGATGAAGAGGTTCTGCGCGAACTGGTCGTCGAGGTTCTCAAGAGCCAGGGGTATTCGGTGCTGGAGGCCGCGTCCGGTGGCCAGGCGCTCGACGTTTGGAAAGAAACCCGCCAGCCCATTTCCCTGCTCGTGACCGACATGGTCATGCCCGGCGGCATCCTCGGCGGCGAGCTGGCGGAACAACTCGTCAAGAAATCCCCCGCCCTGCGCGTGATCTACACCAGCGGCTACAGTCCCGGCATGGCGGGCAAGGATGTTTCGCTGCTGGAGTCTCGAAACTTCCTGGCCAAACCCTACTCGATTGACAAACTGTCACGACTCGTCCGCGACTCCCTCGACGCGCCGCTGAAACAGCATTGATGTTTGTTCTGCGCCATTGTCGGCCTCGTGGGCTTTGAGGTCGATGGTTGCCGCGTTCACTGGCGAGGCGCGGCTTGGCCTGGCCGAGTTGCGCCCGCAGGTCGTGCCCGCTGCGGGTGCGGCAGATGTCGCGTGGATCACCAGAATCACGATCCGCCTCTGGTCGTCGAGCAGAGCCCCGGCGTGCAGGTCCACCGCGATGGGACAGGACGATGTCTTTGTGCCGAATGGGTGACCGTAATTCGGCCCGCGCCTCCTGAATGTTTGTTTGAATGGGGCCGGCCAGCGTGCTCTGTTTGTTTCCATGGCCTCCGCCGCGACGACGCGAACCCTGACTGATCTTTCCGGCCCCAAGGGACTGCCCCTCCTGGGCAATCTGCTGCAACTGGACTTGAAACAACTCCATCGCGTCCTCGAACGGTGGAGCGACGAGTTCGGCACGCTCTACAAGTTTGAACTGGGCCGGCGACCGGTGGTCGTCGTCACCGATCCCGAACTCAACCAGACCATCCTGCGCAACCGCCCGAAGCTGTATCGCCGGCTCGGCACGATCGAGCCGGTGTTCAAGGACATGGGCATCACCGGTGTTTTCTCGGCGGAAGGCGAGGACTGGAAACGGCAGCGGCGAATGACCGCGCATGCGCTGGACGCCCAGCATCTGCGCCAGTTTTTCCCCACGCTCATCAAGGTCACCCAACGGCTCAGGAACCGTTGGAACACGGCGGCGGCCAGGGAGTCGGCGGTGGACGTGCAGCAGGACCTGATGCGTTACACGGTGGATGTCACCACGAACCTCGCGTTTGGTTACGACATGAACACGCTCGAAAAAGCGGGTGATGTGATCCAGGAACATCTGGAGAAAATCTTTCCGCTGATCAACCGCCGCATCAACGCGGTGTTTCCGTATTGGCGCCATTTCAAATTGCCCGCGGACCGGGCGTTGGACCAATCCCTGGTCGCCATCCGCGAGACGATCACCGGCTTCGTCACCCGCGGGCGGGCGCGGCTGGCGGCGCACCCGGAACTGGCGGCGCACCCGACCAATCTCCTGGAAGCCATGCTCGCCGCGCCCCTCGAAGGCGACGCGGCGTTCACCGACGAGGAGATTTACGGCAACGTGCTCACCATGCTGCTGGCGGGCGAAGACACGACCGCCAACACGATGGCGTGGATGATTCATTTCATGATCGAGCATCCCGAGGCGCAGGCGCGGATGCGGGCGGAGGCCGGAGCGGTGGTGGGCAGCGCGGGCATGTTGAGCCAACTGGCGGATGCCGAGCGGCTCAATTACATCGAAGCGGTGACGAACGAGACGATGCGCCTGAAGCCGGTCGCGCCGATTCTTTTTCTCGAATCGAACGAGGATGTGGAAATCGGCGGCGTGGCCGTTCCCAAGGGGACCGCACTGTTTCTGCTCACGCTCCACGGCGGCTTGCAGGACATTCACTTTGGCGCGGCGGACCAGTTCCGGCCGGAACGCTGGCTCGCCACCGCGCCCGCGGCGGGTTGTCCGCACAATGCGAAGGCGTTCATTCCCTTTGGGACCGGGCCGCGGTTCTGTCCGGGCCGGCAACTGGCGATGGTTGAGATCAAGACGGTCATGGCGATGCTCTGCACCGAGTTTGAGGTCGCGAAGACGGAACATTCGCAGCCGGTCACCGAGGTGTTTTCGTTCACGATGATGCCGGAGAATCTTTTGGTGCGTTTCCAGCGGCGACCGGCGGCGTGACGCAGCGGTCGCGCCATCCTGCCGGGGCGAAACTTCGGTGGGTCGGCCCCGTGAATTTTCCAGGGATTGACAGCGCGCACACCCGGCGTGGTCCTCGCTCATGCCCAGCCCAGTTTCTTCTGTTTTGCCAGCCGCTCTTTCCGATCGGGCGTGCGCGGAGAACAATGACGGGGAAAACTTGAAGGCCGCGAGACATCTTCTCCATGCCCGTGCCAGATCCTCGTAAATCTGGGAAGCGATTCTTCGTTTTGAGAGGGGATGAGTGCATCCCGTGTTTCGGCGGGGGGCGACCGGCTTGAGGCGCAGACGACTGAGTTGCCTTCGCGGCGCTCATTTGCGAGGGGCATTTGGTTGCATGGCTGCCTCGTCAACTAGCCGGTGGATTCCCAATTCTGCGTGGCATCACTGGTGCTGACAGGTTCAGGTCAATTGAAGAATCAGCCATGAAAATCCATCACCTTCGCAACCGGAGGGCAGCCGGCTGCCTGACACGTGCGTTCACGTTGTTCGAAGTGCTGCTGGCTTTGGGCGTTTGCGCGATGACGATTGCGGCGGTCATCTACGGTTACGTGCAGTCGGCGAAGCGGGCCGAGTGGTCGGCTTACAGTCTGGCCGCGCAGTCGCTCACGATGCAGCGGCTGGAGATGGTGCGCGCCTGCAAATGGGATCCAAACAGCGCGCCGGCGGTGGACCAACTGGTCGCGAGCAACTTTCCCGCGCTGGTGAACGTCCTCGACATTCCGACGACCTCCAGCAACCTCAACGCGGGGAAATTGCTGGCCACGAATTTCCCGTGCACGCCCGCGGTGGCGGGCACGTTGCAGGCGCAGATCACCGCCGCGCAAGTCTCCTTCGTTTACGCGACCAGCTACACGACGATCACGCTGGTCTCCACCAACCCCATGATCAAGGCGGTTCAGGTGGATTGCGTGTGGCCATTCCTGAACAACAAGCTGTTCACCAACACGGTGGTCACCTACCGCGCCCCGGACACGTGAAATTTATGCGGACCCGTCAGATTTACCTTGCCTCCCGCGGGATGCCAAAGGGCGTCGCGGCGTTCACGCTCGCCGAGCTGATGGTGGCTTTTTCCATTTTCATGCTGCTGATCATGGCGCTGCTTTCCGTGCAGATCGGCGGCCTGCGGATGTTCGGGCTGACCCGCGCCAAACTGGGTGCCAACAGCGACGCGCGCCATGTGCTCGGTCCGCTCCTGCTGGACGTGCGCGCGGCCAAGATCCTGCAGGTGGGCAACATGAGCAACGGCGCGTTCGCCCCGCTCGCGATGGGGACGCTCCAAGCCGGTTCGGCGGTGCAGGTCAACCTGACGACCAACACCAACAGTTTCATCTGCTACTACCTCGACTCGCCAACCTCCGAGCTGCGGCGCGTGACAAATGGTGGCGCACCCGAAACGGTCGCCCAGTATCTCACCAATAGCGTGCTGTTCACCGCCGAGGATTACAACGGACGCGTGATCACCACCAACCAGAACAACCGGGTCATCGGCGTGACGTTGCAGTTCTATCAGGTCCAGTATCCGATCACGCAGATTGGCACGCCGGGGGCCTACTTCGACTTTTATCAGTTGCGCACCAAGGTCACCCGGCGCGCTTTTGAATGACTATGAAATTCCCGACTCGCACTCCGGCGGCCCAGGGCGGCTACGCCTTGATCATGTCGGTCGTCTTCATGGCGGTCGCCCTGCTCGCGCTGGGCGGCGCATTGAACTGGACGGCGAGCAACTCCATGGTCAACGAACGGCACAACCAGTATTTTGAATCCCTCTATGCCGCCGAGGCCGCCACGGAAAAGGTCGTCGCCCGCATGGCCACCGACTTTCGCAATGGGGACCAGGCGCGCGTGTTCAACAACGTGGCCAGCTATGTCCGATCCGTCCCCACGTCCGCTGAGCACACGTTCTGGGACGGCTACGTGTTCAGCGACGACGGCGGGACCGTCGGTCAGTTGACCGTGAGCAATGTCTCGCTCTGGAGCACCAACGCCGTCACGCTCGCGTCGCAGTATGCGGGGCTTTACGGTTTTGCCGCCACCTACCACGTCAGCGCGCACGCACGCGTCACCGGCCGGCTCAACGATCTGACTGCCTCGGTCGCCCAAGATCTGCATGTCGCGACCATTCCGCTTTTCCAATACGCTGCGTTCTTCGGGGTGCAGGGCGAGATCAGTTGCGGCAGTGGCACGATCCTCAACATCCGCGGCAAAGTTCACGGGAACGACAACATTTTCCTCCATCCCGACGGCACCCTGAACTTTTTCGACGACGTGACCTCGGTTGGTTACATCACCACGAACCAGGCCGCGCCCGGCAACGGCACTTCCGGAGGCAAGACGACCACCGGCACCATCACCTTCGCCAAACCCGCCGATACCGGCGTGGCCAGCATCACGCTGCCCATCGGCACCAGTCCCGACCCGACCAACGTCATCAAGGTTCTCGACCCTCCGCCGGCGGGTGAAGACCGCAATTCGGGGATGGGCCTGCAACGGTTTTACAACAAGGCCGACCTGATCATTTCCGTCACCAACGTCGGCGCCTTGCCGGTGGTCAACGCCAAATACGTTGACTCCACCGGCATCGAAACCCCGATCGCCGGCGGCGTCACCAACTTCGTCAACACCGGCAGCAGCTTTTACGACAACCGGGAAACCAAGACCATCCGTCCCGTCAATATTGACGTGGGTAAGTTGAAAGCGTGGAACGCGACCAACACGGCATTGCGCGGCCTGTTGTCCGGCAAGACCGGCGGTGACGTGCGGATCCTTTACGTTCAGGACCAGCGCACCAGCCTGACCGGCAGCGAACTGTCCGCCGTGCGCGTCACCAACGGCGCCGCTCTGCCGCCGCAGGGGCTGACCATCGCCACCGACCGTCCGCTTTACATCCAGGGCCATTACAACGGGACCAACAACGCCTATTACGGCACCTCCAACACCAGCGCGAGTCTGCCGGCGGCGTTCGTCGCCGACGCCATCAACGTCCTCTCCGCCGGCTGGACCGACTCCAACAGCACCAACGCGCTCGCCAGCCGCAATCCGGTGGACACCACCGTCAACGCCGCCTTCCTCGCGGGCAATGTCAAGACCACCCTGGGCAATCCCGGCGTTTACAGCGGCGGCTTGGAAAATTTCCCCCGCTTCCATGAAAACTGGGGCGGCTCGCGCACCATCACGATCAACGGCTCCATGGTCATCCTCTTCAACAGCCGTTACGCGACGCAGCCGTGGGGCAAGGGCAACGTTTACAATCCGCCGTCGCGGAACTATTTTTTCGACCAGAACTTCCTCGATGCCCGGAAGCTGCCGCCCGGCACGCCCGCGGCGAGCGTGATCATCCGCACCCAGTGGGCGGCGGTGAAACCGGTCCGGTCGAACTGACCCGCGGCCATGAAAATCCTTTCCCCCTTCTTTGCGCTGGTCGCGTTCGGCGGTTCGCTGCCCGCGCAGGAGGCCGCGGGGTTCCAAGTTTCCACCACCGCGACGGAGGAGGTCGAGTTCGGCACGCGCCTGACCACCACGGTGCAGTTGCCACTGGTGAGGTTCGATTTCGAGCCGCCGCCGGGCTGGGGGTTGCAGGTCGAACCCGCCACGTCAAAACTCGTTTACCGCGCCCCAGACAACACCGCCGCCATCGCGCTCACGTTCAAGCGCCATCCGCCCTCGAAGCCGGGCGTTGAAACCAAACGGGACGTGGCGGAGCCGGTGCCCGCACCGGTCAAGCTGTCGGACCGGGTCGTCCGTCAATTCAACAACGCGCAGTTGTTGGAAGAATACGATTGCCATGCGTGCGCCGGCCCGCAGCGCGCCGCCTTTTTCAGCTTCTCCAATCAACCGGGAACCCGGACCTTCGGCCGGTTCGTCACCGTCCCGTTTGCGAACGGTGAACTGGAAGTGATGCTCATCGCCAACGCCGCCGAAGCCGGGCGCGGCACGTTCAACACCCTGGTGAACTCGCTCGGGTCGAAAAAACTTCCGTGAGCTTCAGCCCGTTATGGTTTTGCAGCTGTGCTAACGACCGGATCATGAGACCAGCGGGTTGGGAAAATGGGGTGACACTCCGATCAGAGGAATGGAGTGTTACATGGCAGACAGGCAGGTAGTAGAACCGAAGCAGAATCGCCTGCCACCCCGGGTGGCAAGCGGGTTTCAGAAAAAAGGTGCCCTTGCACTCGGGAGTGCTGAGGGAGAACGACCCGCTGCCTGGTGTCCAGTTTTGCCCGGTTCCCAACCATTCCTTACCGTTCCAAAGAAATTTCCCGCTCCATCCTGAAACGAGAAGAACCCCTGTGTTGGCAGGGGTTCTTCAGCATTAAATTGGTTGCGGGGCCAGGATTTGAACCTGGGACCTTCAGGTTATGAGCCTGACGAGCTACCGGGCTGCTCCACCCCGCGATCAAGGACGCGCAAAGTAGGGGCTGACCCGCACCGGCGCAAGCCCCATCTTCCGTCATTCTTTCCGCCGCCTCAGGCCGGTTTGCGCGCCGTCATCACGCCGCGATCCGCGGCGGTCGGCTTGTAATTGAAACCGGTGAAGCCCGCCTCGCCCGCGACCATTTCGTATTCCGCCGTCGAGTAGCACTTGCCGCGCGTCGAGTGCATGAGCAGCGCGGAATATTTCGCCACCGGCAGCGGGCCGTCCTTCGCCGCGTTGATGAACGCGTCGTGGATGATCAGCAGCCCGCCCGGCCGCAGCGCGCGGAACGACGCCGCGAGCAACTGCCGCACCTCGGGAAAATCCCAATCGTGCAGCACGTTGGAAAAAAGGTGCGCGTCGCCGTCCGTCGGCCACGCGTCCTTGAAGAAATCTCCGGCGCGCACGCCCACGCGTCCGGCGAAGCCGCGCTCGCCGATCAGTTTCGCCGCGATGCGATCCACCGGCGCCTGGTCGAACACCGTCGCGCGCAGTTTCGGAAACTGCGCCGCGAGCGCACACGCGTAAATGCCCGAGCCGCCGCCGATGTCGAGCAGGTGCGCGCTCGCGCCGAGGTCGAGCCGTTTCGCCAGCGCCTGACCGAGGTAGAGCCCGCGGCAATCCATCGCCGTGGTGAACGATCGCGCGAACGCCTCCGTCTCCATCGCCTGGTGCCAGTCGAGCGCGTCCTTCTGGCCGCCCCAGCTCGCGGGCTTGTCCGTCTTGAGCACGCGCAGATAATCGTGCGTCACGGGCCGGTCCTTCAGCGAGGCGTAATAGGGCGCGAGGTTCCACGGCGAGTCGGCGCAGAGATGTTCGCGCGCAAGTTCCGTCGTGTGAAACACGCCGCCCTTCGACTCGATGAATCCATTCGCGGCGAACAGCGTGAGCATCACGTCCGTCGGCCGGTCGGTGATTTCAAAATGCCGGCAGATCGTCTCCTTGCCCGAAGGGTTTTTTGCGAGCCAGGTGAAAAAGTCCAGATGCACGACCGCCGCGGCCAGCAGGTCCACCGCGTAAAGCCCGTCGCGGTAGCGGTAGATTTCCAGCGGGTCCGTGTGCGGCGCGGCCGTGAGGTCAGGCGATGACATGGGCGCGAAGGTAGGCGGCGCGAAAATGCCGGCGAGCCTTTTCTGTGGAGGTTGAACGCGGGCGGACGTTCAGCGCCACAGGCTGGTCACTGCCATCACCACGCCGCTGCCCACCAACCCCGCGATGAACGACAGGTAGGCCAGGCGCAGGAAGCGGTATTTCTTCGTCGCGAGAAACACACCCAGCGCATACACCTCGCGCACCTGCGCCTCGTAGGCCGCGCTCGGGTCGTTCATCATCTTCTCCATCTCGGCCTCGAACTCTTCGTAGGTCAGCCGGGTGAAGTCGCCGAAGAAAAGCAGGTTGAAATTCCCGCGATGTGTCGCCTCCAGATCGTTGTGCCTGCGCCGCAGTGGCAATTTCGGCATCGCCGCATACGCCGCGAGCGCGATGGTCGCGATGCACGACACCACGAGCACGATCCCCGCGAGCCGGAACTCCGGGGTAAGCACGCGCGGCGCGGCGACGGTGAGCACGAGGGACGACATGGTCAGCAGCATGTTGGCCTTGAGATCGGCCATCGAGCTGAGTTGCACGTGATGCGCGCGTGTCTGCCGCATCATCTGGTCGAGGTGCCCGCCGGGATTCGTGATCTTCATGGGAAAAATTTCCGGGCCGTGGTTCCCGCCTCACGCCGCGGCGGCCGGCACCTTCGCGCCGAAGCCGAACAGCTCGCGCAGCCAGCGCCACGCGGCCTTGAAGCCCTTGATGATCCCGACGTCGCGCACGGGCACGCCGTAGATTTTTCCCAACTCCGCCTCGTGCGAGTTGCAGCGCGGCGGGAAGTTGAACCACGCGGTCGTCTCCTCGCCGTCCACGCGTTCGAGCGAGGGGAAGAACAGCGCGTTGCCCACCGCGAAATTTCCCGCGGGCACGTCGAGCGTGCGCGGCGCCATCACGAGCCACGGACGATACGTGAACGTCAGCTTGCCCGCCTCGTCGCGGATGAGCCGGCCGTAACTGCGCACCGGCGATTTGCCGATGCGCCGCGCGGCGAAGGCCCAATTCTCCTTCGCGCCGGGGCGGAAGCGTTTTTTGCGGAACGTGAGAAAATCCCAACTGAACACCGTGCCGAAAACCATCATGCGAAACGACCAGCCCGCCAGCGCCCACGCGATGAGGATGATCACGAGCGAGAGAAACATCCCGACCCACGGGTTCAGGTAGGAAATCAGCGTGAGCGAGCCGAGCACCGCCGTGCGCGCGCCTTTGAGCGCTGCGTCAATGCCGCCCCACGGGCTGAGCAGGATGAGCACGTGGATGACGTGCGACACGAGCCACACCACACCGTAGCACGCGAGCGCGAACGGCAGCGTGAGCACGCCGAGGATGCCCTCGCCGTTGATCGCCGCGAGGCCCGCGCCCGCGAAGTCCACGCCGGCATCGGCGGATTTCAGTCCACCGAAGAGGCCGATCACCATCGGCAGCAACGCACCGGCGGCGACGAGGCCGTTGATTTTGTTTTCAAAAGTTTCGGCGACATCGAGCGGCTTTTTCAAACCCGGCGGCGTCGCGGCCCCGAACACATCCTTCGCCGCGACGAGGCCGACGAGGCCGAGGCCCGGCAGCCAGAACCAGAGCTGCGCGTAAAACGGGAGCTTCGATTTGTCGTCCGCTTTGAAATACTGCCACGCGCCGACCGCGCTCATGCCGAGCAGCGGCGAGATCGCGACGCCGGTCACGGTGGAAACGGTCTGCGCGAAGGCGAGGCCGGGGCCGTTGTTCGCCTTTGCCGGCGCGGCACCGGAGGAATTGGCCGCCCAAGCCGTGATCAACGCACCGCCCAGGAGAAACGTGGCCGCGATCCAGAAGTGCTTTTTCATGGCCGTGAGTTTGGCGCAACGCGGCAACGTTCACAAGCCCTTCGCGGCGGGAGCGGCCAACGACCGGTGCGACTCGCCGCTGGCATCGAGCCGGAGGCGCTTGGAAACGCCGGCCCTCACCCCGGCCCTCTCCCGGAGGGAGAGGGCCGGGGTGAGGGCGAGTTGAAACGAAATCGCTGACGGACTTTGTGGCCGAGTCAGTCGGGAACGCTTTCGGAATGCGTCCGCAGTTTTCTTCAACTCCTCCTCGCCCGGCCGCGTCCAACTGCCGCACCATCTGACTCATGACACCGCCGCTTTCACGCCGAACTTTTTTGAAATCCTCGGCCGCCGCCGTGGGCGGGCTCGCGCTTGCTCCACCCGGCGCGCGCGCCGCGGCGGGCCGGAACTTTTCCTTCGTGCTCCTCGGTGACCTGCACTTCGACCGGCCGGAGCATCACGACTGGGCGTGGATGAAGAAGGAGAAGCCCGACGACGTGCGGCAGTCGGAAAATTATTCGCGCATCACGCGTGACCTCACGCCGCGGCTGTTCGCCACCGTGCGCGAAACCATTGCGGATCTGAACCGCTCGGAAGCCACGCGCGTGGCCTTCGTGCTCCAGGTCGGCGATCTCGTCGAGGGCCTGTGCGGCAGCGAGGAACTCGCGACGAAGCAAAACCGCGAGGCGCTCGACTTCGTGCGCGACGCGAAACTCGGCGCGCCGTTTCTGTTCACCAAGGGCAATCACGACGTGACCGGGCCGGGCGCGCCGGAGGCTTTCGGCAAAGTGTTTCACCCGTTCCTCACAGAGCAGGCGCGGCAGGTGTCGTCGGCGACGGGTGAGTTGACGAGCGCGCGCTACACGGTCGAGTGCGGCGGCGCGCAGTTCGTGTTCTTCGATGCTTACGACAAGGAGAGCCTCGAATGGTTCGAGTCCGACGTGGCGAAACGGAGCGCGGCGCATTTATTTTCTGTCATCCATCCGCCGGTCGTGCCCTACGGCGCGCGGGCGACGTGGAACCTTTACTCCAGCGCGAAGGACCGGACGCGGCGGGAAAAATTGCTGGGGCTGCTCGCGGGCCAGCGCGCGTTCGTGCTCGGCGGACACATCCACAAGTTCAGCTCGCTCGTGCGCACGGCGGGCCGCGGGCGCTTCGCGCAACTCGCGATCAGCAGCATCATCAACGCGCCCGAGGTGAAGCCGAAGGACACGCTCTCCGGGGTCGGCGAATACACCGGCGACCAGATTCGCGTGGAGCCAAACCATTCGCCCGCGACGGAAA
Source organism: Verrucomicrobiota bacterium (assembly GCA_016199935.1). Lineage (GTDB taxonomy): Bacteria > Verrucomicrobiota > Verrucomicrobiia > Limisphaerales > JACQFS01 > JACQFS01. Next base: position 15,838 of record JACQFS010000190.1, read on the forward strand.
AGGAGCGCCGCGCGGTGTATGCGGCCGAGCGGCCGTTCGTGAAGGCGTTCGAGTATGCGGACCTGCCGGGCTACGCGGTCGTGACGGTCAGCGGCGCGAACGTGACGGCGCGGATTTATTCCGGCGTGAGCCGCGAGCTGTGGCGCACGGTGGATTTGCGGAAGCTGCTGATGCTGCCGGCGTGAGGCGGCATGGCCGCCGCTGCCCGCCGCGAGCCAAGGCTCGCGGCTACGGGAGTTTTGAAACCGCCCTAGCTTTTCTCCGACCGCACGAAGAGCAGGCGCAGGCTGTTGAGGACCACGACGACTGTGCTGCCCTCGTGGCCAAGCACGCCAAGCGTGAGCGGAATTTTTCCCGACAGCGCAAACGCCACCAGCACGACGACGGTCCCGAGGGAGATGAAAAGATTTTGGTGGATCACGCGCCGCGCCGCCTGGCTCAGGCGGAACGCGGCGAGAAAATTCTCCAGCCGGTCATGCATGAGGACGACTTCCGCCTGCTCCAGCGCCGCGTCGGAACCGCGCGCGCCCATCGCCACGCCCACGTGCGCGGCGGCGAGACTCGGCGCGTCGTTCACGCCGTCGCCGACCATCGCGACGCGCCGGCCCTGATTCGTGAAGGACTGGATCGCGGCGACTTTCTGCTCCGGCTTCAATTCAGCGCGCACGTCGTCCACGTGCAGTTTCGCTTTCAGAAAATCCGCGGTGGCCTGGCGGTCGCCGGTGAGCACCACGCTTTGCAGGCCGGCGCGGCGCAGTTCGTCGAGCACCGTCGCGGCCCGCGGGCGGATGTCGTCGCGCAGTAAGAGGCGGCCGAGCAACTCGCCGTGGCGCACCCACACTTCGGAGACGCCCGGCTCGGAAGCAGGGGTCGTCGGTTCGCCGTTGGCGACGAGTTCGCGCCGGCCCAGCCAGCATTCCTGACCGTCGAGCCGCGCGCACAGACCCTGACCGGTGATGGACTCGAAATGATCGAGCGCGAGCGGCGCGAGGTTTTGCTGTTTGCCGTGGCGCGTGATGGCGCGCGCGAGCGGATGCGTGGAGAGGCGGTCCATCGAGAAGGCGAGCTGCGCCACGTCGTGCTCGCGGCCGGGTGGGAAGCTTTCGACTTTTTCCACTTTCAACTCGCCCGTCGTGAGCGTGCCGGTTTTGTCGAGCGCGACCACGTCCACCTCGGCGAGTTTTTCCACCGCCGCGCCGCCGCGGAAGAGCACGCCGTGCCGCGCGCCCCACGCGATGGCCGCGAGGATGGCCGAGGGAATCGAAAGCACGAGCGCGCACGGCGAGGCGACGACGAGCAGGATCATCGCGCGGTAAAACGCGCTGTGCGCCGCGGCCTGGTCCGCGAACGCTGGCATCCCGAAGCCCAGCCACCACACGAAGAACATGACGAGCGACAGTCCAAGGATGGCGTAGGTGTAACCGCTGCCGAACTTGTCAGTGAACCGCTGCGACGGCGCCTTGAGCCGCTGCGCGTCGCGGATGAGGCGGATGATTTTTTGCAGCGAACTCTCGGCCGCGGGCCGGAGCACCACGGCCTCGACCGCGCCCCAGAGGTTCATCGTGCCGGCCAGCAGCGTGTCGCCGATTTTTTTTTCCACGGGCGTGGCTTCGCCGGTGAGGTTCGATTCGTCGGCGGCGGTCGCACCCTTCACCACCTCGGCGTCCACGGGGAACTGCGCGCCGGGTTTCACGAGCAGCCGCATGCCGATGGTGAGTTTGTCCACGGCCACTTCCCGTTCGTGGCCGGCATCGAGCACGGTGGCGGACTTCGGCGCCTCGCGGAAAAGCGATTTGATTTCGCGCTGGGTGCGGCCCATTGCGTAATGTTCCAGCGCGCCGGAGAGCGAAAAGAGGAAGAGCAGCGTCGTCCCTTCGCGCCAGCCACCGATGGACGCCGCGCCGGCGGCGACGGCGAGCATGAGGAAATGCACGTCGAGCGTGGCGTTGCGCAGCAGTTCCCACGTTTCCCCGACGGCGAACCACGCGCCCGCTACGTAGGCCGCGATGAAGCACGCGAGCGACGGCCAGCCCTCACCGAGAAAATGTCCCGCGAGTCCGAAGCCCGCGCACAAACCGGCGGCGAGCAGTTGCAGCTTCCACTCGTCGCCGTGGTCGTGGTCGTCGTGGATTTCGATTTCCTTCGGGACGAACCGCGGGAGCGCGAGCTTGTGCCAGTGCCAGAAGCGCGGCGCGGTGGGGCAGGTCGGGCGCGCGATGGTCGTCTTCTGCGGCTCCTGGGTGATGATGAGCGCCTGACGTTCCTTGTCGGTGAGCGGGATGTCGCACGTCGCGCAATCGCCCCGGCCGGTGAGCAGGCCGCACTCGTGTTGTGCGCTGACTTCGCGGCCGTGTTGCACGGCGGCGGTGGCCTTCGCCTCGAGCGCGGACGAATCCTTTTTCCCCAGCGTGGCGACCGAGAGCGAATCGCTCACGCGATCAATTGTCACCGCCTCGAGCAGCGGCGCCTCGGCCAGCGCGGATGCGACCGAGCGCGCGAGACATTGCGAGTCATCGCCGGCATCGTCGTGGTCGTGGTGATGGCCGTGGTCGTGCCCGTGATGGTGATGGTGCGAGCTCATGCAGCAGCGGGGGGAAAGTGGCGCAGGCCCGGCGCAGTGACAAGCCACGCGTGAAACGGAGCAAGGGGGAAGATTTGCGTTCGTCCGTCCGCGCCGGGCTCAGTTGTAGTAATCAAGCATGCGGACGCGGTAGTAGCGCGACGTGGTGTTCAACGGCGCGGGGATCTGCATGATCGTCGAGTAGGGAACGCCCGTGATGTCCTGCCAGAACTGCCAGTTGGTCGCGCCGGGCTTGTCGCAATATTCCAGCGAGTAAACGCCGTTGGGATCGTAGTTGAATTGCAGCATGACCTGGCTCGGGGGATTCGGGACCACGGTCAACTGCGGCTTCCGGATCACGGTCAAGCCCGCCCCGTTGGTCGCCGCGCCGTAGGCGTTGGTGACAATCAGCGTGTAAACGCCGCCGAGGTCGGGGGTCACGACGGGGATGTTGTAATTGGTCGAGGGCGATCCGCCGAGGGGCGTGCCATCTTTAAACCACTTGAAGGTCAGCGGCGTCACGCCGGTGACCGACGCGGCGAACTGCGCGCTGGTATCTTCGAGCGTGATCACGTTCTGCGGCGGGACGGTGATGACGGGAGCGTTGTAGGTGCCGGTGATCGTCAGCGTGAGGGTGAACCAGGGCGTGGCCCCGCCATCCTGGTAGAGTCCCTCAAAAGCCCGCAGGTAAACGGAATAAACGCCCGGCGGCGCGAGCACGTTGGGGGTGCTGTTCGTGAGATGATTGTTCACGAGCATGAAATTCGGCGGCAGGTTGGTCGCGCCCCACGAGTAGGCCGCGTAGCCCGCGGTCGTGATGGTGTAGTTAAACTTGGTTCCGTTGACGGCCGACTTGGTGGGGGCGCTGTTGATGTAAGTGGTCGCGCCGGACACCGCGTGGCACGAGCCCAGCACGGCCACCGCCCCGGCCGTCCAGCGGAGGACGATGGACAGTGGCGAGCCCGGGCCGGCGCAAGTCGCGAGAAACTGCCGGCACAGCGGGGCACATTGCAACGCCAGGGACAACACCAACGCCGGCAGCGCCGCGACCCCGCGGCGATGGCTCAAGAGTCTGGCAATGGTTCGAAGCCGGATCGACATGGTCTGAGGGCGGGACAATACCGTGTTCCAGTCCAAAATCACGCAAAAAAGCCCGGGGAATTGAGATGTTGCTGATCGCCGAAAGCCGGTTGGGGAAGAAAAAGTTGGAGCGAGCGACGGGATTCGAACCCTTCGCTCGCTCCAACTTTTCAGCCCAATCCGGCGGCCTTTGCCGGCGCGGGGACCACGCGGGGACCGGGCGACTGTTCAAAGATGGAGAGTTGAATCACCTTGTCGGCCGCATCCGGCACGATGGCGAACCACGCTTTGGCCTGTGAGGGCTTCATGGCCTTCCGGTAAACTTCCCGCAGCATCTTGACGCTGTGCCCGAACTGGTCCGCCACTTCGGCGAGGTTCGGATTCATCAGGGCATGGCAGCTCGCGGCGGTGTGGCGGAGTCCGTTTCGCTTCCAGCGCATCCGCTCGCCGGAATGTTCGCGCGCCAGAAACTCGTTGGCCTTGCGCACACCCCGCGCGGTGGCCTGCGACCAGCCGGAAAATCCCATCTTCACCATGCGGCCGGCGCCCCGCAGCGGTTCGAGCCAGGCGCGGAGGTTCGCGGGCACCGGCACGAAGCGCTCGCCGGTCTTGGTGTCCGCCGGCACCCGGATCAGATTTTCCTCCCAGTCCACGTCGCTCCACTGGACTTTCAGGCATTCGCTCGTGCGCAAGCCGGCGAAGGCGCCCATCAGCAGGCCGGGCAGCGCCGCCCGGGGCATGAAGCGGATGAGGATCCGCAGGTGCTCGGGCGAGATGATTTTTCCTTCGATGCTGGCCGGCCCCGCCTTGACCTTCGATTTTTTCCGGCGACGGGCGGCATCGTCGAACGCGGCAAACTTCGCGGGGAGGTAGTCGCGGAACTTGGCGAAGGCGACCAGCGCGCCGACGGCGGCCCGGTAATTCTTGCGCGTGCGCGCGCCGACGGGCAGCGCACCGAGCCAGTCATTCAGCGCGGGGCCGGTGAGTTGCGCGAGCGGCACCCGGACTTCCTTCTCGAAGCGGCCCAGCCGCAGCCGGAGGTCGCGCCGGTAAAGTGCGCCGCAATCGGTTTCCAGTTCCTTGAGCAACTCTGCGATGATGTCGGCGGTGCTTTTGGTGACGATGGGGGAGACGGCCCGCGCCCGCCGGGCGGCGTCGAATTCGCGCATGGCCTCGGCGACACTCACGCCCCAGCGCGCCGCGATGAGATCGGCCTCGGCATAGTCGGCGGCCTGCCGGCCCTTGACGGTGAACTCGGCGCGGGCAATCCGGAGGGCGATCTTCCGGGCTTCGTCCGCGGCGGCCCGGCGAGTGGCGCGGCGGATGCGGAGCCGGCCGAGCTGCGGGTCATGGAATTTGAACTCCCACCTCTCATAAGTCTTGCCGCGCCGCACGGAGGGCGACGACCACACAGGGATGCGCACCTGCCCCTCGCGGACTGTGAAGGCCCCGCCGCTCACTGGAATCGCAATCCCTTCCCGTCGGTCCGCTGGAAAAGCATTTCGGCAATCACCCAGGGGACCGTCACCACGAGACCGACGCCCGTGAGGCTGAGAATCAACTGGACGAATCCCGCCGCGACAAAACCGGCGTAGAAGTTGTGCACGCCGATGAGGCCGAAGAAAAACGCGAGCACGCAATAGACTCCGCGCGAGCTGGTGGATTGCGCGGGTTTTTCCGGCGCGGCCGCCGGCGGGGCGCTGGCGACAATGACGATCTGCGCGACCGGCCCGCCGCATCTGGGGCAGCTCATCGCGCGCCGGCTGACTTCGGCGCCGCAGTCGGGGCAGGCGGTGAGCTTTGATTCCGGAAGCAGGGGCGGCATGGAGGTCGCGGCGCTCATCGGCTTTCCTGAATGGCGGTGCAGATGCCGTCGGTGAAATAAATGTAGGTTCCCCGTGAACGATAGACCCATTGCTCGCGCACATGGTCAGCGGTTCGGGTGGTGTTGACAGACAGAGGCTCGTCCCAGGCCAACTCGACTTCCCAAGCGCTCATCCCGACGTAAACGCGATGCTCGATCACGGCGTTTTTCCACCGGTTCTTTTCACCGGCCAGGTAGGCGGCAATCGCTTCATTGCGAGCGATCTCCCTCGGTGAGAGCCGCGGCTCCGGCGCCTCGGCCTGCTGACGTTGCAACTCCAGGGCAGTCGCCCCCGGTTGCCCATATCTAGCCTCCAGGGCCTTTTTCGCTTGAGCATCTTGAATGGCCTTGTAAGCGATCAGGTAGTTTTCGCGGTAGCTCGCACAGGCGGGGAGCAGTAGCACGCCGGCGGCGGCGAGGAGGAGCAGGGTTTTCATGTGAGGTTTTGTTTCAGTGGTTCGCTGTCCATTTCGAATTTGAGCGGGAGCGTGAAGCGCGTCCCGTTTTGAATGATGGCCCTCGCGCCGGCCTTGACCAACAGACGGATGACGACCAGATCGGAGAGGTGCATCCGCTCCGCGATGGCCTTCACCTGGGCGGCGGCATCCGCCTCCAACCGGATTTGGCGGGGGCTGGTCTTGGGGGTTTTCATAAAAGCCAGAGCTGGCACGGAATCGGGAAGGGAATTATCACGCCGCCTTTTTTCGCCGCTCGCGCCGGGGTTTGTCGTTCATCACGGACGAGGCGGAGTCTTTGGTCGCCCTGTAGCTCGTCACTT
>JACQFS010000176.1 GCA_016199935.1 Verrucomicrobiota bacterium
GCAGATCTTTCCCAAGGAAATCATGCCGCTTTAATTCTGTCATCTTCACGCCGGTATTCACCGAGAACCCCTGAGATGGCAAGACTGGATCGTATCTGCCAACGGTATAAGCACGCGCATAGTGCGCGTTACCTGAGACGCCGACTACGTCTTTATGCACGTTGTCAAAATAGATTCGATAATAGCGCCAACCTTCTTTGGAAACGATCTCATGGTCGGCCTCTTGCTCCGCCGGAAATAAACCCAGCGGAATCAGGATCTCGCCATTAACGTAATTCGCGAAAATGCGTCCGACGTTTCGGACGTAAACATGTAAAAGTAGCTCCTCAGTTTCTTCGGCTTTGCTCAGTCCGAAGACAGCCTCAAGCTTCGGGTATTGCGCGCGTCCGATGATGTCTGTAACAAATCTGTGGCCGATAGGAACGCTCTTTCCGCCAATTCTCGCGTAGTAGCGTTTGACTAAGTTTGGAATTACATCCTCCAGCCATTCTTTGGTGCTCTTTCCCTTGCATCGAAGGGATACGCCGCCCGAGTCCACCTTCAGGGGTTGTCCCGGGACAGGATCAGAAATGCCGTAGACCAGAGTTCCACCGCTGGAATTACTGAACGCAGAGAGTTGCTTCGACAACTCATTTCTCACTTCGGACTCTTTCACTCCCGGAACAGTCACGTCCAAGGCTCTCGATGATTTGAATTCAACCCAATCAAGTTCTCCACTTGGTATGCCAAGGATGTGTCGTTCGTCCCATTCAGCCGCAGGTTTCATGATTCGCGAGTCGCTTACAGATTCGCATCCGTCACCGCGCCGAGGTGGGCGCTGTTGACGAGATGCGCGTATTTCGCGAGCACGCCGGCGGTGTAGCGTGGCTTGGGTTGCGTCCACACCTTGAGGCGCTTCTTCAATTTGATCTTCATCGAGCAAACATTTCGGCGAGAACCTGCAAGACATCGCCAGCCTCTTCGTCGGTGAGCTTTCCGAGCCTGCGAACCAAGCGGGACTTGTCCATCGCCCGCAGTTGATCCAACGCGACCTGACCTCGCACACCGCCGAAGTTGCAGGCTACCCGCGAGGGAACGGTGATGCCGCGACTGGTCATCGGAGCGATGAGCACCGTCCGAAGCGCCCGGTTCATCTCATCGGGGCTGATGATGACGCCGGGGCGCGTCTTCGTCATTTCTGCGCCGACCGTCGGGTCGAGATTCACCAGCCAGACTTCAAAGCGATTCATTTCACCACTGCCAATCCTTGGCGTCCCAGGTGCCCGGAGTCTCGCGGAACGCCTGCAACTCCTGGGCGTCGCGATCTGCTTCCGCCGCTTCAACCTGTCTGAAGGCCTCGTCCCATCCCGCTCGCGCTTTAGAACCCACGGGTCGGACGACCAGTGCATCATGGTCGAGACTCACGTCCACGGGTTTGCCGGCCGAAAACCCGGCGGCAAGCTCCGTCGGAATCGGAACCGCAAGGATGTCCCCAACGTTGATCGTCTTGGTGCGCATGACTGAAGACTAGCGGTTCAGCGTGATTTTGCCAGCGTTGTTCACAACCCCGCATCTGTCACCGCGCCGAGGTGGGCGCTATTCACTAGGTGCGCGTATTTGGCGAGCACGCCGGCGGTGTAGCGCGGTTTGGGTTGCTGCCAACTGCGCAGGCGCCGGTCCAGTTCCTTCGCCGTGATGTCGAGGTTGATGGTGCGCTGCTCGGCATTGATGGTGATGGAGTCGCCGTTGTTGATGACGGCAATCGCGCCGCCCACGAACGCCTCGGGCGTGATGTGGCCGACGACGAAGCCGTGGCTGCCGCCGCTGAAGCGTCCGTCGGTGATGAGCGCAACGTCTTTGCCGAGGCCCTTGCCCATGATGGCGGACGTAGGGCCGAGCATCTCGCGCATTCCGGGGCCGCCCTTCGGTCCTTCGTAACGGATCACGACGACGTGGCCTTTCTTCACGGTGCCGTCGAGGATCGCCTTCATCGCGAGTTCCTCGGAGTCGAACACGATGGCCTTGCCGGTGAACTGCATGCCTTCCTTGCCGCTGATTTTTCCCACCGCGCCATTGTTGGCGAGGTTGCCGTAGAAGACAACCAGGTGGCTGTCTTTCTTGATGGGATTCGACAGCGGGCGGATGACGTCCTGGCCGGCGGGGTAATGCGGCGCGTTCTTGAGATTTTCCGCGAGCGTCTTGCCGGTGACGGTCAGGCAATCGCCGTGCATGAGGCCGGCTTCGACGAGCATCTTCATGAGCGGCACGGTGCCGCCGATGCGGACGAGTTCCATCATCACGTATTTGCCGGAGGGCTTGAGGTCGGCGAGCACGGGCACCTTTCTGCCGATGCGCGTGAAGTCATCAATGGAGAGCTTCACGTTTGCGGCGCTGGCCATGGCGAGCAGGTGAAGCACGGCGTTGGTCGAGCCGCCGAGCGCGATGACGAGCGTGATGGCGTTCTCAAACGCCTTCTTCGTCATGATGTCGCGCGGCTTGATGCCGAGCTTGATGAGGTTCAACACGGCGGCGCCGGCGTTGCGGCAATCGCGCACCTTGTCCTTCGAGATGGCGGCTTGCGCGGAGCTGTTGGGCAGACTCATGCCGAGCGCTTCAATCGCGCTGGCCATGGTGTTCGCCGTATACATGCCGCCGCAGGAGCCGGGGCCGGGAATCGCGCACGACTCGACTTCGTGCAGGCCCGCGTCGGAGAGCTTGCCCGCCGCGTGCTGGCCGACGGCTTCGAACACCGAGACGATATCGACGGGTTTGTTGCCCGCGCTGGTGAGGCAGCCGGGGAGAATGGTGCCGCCATAGACGAACACCGAAGCGCGATTCATCCGCGCCATCGCCATCACGCACGCGGGCATGTTCTTGTCGCACCCGCCGATGGCCACGAAGCCGTCGAAGCCCTGGCAGCCGACGACCGTCTCGATGGAGTCGGCGATGACCTCGCGCGAGACGAGCGAATATTTCATGCCCTCGCTGCCCATCGAGATGCCGTCGGAAATGGTGATGGTGTTGAACGTGACCGCCTTGCCGCCCGCTTCATCCACGCCCGCCTGCGCTTCGAGCGCGAGCTTGTCAATGTGCATGTTGCACGGCGTGACCATGCCCCAAGTGGAGGCGATGCCGATGACGGCCTTCTTGAAATCCGCCTCCTTGAACCCGACGGGATAAAGCATGGCGCGGCTGGGCGCGCGGTCCGGCCCGTCGAGCACGATGGAGGAAAACGGGCGCAATTTGTCTTTGCCGATGGGGGCCTTCGGGAGTGATCTGGCGGGCGATTTCTTTTTCATGGAGCGCGAAGGTAGCGCGGAGAATTGGATCGAGGCAAGTGGCGGGTTGCTCTCCGAGCGCCATGGCGGAGCGCGCGTAGCGGACGGCAGTGAAGTATTTCCTCGACCCGTGGCGCGGGGCGGGTTTCAAACAACGCAGCACACCGCCGCGCCATGCTCAACTTTCTCCTCCGCCGATTCGGACAGACCCTCGTGGTCCTGCTCGTCGTGGCGACGGTGACGTTCTTCACGCTGCGCGCGGTGCCGGGCGGGCCGTTCTCGCAGGAGAAGGCGACGACAGATGAAATCAAGCAGGCGCTCGAGGAACACTACGGCCTGAACCGCCCGCTCTGGCAGCAATATCTGGCCTACCTCGGCAACGCCGTGCGCGGCGACTTCGGCCCGTCGTTCAAATACGCCAATCGCTCCGTGACCGAGCTCATCGCGGAATCGTTTCCCGTCTCGCTCGAACTCGGCGTGTGGGCGTTGCTCTTCGCGCTGCCGGTCGGCATCGCGCTCGGCGTGCTCGCGGCGTTGCGGCCCGGCTCGTGGCTGGACCGTGCGGCCTCGGCGACGGCGCTCGGCGGAATCTGTTTGCCCACGTTCGTGACGGGGCCGCTTTTCATTCTCGTCTTCGCGCTGTGGCTCGGGCGGTTCATGCCGATGGGCTGGGATTTTCCGCGCGACCGCGTGCTGCCGGCGCTCACGCTCGGCCTCGTGTATGCGGCCTACGTCGCGCGGCTCTCCCGCGGCGGGATGGTGGAGGTGCTGCGGCTCGATTACATCCGCGCGGCGCGCGCGCGCGGCGCACCCGAGTGGCTTGTGGTGTGCAAGCACGGCCTGCGCAACAGCCTGCTCCCCGTCGTCTCCTTCCTCGGTCCGGCCACGGCTGGACTCGTCACCGGCTCGTTCGTCATCGAGACCATCTTCCACATTCCCGGGCTGGGCCGGCATTTCATCAACAGCATCGCCAACCGCGACTACACGCTCACGCTGGGCACGGTGCTGTTTTACTCCGCGCTCATCGTGCTGATGAATCTCGTGGCCGACCTCGCGCTGGGTTGGTTGAACCCCAAGATTC
>JACQFS010000183.1 GCA_016199935.1 Verrucomicrobiota bacterium
CCGGCCTGCCCGGCACGAAGGCGAAATACACGCTCTACGGCCGCAACCTCCCCGGCGGCGCGCCCGCGAAGGACGTGACCGTGGACGGCAAGCCGCTCGAACAACTCATCGTGGAGATCGAGTTGCCCGGCGACGCGCTCGCGAAGCAACGCCTCCAATCCAGCGCGCTCGTCCGTCCCGGCGCCGCCGCGCTCGACGGCATCGAGTATCGCCTCAAGAGTCCGCACGGCGTCTCGAATCCCGCGCGCGTCGGCTTCGCCACCGCGCCCGTCATCGCCGAGCCGCTCGATGCGCCGCCGAAGTCGCAGAAGCTCACGCCGCCGTGCGAGTTCGCCGGCCAGTTCCGTCGTCGCGGCGAGCCGACCGTGCTGACCTTCGACGCGAAGAAAGGCGACGTGTGGTGGCTCGAAGTTTTCTCGCAGCGTCTCGGCACGCCGACCGATCCGTCCGTGCTCATCGAGCGCGTGACGAAGAACGACAAGGGCGAGGAATCCGCCACGACCATCGCCGAACTCGCCGACTCGGACGCGAACCTCGGCGGCCCGGAGTTCAACACCGCGTCGCGCGACCCGTCGTATCGCTTCGAGGCGAAGGAGGACGGCCTCCATCGCATTTCGGTGCGCGACCTCTTCAACCGCAATCCCACCGACGCGCGGCATCCGTTCCGCCTCGCGCTGCGCAAGGAGTCGCCCGACTTCCGCCTCGTCGCCCTCGCGCCGCAGGAGACACGCGCCGACAAAAATCAGCGGATCGTCTCGCCCACCGCGCCGAGCCTCCGTCGCGGCGAGACGCAGGTGGTGAAGGTGCTCGCGCTCCGCCGAGATGGTTTCAACGGCGAGATTCAACTCGCCGCCGAGGGCTTGCCCGCCGGCGTGAAATCCGCCGGCGCGAAGATTCCCGAAGGAAAAAACTCCGCACTGCTCGCGATCACGGCGAAGGCCGACGCGACTGCGTGGAGCGGCGTGTTGAAAATCGCCGGCAAGGCGAAGGCGGGTGACACGGAACTCGTGCGCGAGGCACGCGGTGGCGCGGCGACATGGCACGTCGCCGATTCCAACAACGACGCCATCGAATCACGCCTCACGCGCGACCTCGCGCTCGGCGTCAGCGGCACCGAGACCGCGCCGATCACGATCGAGCCGACGGCGGCCAAAACATTCGAGGCCGTGGCCGGCAATCTGAAGATTCCGCTCAAGCTCACGCGGCACGGCGAGTTCAACGAGAACCTCAAGCTCAAGGCCGTCGGCGTGCCCGCGCTGGATTCGCTTGGTGAGTTGGAGGTGAACGCGAAGACCAACGCGGCGACGCTGGAGATTGATTTGTCCAAGACCAAGCTGCCCGCCGGCACCCACAGCTTCATCCTACAGGCGCAGACGAAGGGGAAGTTCCGCAGCTACGAAGCCGAATCGAAATCCGCCGACGAAGCCGCGAAGCTCGCCGAGAAGGACGCGAAAGCCGCCGCCGAGTCAGCCAAGAACGCCAGCGACGCTCTCGCCGCCGCGAAGAAGGCCGATGAAGAGGCGGCCAAGCAAGTGAAGTCCGCCTCCGAAACGGACAAGGAGTCACTCGCGGCCAAAGCGAAGTCGGCCGCCGACGCGAAAACCGCCGCAGAAAAAACCGCCACCGAAGCGACTGCCAAATCCAAAGCCGCTGACGAAAAGAAAACCTCCGCGCAGGAGGCCGCGAAGAAGTTCGCCGAGAAATCCAAGGCGAAGGAGGCAACGATCATGGTTTACTCCGCTCCCATCACCGTCGTAGTGAAGGCGGAGGAGAAGAAGCCCGAGGAGAAAAAGTAATTCTGTGCGCCTTCACTTTTTGAAAATCGTCACCGAAAAACTTACCGTCCAGCGCTTCGCCGTCGGTATCAGTCCCGCAGGGACGACGGAAAATAGCCCAGCACTTCAGTGCTGGGTTACGTCGCAGGACCGGATCGAGTCCCGAAGGGACGGCAGGAACGTGGCCTTGATCGAAGGATTCTTTCGCCCCTACGGGGCTTGGTCGGTTTGGTCACGCATACCCAGCGCTAAAGCGCTGGGCTATTTTCGGTCGTGCCTGCGACACTGCCGGAGCGCGGCCTTCAGGCCGCTTCAGCGCGCGGCAGAGTGTGCGCGTTGGGCTTTGCGAAAGCGCAGGGAAATCTCGACGTTGAAGCGGCCTGAAGGCCGCGCTCCGTTGCGCCATCGCTTGCCTCCGCTGCACGCCGCCTCGCTCGCGGCGTTGCTGTTATGCTTGTTTTCATTCGTCTCAATCGCCGCCGAGAAAAATTCCGCACCAGAGAAGAAGTCCACGCCCGCTGCCGGCATTCCCATCGCGACGGTGAAGCGCGGCACGGTGGATTTCGATCGCGACGTGCTCCCAATCCTCAAGGCGAGCTGCCTCGCGTGCCACAACAAGACCTCGGCCAAGGCCGACCTCAACCTCGAAACTCCCGCGACGATTCTCAAGGGCGGTGAGAATGGCCGGGCGGTCAAACCCAAGCACGGCGCGGAAAGTTTGCTCATTCTCGCAGCTTCCCACCAAGCCGATCCGCCGATGCCGCCGAAGGACAACAAGGCGAACGCGCCCGACCTCACACCCGAGCAGCTCGGCATCATCAGGCTGTGGATTGACCAGGGCGCGAAGGCTTCCACGCTCGCCGCCAAACCCATCGAGTGGCAGCCGTTGCCGCCGGGGTTGAATCCGATCTACGCCGTCGCGCTCACCGGCGACGGGCAGTTCGCCGCGTGCGGGCGAGCGAACCAGATTTTCATTTACCACCTGCCGAGCGGCCAGCTCGCCACGCGGCTTACGGACGCGGCGCTGCTCAAGTCCGGTCTCTACGCGCAGCCTGGCGTAGCGCATCGCGACCTCGTGCAATCGCTCGCGTTCAGTCCCGATGGCACGCGGCTCGCGTCCGGTAGTTATCGCGAAGTGAAACTCTGGCGGCGTCCGCAGAACGTGCAGACGATGAATCTGAAAAATGTCGCGCCAAAGTCCGCCACCGCCCTCGCCACAAGCGCGGATTGCAAATGGCTCGCGACGGGCGGCGATGATGGCGCGGTGAAACTGTGGAGCCTGCCTTCGGGAAAACCCGCGAAAACATTTACCGGACTCAGAGGTGCTGTGAGTAGCGTGAAGTTTTCGCACGATGGCGCGAAGCTCGCCGCAGCAGCATCGGACAAGACACTCGCCGTGTGGACGGTCGCCGATGGAAAGGTTTTCGCGCAGGCAACGAACACGCCGGTCATTCATGCGCTCGCGTGGCTGGACGATGGAAAACAGTTCGCCGCCGGTTGCGCCGACAATCTCATCCGACTCTGGAAGCTGCCGGACGCAACGAAGGGCGAACTCGTTTCCACGAAGGAACTCAAAGGGCACACCGGCGCGGTGACGGCGCTCGACTCGACGCCCGCCGCGACGAACCAGCTTCTCTCCGGCAGCGCGGATGGTTCGATGCGCGCGTGGGATGTGGCGAAGGGCGAGTCGGTCCGCGAGTTCAAGCACGGCGTGGCGGTGACGGCAGTCGCGATGCGCGGCGACAAGAAACGCTTCGCCGCGGCGGGTGGGACCAACGTCGTGAAGCTGTGGGACGCGGAGGGAAAGGTGGTCGCGGAGTTGAAGGGCAACCGGTTCGCGAACGAACTCGTGGCCGGGCGCGAGCGCGGACTGACGCTCGCGACGAATGAAGTGGTGTTCCGCAAGGATGGGCTCAAGTCGGCCGAGACGAATCTCACGGCGCTCGTTGAACGCGTGAAGAAGGCGGGCGAGACGAACGACGCCGCGTTCAAAAGTTTTGGCGAGAAGGAGAAAGGCTTCAAGGAAGCGAGTGACGCGAAGGCGGCGGCGGAGAAAACGATCGAAGAATTTGCTCCGGTCAAAAGGGCGCAGGAGGCGCTTGAAGCCGCGGACAAAGCGGCGAAGCAGGCCGAGGCCGACGCGCAGGCCGCGAAGGAGAAGCCGGACAAAGTGGCGGCCGAAAAACTTGCCGCTGACGCCGTCGCGAAAACGAAGGCCGCGACCGAGGCGAAGGCGCTGGCTGACAACTTGAGCGCCGAGACGAAGGACAAGCGCAAGCCCGCCGAGGACAAACTCGCGGAAGCCGTGAAGAAGTTTGAGGAGGCGGAGAAGGCGTTCAAGAAAGCGGAGACGGCGAAGGCGCAGACGGAACATGAACTGCAATTGGCGAGTGCCGCGAAGGCGAAAGCGGATCAATCGGTCGCCGACGCGAAGGCGGCACTGGCGTCAGCCGAAAGCGGATTCAAACAGGCGGAGGGCGATCTCGCAGCGGCGAGGCAGGCGGCGACGAATGAGGAGAAGCCCATCCGCGCGCTGGCGTTCTCGCCGGACAACCTCACGCTCGCGACGGCAGGTGACGATCAACTCATTCACGCGTGGAGCGCGGAGACGGGCGCGGCGTTCGACGTGTTGAAGGGGCAGGCGGGCGCGGTGAGCGCGATCACGTTTGCGGGAGCGGAGCGCGTCGCCTCCATTGCGAGCGACCGCACGGCGGTTGTTTGGGAGATCAAGCCGGCGTGGACGCTGGAGCGCACGCTCGGCTCGGGAGACGCGTCGTCGCCGCTCGTGGACCGCGTGAACGCGGTGCGTTTCAGTCCCGATGGCAAGTGGCTCGCGACCGGCGGCGGTGATCCGTCACGCAGCGGCGAACTCAAATTGTGGGAGGTCGCGACGGGCAAGCTCGCGAAGACGTTCACGAACATCCACAGCGATGCGGTGTTCGCTCTGGATTTTTCCCGCGACGGAAAATTTCTGGCCTCGGGAGCGGCGGACAAATTCGCGCGCGTCACGGATCTCGCCACCGGCAAGGTCGTGAAATCTTTTGAAGGCCACACGCACCACGTCCTCGGCGTGAGCCTGCGCGCGGACGGGCGCACGCTCGCCACGGCGGGCGGGGACAACGTGGTGAAAATCTGGGACGTGCCGACCGGCGACCGGAAGAAGAACATCGAAGGTCAAAGCAAGGAGGCAACCTCGGTGCAGTTCATCGGCGTGGGCGATCAGGCGCTGGTGTCGTCCGGCGACCGGCGCGTGCGCATCGTGCGCGCGCAGGGGGACGAGGTGCGGGCGTTCGAGGGGCCGAAGGATTTTGTTTACGGCAGCGCGGCGACGGCGGACGGCGCGGTGGTGATCGCGGGTGGCGCGGAAGGAGTGCTGCACGTGTTCAACGGGACCAACGGGCAGACGCTCCGGGCCTACTCCGAAACCGCGCGCTAACACCGCGCGACCCGGCGCGCCTCACGCCGGCGGGGGCAGGCGCAGCGTCGCGTCGAGCGGCGGCAGTTCGGCCAGGTCTTTCCCGCCCGTGCCGCCGCCGAGCTTCTGCAGTTTTTCCCCCGAGGGCTTGATGCGCGATTCGTAGCTGCCCACGGCCTGGTTGAACGCGCGGTTGGCTGTGTCCAGCCCGCCGCGGATTTTTTCCAGATGCTCGGTGAAGGTGACCACGCGCATAAAAAGTTCCTGCGCCGCCTCGGCGATTTTCTGCGCGTTCTCCGTCTGCGCGTGCTGCTGCCAGCTCACGCTCACGGAGCGCAGCAGCGCGATGAGCGAAGCCGGGGTCGCGAGCAGAATCCGTTTTTCCGCCGCCCACACGATCAGGTCGTGGTCGCCCTCGAGCGCGGCGCTGAAGAGCGACTCGGCCGGCACGAAGAGGACGACGTAATCGAGCGCGTTCGGAAATTGCGCCGGGTAGTCGCGGTCGGCGAGCGCCTTGATCGTGCCCTTCAACTTCGCCGCGTGCGCCGCGAGGGCCTCGGCGCGTTTCACCGGCTCGGCGGATTCGAGCGCGTTGAGGAAATCGAAGTCGGGCACTTTTGCGTCCACGATGATGAAGCGCTCACCCGGCAGTTTCACCACGAGGTCCGGCCGGTTCTCGCCCGACGACGCCTGCTCCGTGAAGTCGCAATGCGCGCTCATGCCCGCGGCCTCGACGACGCGGCGCAACGTTTCCTCGCCCCATTTGCCGCGCGCCTGGTTCGAGTGGAGCACGAGGCGGAACTGCTGCGTCTCCTGTGCGAGCGATTGGTTGGATTGCGCCAATGTTTCCAAGTGTTTTTTCACCTCACCCAGCGCGGACGACTGCGCGGCGCTGCTCGATTGCAAATTTTTCTGATACGTCTCCAACTGCTGCTTGAGCGGTTCGACCAGGCCCTTGATCGCCTCCTGGCGCTGCGCGAGGTCGCCCTTGGCCGTCTCCTGGAATTTGCCGAAGGATTGCTCCGCCAGCCGCAAAAATTCCGGCGCGGATTGTTTCAGCGCGTCGGCACTCAGCGCCTTGAACGCGTCGCGCAAATCGGCGAGCGCCTTGTCCTGCGCCAGCTTCGCCTCGACCAAGGCGCGCGCGTGGGACTCCTTCTGTTCGGCCAGAATTTTTTCCGCCGCCGACTGGCCGGCCTGCGCGGAGGCCACCGAAGATTTAGCCTGCGACAACTGCTCGCGGCTTTGGGCCAGGTCCGCATCGTGCTGGGCAAGCTGCTGGCGCAGTTCGTTTTCGAGCCGGGCGTCCGCGGGCGCGGCCGGCGCGCGGTGGGAACCGAGTAGCCAGCCGATGACGCCACCGACGGCGAGACCAAGTCCGATGTAAACGACGGGTTCCATTTTTCAACGGCGGGAGGGCCGCCCGCGCTCCTTCAAAAGTGCGCGATCACTTCGATCTCGACGGCGGCGCCGCGCGGCAGGGCCGCAACTTGCACGGTCGAGCGCGCGGGGAAATCGGCGGTGAAAAATTTCGCGTAAACCTCGTTCATCGCCGCGAAGTCGGCGAGGTTGGTGAGGAAGACGGTGGTCTTGAGGACGTGCTCGAAGCCGAGGCGCTGGTCGTCGAGGATGGTCTTCACGTTCAGGAGCACGCGCTCGGTCTGCGCGCGGATGTCGCCGGGCACGAGCTGGCCGGTGGCGGGATCAAGCGGAATCTGGCCGGCGCAAAAGAGGAGATCACCGAGGCGGACGGCGTGGTTGTAGGGGCCGACGGCGGGCGCGGCGGCGGCGGGTTTGATGATTTGCTTGCGCGGCATGGCGCGACTGTGGCGCGGCGGCGGAGAGGCAGGCAAGCGGGATTTCGCAGCCGTGCAACGGGCCACGAGAATGGCGGCAAAATCAGTTGCCCGCGCGGTGGGATTTTGGTCTATTTTGCAGCGTTCTCAGCCCTAACACTTAAGCTCGTGAAAACCAGCCCGTTCGCCCGCCTGATCGCCGCCTCCGCGGACGCGCGCCACGAGCCTTGAGATGCAGCCCAAGCCGCCGTCCGATCCATGAAGAACCATTCCCGAGTCACCCGCCGCGTGATGCCAATCGTCACGATGCTGGGGCTGCTGTTCGGCCCGGCGCCCGCCCCGGCGCAGACGCTGACCAACTACGTCTGGTCCAACACCAACGGCGGCGCGTGGAGCGACGTCTTGAGCTGGACGCTGCTCCCCGGCGCGCCGGTCAGCGCGTCGAACACGGTGCTGAGTTTTTCCGCGAGCGGCTCCAACGCCTACACCGCGACCAACGACCTCGCCGCACCGTTCATGCTCAATCGCCTTTTCTTCACCAACACGTCGGGCAACGGGGCGATCAGCCTCACGGGCGGCGCGCTGCAATTCCAGGCCGCGGGCACCAACACGCCGCAAATCCTCCTCAACAGCAACGGCGCCGCGTTCATCGCCAACGATCTCGTGTTCGACACCAATGTCACCGTCGGCGGCGCGGGCGGCGGTCTGCTGACGTTCGCCGGCGGCATCTCCGGCCTGGGCGGAATCGTCAAGACCGGGACGAACACGCTCGTCCTTGCCGGCTCGAACAGTTTCAGCGATGCGGTCACCATCAGCAATGGCGTCGTCCGCGCGCAAAACAGTTTTGCCCTGGGCACGTCGAACGTCACCGTCATCAGCGGCGCGGCGCTGGAACTGACCAACAACCTTTCGATTGCCAACCCGCTGCTGACGATCAACGGCACCGGCGTCGGCAATGCCGGCGCGCTCCGCAACCGGGGCGACACCAACCTGATCAACGGCAACCTCGCGCTGGCCGGCAGCGCGCGCATCAATTCCGACGCCGGCCTGCTCGTGCTGAACTCCGCCGCGCCGATCACGGGCGCGGGCTTCACGCTCACCGTCGGCGGTGCCGGCAACACGCTCATCAATTCCGCCATCGGCACGACGACCGGCGGGTTGACGAAGGACGGCGCGGGCACGCTCACCCTCGCGGGCAGCAACACTTACACCGGCACAACGCTCGTCACCCTCGGCACGCTCATGCTCGCGGCCAATGACGCCTTAAGCGACACGGGCGCGGTGACCGTCAACGGCGGAACCCTCAACCTCGCCGCGCAATCCGATATCGTCGGCGTCGTCACGCTGCAAAGCGGAACCATCGCCGGCACCACCGGCACGCTCACCGGCGCGGTGTTCAGCGTCCAGGCCGGCGCGGTCACGGCCCAGCTCGGCGGCAGCGGCGGACTTTTCAAATCCGGCGCGGGCACGGTGACGCTCGCCGGCTCCAACAGCTACGCGGGCGCGACCGTGATCAGCAACGGCGTGCTTTCGATCACGCACAGCGCGGCGCTCGGCGCGACGAGTGGCGGCGTGATCGTCTCCAACGGCGCGGCGCTCGAACTGACCAACAACGTCGCCGTCGGCGCGGAAGCCCTCACCCTCGCGGGCGGCGGCATTGGCAACGCGGGCGCGCTGCGCAACCGTGGCGGCACGAACAGCTACAGCGGCGATCTCGTCATCCTCACCAACTCGCGCATCAACACCGATGCCGGCCTGCTCGTGCTCAATTCGTCGAACGCGATCACCGGCGCCGGTTTCACGCTCACCGTCGGCGGCGCGAGCAACACGCTCATCGCCAGTTCCATCGCCACGGGCGCGGGCGGACTCCTCAAGGACGGCGCGGGCACGTTGACGCTGACCGTGTCGAACAGTTTCGCCGGCGCCGTGACGGTGAGCAACGGCGTGCTCTCGATTGCCGATGGTTTCGCGCTCGGCACCCCGGCGGGCGGCGTGACCGTCATCAGCAACGCGGCGCTCGAACTGACGAACAACCTTTCCGTCAGCGCCGAGACGCTCGCGCTCAATGGCTTTGGCATCACCAACGGCGGCGCGCTCCGCAACCGCGGCGGGACGAACACCTACAGCGGCGCGATCACGTTCGGTGCGCCCGTGAGAATCGCCTCCGATGCCGGCCTGCTGATCCTCGACTCCACCAACGCCATCCTCGGCGCCGGCCGCACGGTGACGGTCGGCGGCGCGGGCGACGTGTTCATCGCCAGCGTGATCAACACCAGCACGCTCACCAAGACCAACGGCGGCACGCTCACGCTCACGGCCTCGAACGTTTACACCGGCGGCACCGTGCTCAACGGCGGCGTGGTGGCCGTGATGGGCGACGCCGCCCTCGGTGCCGCGGCGGGCACGCTCAGCTTCGCCGGCGGCACGTTGCGCACGCTGACGAACCTCACGTCCGCCCGCGCGGTGACGCTCAACACCGGCGGCGGCACGTTTGACTCGGGCGGGTTCGACTCGACGTTGAGCGGGGTCATCAGCGGCGGAAACAGTTTCACCAAAGTCGGCTCAGGCACGCTCACGCTGAGCGGGAACAACACCTACGGCGCGGCGGCGCGCACGAACTTCATCAACGGCGGAACGCTCTCGGTGAATGCCAGCGCCCGGCTCGGCAGCACGTCCGGCGGCATCGCCATCAACAGCAATGCGGTGCTCGAGTTCACCGGTTCGACGGTGCAGACGCGGGTGATGACCGTCGGGACGAACAGCGGCGGTGGTGGCGGCGTCTCCGTGACCGGCACGAACCTCGTGACGCAGACCGGCACCCTGACCGGCGGCACGTTCACCAAGCTCGGCACGGGCTATCTCATCGTCACCAACAACAACGCCGGCCGCAGCGGGACGAACATCGTCGCGGGCGGCGTGCTCCAGAACGACAGCATCAACGCCCTGGGCGGCGGGCCGTTCCTGCTGCTGCCGGGCGGCACGTTCTCCTCCGGCTCGATCGGCGTTTTTACCAACAACCTCACGCTGGCCGGCGGCACGCTGGGCGGCACGCTGGGTGTCCTCGGCGCGGGCGGCAGCAACCGCCTGTTCACCGGCGCGATCACCGTCACCGCCGACAGCTTCATCTCCACCCGAGATCAGCGCGACCCGACGACGAATGTGGATTTGGTGATCAATGGCCTGCTTACCGGCGGCGCGAACCTGACGGTGACGGGCTGAAACACGCCCGCGTTTGTCTTCCTGACCAACGCGAACACTTTTTCCGGCAACCTGACGATCACCAGCAACGCGGTGCTCGTCGCCACCCACACCAACAGCTCGGCCATCGGCACCGCCAACGTCGTCCTCGGCAACGCCGCGGTGCTCTCCTACCGCATCGGAGGCACCAATCGGGTGATCGTCACGGACACGAACGGGGTGACGACAACCAACGCCACCGCGGACGCCAACACCAACTTCGTCCGGGTCAACAGCGTCGCCGTCGTCGGCGGCATGGGAAACTTGGACGTGCGCCGGCCCGGGGTGAACATCGCCACCGTCCTCAACAACCGCATCACCTTCAACGCGCTCGGCATCACCAACGGCACGCTGCTGACCACCGGATCCAACGGCTACACCGTCGCCTTCAGCGGGCCGGTCACGCTGTCCGGCGCGGTGGGGATTTCCGTAAGCAACTCGACGTCGCTGAGCCTGGACGGCGCGCTGGGCGAAAGCGTTCCCGGCACGTCGCTGCTCAAGCTCGGCACGGGCACGCTGCTGCTCACAAACATCCAGGAGAGCACCTACTCCGGTGGCACCACGCTCAACGCGGGCACGCTCACCGCGGTCGCCGGGACAAACACAAACACCGCCGTCTTCGTCACCAACGTGCTCGGCACCGGCCCGCTCACGCTCAATGCCGGCACGCTCAATCTGCGCAGCGACACCAACCAGACCCTCGGCCCCGGCGCGGGCTACAACGTCACCGCGGTCAGCAACGTGGTCATCAACGTGGACCGTTTCACGGCCAACGGCGGCGCCGGCCGCATCCTCACGCTCAACAGCCTGACGCTCGGCACGAACCTGTTCAACGTCTCCAGCGGCAACACTTACGTTTTGCGCTTCGTCGGCCCGGCCACGCTCACGGGCAACACGCTGTTCAGCAACAGCGGCAGCCTGGCCATCGACCAACCGCTCAATGACGGCGGCGGGGGATTCCGCGTGGTCAAGCTGAACACCGGCACGCTCTTCCTGACCAACCGGCAGGTGCAGCAGTTCAGCGGGCCGCTCGACATCCGTGGCGGCACGGTGCGCGTGGACGCGGGCACCAACAACGTGGCGGGACTGTTCGGCGCGCAGCCCGTCGTGGTCCTCGGGGGCGGCGCGCTGGAGCTCCGCACCGACGGCTTCAGCACGGCCTTCACCACCACCAACGGGACGATGCTCAGCCTGATCGTGACCAACAACGGCCAGTCCATCCTGCGCGTGGGCCGGGCCGTGGCGGTCGGCAGCACGGATCGCATCATCACCATCAACAACCTCACGCTCACCAACAACTCGATCTTCCGCACCGAGAACTCGGACAACTACGACATCCGGATCATCGGCACGACGATGCTCGGGACGAACTCGCAGTTCGACGTGGCGAACGGTCGGGTCGCCAACCCGTTCTCGCTCGAATTCGCCGGGCCGATCGTGGACACGCCGGGCTTTGCCTCGCCGCTGCGGAAATTCAACAACGCGAATGTGCTCGGCTACAGCGGCACGAACAACCCGGCGTTCAGCGGCGGCACCTACAACATTTCCGGCCCGATCCAGTGGCGCGCGGCCAACCTCCCCGCGGGCGCCTACCAGTTCGGCTCCGGCCCGATCACGCTCGACGGCGCGGCGACGTTCGGCTTCCTGAACAACGTCACCTCCAACTACACCTTCCTGAACAAGTTCGTCATCAACGGCTCGGTCGCCGCTTCCGGCAATCCGCTGACCTCCGGCGGCGGCACGATCGACGCGACGTCGCAGGGCGGGAGCCCGCAGGTGTTCTTCGCCGGCCCGGTGGATCTCCGCGGCAATCTCACGGTCACCGCGGGCGCGGCCGGCGCCTACGGCACGAACCTGTTTGCGGCGACCTTCACCGGGCCGTTCAACGTGTTCGGTGACAATCGCCGGGTCTTCATCGGCGGTGGCGGCGCCGGCACGGGCGCGCGCCTGATCTTCAGCAACTCGCTGGTGGACGACGGGACGTTTCGCACCACGTGGTTCGTGGCCAACAACAA
>JACQFS010000182.1 GCA_016199935.1 Verrucomicrobiota bacterium
GGTCGCGTCCATCGGGCCGGCGTTCGGCGTGTAGGCGGCGGGCCAGTCGTAGAGCACGCCCATGTTGGCGATGATCGTCTTGCGTTCGCGGTCGGGAATGACGTCGCGCACGACGGCCTCGATGCGCGTGGTGAGTTCCTCGGTCTTCTCGATGCGCAGTCCCGTCGGCGCGCGCAGGCGGATCATGAACTGGCCCGCGTCGGTCTGCGGAAACAGTTCGGTGCCGGTGAATTTGAAAAGCAGGAGTGAGCTGGCGAACAGCACGGCCACGCCGCCGAGCACGAGCCAGCGGAAACGCAGCGTGGTCTTCAACAAACCCTCGTAACCGCGGCGGATGTGCGCGAACCACCCCTCGGGTTCCGCGTGTTCGTTCCCACGGGACTTGAAAAGCCTTGCCGCGCACACCGGCACGAGTGTCGTCGCCAGCAGGCGGCTCGTGACGATGGCGAAGATCACCGCCAGCGCCAGCGGGGTGAACAAAAACTTTCCGATGCCCGACATGAACACGATCGGAAAGAACACCACGCTGACGGTCACGGTGACGATGGTGAGCGGGCGCGTGACTTCACTCGCGCCATCAAGCGCGGCCTGCCACGGCGATTTGCCCATCGCCAGATGCCGCTGGGTGTTTTCCAGCACCACGATGGATTCATCAATCAGCAGGCCGATGACAAGCGCGAGTCCGCCGAGAGTCATCACGTTGATGGTCTGATGCGTGAAGTAGAGGCCGATGAACGCGCCGAGACACGCGAGCGGCAGCGCCAGCAGGACGATCAGCGTCGGGCGGTAGCTGCCGAGGAATACGAACACCATCAACGCCGCCAGCCCGAAGCCGATGAGCGCTTCATGCGTGAGATTGCGGATCGCCTGCCGCACATACACCGACTGGTCCATCACGATGTCGAGGCTGATGCCCTTGATGCGTTCGAGGATCGGCTTGAGTTGCGCGCGGATGCCTTCGACGACGGCGATGGTGTTCGCGCCGGGCTGCCGGTAGATCGGGATATACACCTGCCGCCTGCCGTCCACGTGGACGATGTTCTGCTGAATCTGGTGCGAGTCCTCCACGCTCGCCACGTCGCCGACGAACACCGTCGGTAGCGGGCCGACGCGGAGCGGGATGCGGTTCATGTCGGCGACCTTGCCGACCATGCCATTGGCGTTGATCTGAAAATCGTAGTCGCCGAACTTCGCGTCGCCCGTCGGGATCATCACGTTGTAATCGCGGATGCCATTGATTACGTCGAGCGGCGACAACCCGCGCGCCTGCGCCTTGTTCGGGTCCACGTAGGCAAGGATGCGCCGCAGCTTGCCGCCATAAACTGCCGGCGCGATGACACCCGTGATGCCCTGGAGGCGGTTGCGCAAATCAAAGTAGGCCACGTCGTAGAGCTTCGTCTCGTCGTAGGTCGGACTCGACACGCTGATCAGCGCGAGCGGAATCGTGGCCGTCGGGTCGAAGGGCATCACCATCGGCGGGATCGTGCCGGGCGGGAGGTAATACAGATCGCTCATCGCCAGCGACGTGACCTGTGCCATCGCGGTGTTCGGGTCCACGTCCTCGCGGAAATAATCGCGCACCACGCTCACGCCGACCATGGACTTGGATTCCTGCCGTGCGATGCCGTTGGCCTGGCCGGTCCAGCGTTCGAGCCGCGTGGTGATGTCGCGCTCCATGATTTCGGCGGGCATCCCCGGATAAAGTGTGAGCACCTGGACGGCGGGCGTCTTAAAGGTCGGGAGGATGTCCGTCGGCAGCCGCGTGATGGCCGTGATGCCGATGACGAGAATCCCCAACGCCAGCACGATGACGGCGTAGGGATTTTTCAGCGCGGCGTGGACCAGGAACAAGGATTAGCACAGTTCCTTAATTCAAGGCCAGTCCTAAGAAAGACTCCTCCGCTGTTGCCCATCTGGGTTGTGGTATCGGGCTACGTGATGATCTTCGCGAGGACGCTGGGCATCTACAGCATCGTGCCGAGCATCTATCTCTGGCGCGAGGTGTCGAAACCGCTGGCGGTGATCCTGTTCGTGTTCTTCGCGCACGTGGGCTGGGTCTGCGGACTGGTGTTTTGAATCCGAAAGCCCCGCGCCGGTCGCTTACTTCTCCACGCCGAACACATGCACCGTCGTCTGGCGATACGTCTCGCCAGGGCGGAGGGTCGTG
Organism: Verrucomicrobiota bacterium; assembly: GCA_016199935.1. Lineage (GTDB taxonomy): Bacteria > Verrucomicrobiota > Verrucomicrobiia > Limisphaerales > JACQFS01 > JACQFS01. The sequence continues at coordinate 2,168 of JACQFS010000182.1, forward strand.
GTGGGGAACGAGGGCTGGTTCGGTGAGTCCGGGTAGTGCTGCGCTTCGAGGCAGAAGGCGCCGCGTTGCGGATAGGCCACGCCGGCCTTGCCCTTTTGCCCCTTCAGATGATTGCCGGTGTAGAGCTGGATCGCCGGCTCGGTCGTCAGGATTTCCAAGGTGCGCCCGCTGGCCGGCTCGACCACGCGCGCGGCGGGACGGAGTTTTCCCGGCGCGCCGTTGACGACGAAGTTGTGATCGTAGCCGTGCGCGGAAGATTCGTAAGGCGGGATGCGCTCGCCGATTTTGTGCGGCGTGGTGAAATCGAGCGGCGTCCCTTTCACCGGGGCGATCTCGCCGGTCGGAATGAGGCCGTCGTCCACGAGCGTGTAGCGGTCCGCGTGCAACGTGAGCAGGTGCCCGAGGACATCGCCGTTGCCCACGCCCGCGAGATTCCAATAGGCGTGGTTCGTGAGATTCACCACGGTCGGCTGGTCGGTCGTGGCTTCGTAATCGAGGCGCAACTCATTCTTGTCCGTGAGCGTGAAGGTGACCTTGAGCTTCATCGTGCCGGGATAACCCTCCTCGCCATCCGCGCTCGTGTGGGTGAAGACGACGCCCGACTCGCCCGCGCGCGCGAACGGCTCCGCGTGCCACACGACTTTGCTGAACGCGAGCGGTCCGCCGCCGTGCAGGTGGTTTTTGCCGTTGTTCACGAGCAGTGTGTAGGTCTTGCCGTCGAGGGAAAATTTACCGTTGGCGATGCGGTTGGCGTAACGGCCGACCGAGCAGCCGAAGGAGGCGTTCGCGGGAGACTCGTAGCCGCTCACGCTGTCGAAGCCCATCGTGAGGTCGGCGAACTTGCCGAGCCGGTCCGGCGCGAGGAGCGAGACGAGCGTCGCGCCGTGCGTGGTGACGGCGGCGGTGAGGCCGTGTTTGTTCTTCAGCGTGTAGAGGTCAACGGCGACGCCGTTCTTGTTCGTGCCGAAGGAGGATTTGGAAGGGACGGCGGCGGACGCAGGGGATGGATTCATGGTGAGTAACGCAACTCCGAGACCGAGGGTGGTGGCGGTCAGGCGGGCGTTGAGTTTCATGGGCGCGAGTGTGCCAGCGGCGTTGCGAAACTCAACGCGCTTTTCCGGGGCGCGCACTTCCGTCTTGCCCGTGGGTTTTCCTTTGCTCATTGTCCGGCCGAACCCAACCCGCGGCGCGCGCCGCTCCCAGATGGAACTCAAGATCTATTGCGATTGCGGTCAGCATTACGTCTTCGATGTGGAACCGGAGGACGGCCGGATGCCCGTGCCGTCGTTGTGCCCCGCGTGCGGCGCGGACAACACGAAGCGCGCGAACAACCTCATCACCAACAAGCTCACCGAAGCCAGCGGATCGTCGGCGTCGAGGGCAGCGGCGCCCGCGCCCGGCGCTTCGGGTTCCGGCGTGCGCGATTCCAAGCCGGCGGCGCGCGAGAAATCCCATTCCACCGCCAGCATCTCGCGCGGTGCAGCGGCGAAGGTGCCCGATGAATTGATCAAGCCGAAGACGGCGAGACCGCGGCCCGCGACGGATCGGAACAAGGCGACGCTCGGCGCGCTGCTCGGCGCGGCGGCGGTGACGGGCGTGTGGTTCGGCCTGTGGAAATGGACTGGAAACAGTTGGGACGTGCTGGCGTTGGGTGCCGGCAGCAGCGCGGGCTTGCTCGCGCGAAAACTGGGGCGCTCCAGCGGCCAGCGCATGGCCGCGGTGGTCCTGCTCATCGCGGCGGCGTTCATTTTGGGATTTGAAAGTTACCGCCTGCACACCGAACTCACCGCGCACATCCGCGATTCCAACGCGAAGCTGGACCGGATGTTCAACGCCGAACTCGCGCAGGCGAAGGAAATCGTCGAGGCCGTCCCCAACGGCACGGAGGAGGAAATCCGCGCGTTCCTCATCAAGCGCGCACAGGGCAAGGCGAAGAGCGGCGAGGCCATCGTCATCAAGCCGACGCAGGTGGAGGATTTCCGCAACGAGGACCTGCCGCGCGCGAAGGACCAGATCGAGAAGCAGACGCGCGAAGTTTTTCGCAAACGCTACGCGACCATGTTCCCGCCGCTGCCGGAGACTTTCTTCGAGCGGATGCGCTGGTGGGGCGAGGCGCTGGGAACCTTCGGCGCGGTCTTCGTCGTGCTCGGCCTGGCGGCGGCGTATCAGTTGGGATTCGGGGAGGGGTAGGGGCACGCTGGTGGAGCCCGCCGACCATTTGCATCATGAAACCAGCACGCCCTCTCAAAAACCGGTTGGTTCCCGTCATCAGCCTGCTCCTTCTGGCCGGCGGCTGCGCGCGCTTCGAGCACCAGACCGGCGAGTTGGAACCGCACGCGATGTTGCTGGTGGTGGACACTTCGGATTTCGGTGGCGATCTCGGCGTGGTCAAAAAGCTCGATGGCCTGCCCGTGAGCGCAGGCGGGGAGTATCGTCTCCGGCCGGGCGCGCATGTGGCGATCATTCAATTCGTGGACCGGTTTGCGGAGAGCTACAAGCCGGCGAGCGTCACCATTGGCAGCAAACCGGACGCCGCCACTTCAACGCCGCCAGTGAATCTGGACGTGTCGGAAACCGGCAAGGCGTCCGTCTCCGGACAATCGCCCGTGGGGGGCGGGATGCAGATGGTCAACGTGAATGTCGCGAACCGGCGCATCCGCTACCTCACCAATTCCATCACCGTCGAGGCCGGCTGGCGCTACGAACTGGACGGGGACAAGCTGCGGGGAGTGCGGTTGCGCGCGCCGTGATGGCGGCGCGCGGCGATGTCAACACGTCGGGACAGGCCATGGGATTCCCCCAGTTGACGCCCGCGGTTGCGGCTGCGTATTCTCCGCGTCCCGCCGGCCTCGGGGCCGGGGACAAAAAGACAAACCACCAACCTCGATTCATCATGTCACTGCGCTTAGGCGACCTCGCGCCGGATTTCACGGCGGACACCACGGAAGGCAAAATCACGTTCCACCAATGGCTCGGCACCGGCTGGGGCGTGCTCTTTTCGCACCCGGCGGATTACACGCCGGTCTGCACCACGGAACTCGGCGCCGCCGCCAAGCTGAAGAATGAGTTCGACCGCCGCGGCGTGAAGTGCGCCGCGATCTCGGTGGACCCGGTCGAGTCGCACCGCGGCTGGATCGCGGACATCAACGAGACGCAGAGCACGACGATGAACTTCCCCATCATCGCCGATCCCGACCGCAAGATCGCCGCGCTCTACGACATGATCCACCCGAACGTGGACGACAAGGCCACGGTGCGTTCGGTGTTCGTCATCGGGCCGGACAAGAAGATCAAACTCACGCTCACCTACCCGATGTCTTGCGGGCGCAATTTCGCGGAAATCCTCCGCGTGATTGATTCGCTCCAGCTCACCGCGCGGCACAAGGTCGCCACCCCGGCGGACTGGCAGCACGGCGGCGAGTGCATCGTCACGCTCGCGGTGAAGGACGAGGAAATCCCGGCGCTGTTCCCCAAGGGCGCGCGCAAGGTGAAGCCGTATCTGCGCTACACGCCGCAACCGAACGTCTGAGGCGGACGGAAATGATTACGCGAACGGCGCCGGAACACCGGCGCCGTTTTGCTTTTCGGAAAAGCCACCGACCGGCTTAACTGCATCTCAGTGTGAGAGGCAGCCGTAGCGGACGAAGAGGAAGAAGAAAATGGCCAGGCCCACGATCATCAGGCCGACCGTGCCCTTGACGGCCATTACGAGGATGCCCGCGCCGAGCAGAATGCCGAGCAGGATGTAAGCGAACATGGCGGCGAAAAAATTCATCGCGCGGAGAATAAGGGCGGGGAAGTCGGTTACAAGTGTTAAAACGGGAGCGGACTGATTTATCAGGACTGCTTGCGCGCGGCCGGCATTGGCTAATGGACTCCGGCGACTCGTTTGCTTTCGTCGTTCACTTCCCCGGCCCCGGCCCGGCGCGCACCACGCGGAAGCCGGAATGCGAGAGGCCGGTGTCGGGCGAGGTCTTCATGCGCGTGCTCGGGCGATACGCGCCGCAGTAGAGATCCGTGCAAAGGTAGGAGCCGCCGCGCTGGACGCGCTTGGGCGTGCCGGGCTCGTTCGGATCGTAGCTCGTGTCGGGGCCTTGCGGATTTTTCGCGGCGGCCTTCGCGTAGTAGTCGGGCAGATACCAGTCGGCGCACCATTCCCAGACGTTGCCGGCCATGTCGTGCAGCCCGAGGCCGTTGGGCGCGAAGGAGCCGACGGGTGCGGTGAAACGGAAACCGTCTTCCATCGTGTTCTGATTCGGGAAACGTCCCTGCCAGATGTTCGCGAGCATTTTGCCGCCGGGCTTGAACTCATCGCCCCACACGAACTCCTTCTTCGCCAGTCCGCCGCGCGCCGCATACTCCCACTCCGCCTCGGTCGGCAGCCGGTGCGGCTTTCCGGTCTTCTCCGATTTCCATTTGGCGTAAGCCACGGCATCGAACCACGAGATGTGCACGACGGGATGTTTCTCCAGACCCTTGAGGTCCGCGTCCGGGCCTTGGGGATGACGCCAGTTCGCGCCGGGGACGTAGCTCCACCAGATCATGTGGTTGTCGAGCGGCACGCCATCGCCGGGCGGCGGCGAGAAGACGATCGAGCCGGCCACGAGATTCTCCAACGGCACGCCGGGAAAATCCTTCGGGTCGGGTTTGCGCTCCGCGGTGGTGATGTAACCGCTGTCCTTCGCGAACTGTTCGAACTTCTCATTCGTCACCTCGAAGCGGTCCATCCAGAAGCCGTCCACGCTCACGTCATGCACGGGCTTCTCGTCGGTCTGCCCCTTTTCCGAACCCATCGCGAACGTCCCGCCCGCGATCCACACCATGTCGTCATCGAGGACCACCGGCGCGGCCTTCGCCACGGCGGGCGCGACGAACTCGGCGCGGCTCCGGCTCGAATCGCCCCGCGTTCGCCCGGGCCCCTCGGTCTTCGGCAGGATGATCCACGTGCCGATGCTCACGCCCACGAGCACGATGGTGAGCGCGACGATGAACTGGATGACGGACTTGCGTGTGGCAGCGGAGGGGTCGTTGTCTTTCATTTGGTGAAAAGTGCGCGGCGCCGGCGAATCGAACCGGACGCCGGAGGCGGGCGGCAAGTTACGCATCACCCACGCGCGCGCCAACGCAAATCAGTGGCCAATCAACTCGCTTGCAATCGTGCCGCCCGCCGTTACTTTCGCGCCCCGCGAACCCCGGTGGTTCGCGTTAACTCCAAAATCGAAAATACCAACAACATGAAATCCATCCTCCTCCTCACCCTCGCCGCCGTTTGCGCCCTCGGCCTGACCGCGTGCAAGAAGAACGCCGACGGCTCCACCTCCGTTGACACCGCCGCCGTGGAAAAAGCCTTCGCCTCGGCCGAGCCCGCGCTCAAGGAAACCGTCAACACCGCCGTGGCCGCGATCAAGAGCGCCGACTACCAGGGCGCGCTGGGCAAGCTCAACACCGCCCTCTCCGACGCGAAGATCACGCCCGAGCAGAAGACCGCCGTGCAGAGCCTCATCGAGCAGGTGAAGAAACTCGCGATGGAGAAGCTCGCCAAGCCCGCCGCCGACGCCGCGAACAAGGCCGGCGACGCGATCAAGAACGCGCTGCCGAAGTAAGCTCACTCGCGCGCGTCGAACGCGCATCGAAATGCGAAGGCCGCCACGCTTGTGGCGGCCTTTCCATTTCCGGCGTGCGAAAAAATTGGCGGAAGGGGAGGGATTCGAACCCCCGGA
>JACQFS010000187.1 GCA_016199935.1 Verrucomicrobiota bacterium
GCTTCCACAGATTGTCGAGGTCCGCACGCACCCGGCATTCGCTGACGCTGAGTGCGTTTCCCCCTCTCCCTCCGGGAGAGGGCAGGGGTGAGGGCCGAACGCGAAGAGATGCGTGAATGACTTGGCGGTGTAGTCGCGCGATATGCCTGGGATGATTGCTCGAATTTCGCTCGCCGCTTTTTCCTTCATCCCTCATCTCTCATCCTTCATCCTTCCCGCGTGGAACCGCTGACCGTCTCCGAAATCCGCCGCGCCGTGCAGGCCGCGCTCGCGGAGGATGTCGGCTCGGGTGATGTCACCACGCTCGCGACGGTCCCGGAGAGCGCGGTGACCAAGGCGTTCATGGTCGCTCGCGAGCCGCTGGTGTTGTCCGGAATCCAATTCGCCGAAGCCGCGTTTGAAGAATTGTCCGCCGCACTAGAATTCGAGCGGCTCGTGCAGGACGGCCAGCACGCGGGCGCGGGTCGCAAGCTCCTCCGGGTGTTTGGATCCGCCCAGGCCATCCTCACCGCCGAGCGCGTCGCGTTGAACTTCGTCCAGCGCCTCTCTGGCGTCGCCACGCTCACCGCGCAATTCGTCGAGGCCGTGAAGGGCACGCGCGCGCAGATTCTCGACACGCGCAAGACCACGCCCGGCTGGCGGCGCTTCGAGAAGTATGCGGTGAAATGCGGCGGCGGCACCAACCACCGCGTCGGCCTCTTCGACCTCGTGCTCATCAAGGACAACCACCTCGCCGCGTTGCGCGAGGCGCAGCCCAACGCCATCGCCGCCGCCGTGGCCCGCGCCCGCGCCGCCTATCCGCAGCTCAAGGTCGAAGTCGAGTGCGACTCGCTCGCGCAAGTGGAGCAGGCCGTCGCTGCGCGCGCCGACATCATCCTGCTCGACAACATGAGCACCGCGCAGTTGCGCGCGGCGGTGGAACTCGTCGCTGGCCATGCGCAGACCGAGGCGAGCGGTGGCGTGAACCTCCAGACCGTCCGCGCCATCGCCGAGACCGGCGTGGATTTCATTTCCGTCGGCGCGCTCACGCACTCCGCCCGCGCCGTGGACATCGCGCTGGATTTTGAAACGTGACGAGCGCTCATTGATTACGGATTACTCCTTACTCATCACGCCTTGACCCCCGACGCCCACATCCTCACCGCCCTCCGTGCCAGTCCCGACGAAGGCGTCTCTGGCGCCGACCTCGCGCAGCGGCTCGACATCAGCCGCGCGGCGGTCTGGGCGCGCATCGAGGAACTGCGCACGCTCGGCTACGACATCGAGGCCAGCCCGCACCGCGGCTACCGCCTGCTCGACTCGCCCGATCTGCTGCACGCGGATGATCTGCTCGCGCGACTCGGCCGGACGGAAGTCATCGGCCGGGACATCCGGGTTTTTCACGAGACGACTTCCACGAACGATGTCGCCGAGAAGCTCGCGCGTGACGGCGTGAAGGAAGGCGTCGTGGTTTTCGCCGAGACGCAGACGAAGGGCCGCGGCCGGATGGGGCGCAAATGGATTTCGCCCGCCGGCAAGGGGCTGTGGTTTTCCGTCCTGCTGCGGCCCGCGCTGCGTCCGACCGCCGTGACGCAACTCACCATCATGGCCGCCACGGCCGTCGCGCGCGGGTTGCGCAGCGCGACCGGCCTGAGCGTGGAAATCAAGTGGCCCAACGATCTGCTCGTCGGCGGGCGCAAACTCGTCGGCGTGCTGACCGAACTCAACGCCGAGGTGGACAAGGTCAAATACGTCATCCTCGGCATCGGCGTGGACGTGAACCTCGACGCGTCTGCGCTGCCCGCCGATCTGCGGCGCATCGCGACCTCGGTGAAGATCGAGACGGGCCGGAGCTGGAACCGCGCGGACGTCGCCGCGGCGATTCTGCGCGAACTCGACGCCGACTACCGGCGCGTGTGCCGCGGCCGGTTCGCCGCGCTCGCCGACGAATGGGAGTCGCGCTGCGCCACGCTTGGTCAGAACGTGACCATTGACATCGGCGGCCGCAAGGTGCGCGGCCGCGCCGAGGCGCTCGATGACGACGGCGCGCTGCTCGTCCGCACGCAGCACGGTCGGCTCGAACGCATCATCGGCGGCGACGTGAGCATTGAAAAATGATCCTCCTCTTCGACATCGGCAACACGCACACGCACCTCGGGCTCGCGAGCGCGACGCGCGTGCTGAAGCAGTTGAACATTCCCACGGCGGACTGGTTTTCCGGCCGGGCCGCTGCGCAAGTCCGCCGTTTCGTCGGTCGCGCGAAGCTTGATGGCGCCGCATTGTGCAGCGTCGTGCCCAAGGTCACGCCGCGCGTCCAGCGCGCGACGCGCACGCTGTTTCAGCGAAGCTGCCTCGAACTCACGCCGCGCACGATCGTCGGCGTCGGCATTGATTATCCGAAGCCGCGCACCATCGGTCCCGACCGGCTGGCGAACGCCGTGGCCGCACGCCATTTCTTCGGCGCACCGTCGGTCGTGGTGGACTTCGGCACGGCGGTGACCTTCGACGTGGTGAACCGCGCGGGCGACTACGCCGGCGGCATCATCGCGCCGGGGCTGTCGGTGATGACGGATTATCTGCACGAGAAAACGGCGCTGCTGCCGCGCATCACGATCCGCGAAGTGCGGCGTGCAGTGGGAAAAACCACGGCGGAGGCGATGCTCATCGGCGCGGTGCATGGTTACCGCGGGTTGGTGCGGGAGTTGATCCGCGAACTGAAGCGCGAGTTGAAGTCCGCGCGCCTGCCCGTGATTGGGACGGGCGGCTACGCGAAACTGATGGCGGCGGGGTTGCCCGAAATCACCGCCGTGATGCCGAACCTGACGCTGGAGGGTTTGCGTCTCGTCTGGCTGGCAAATGACGCGCGGCTCTGAGCGGCTCATTTCGCGCCGCCGTCGGAAACCCACTTGCAACTCGAAACTCGAAACTCGAAACTCCGCGCCACGTGAACCGCATCGTTGAACGTTTCGCCAGACTCCGGGAGCAGCGCCAGAAGGGCTTCGTCGTTTACATCGGCGCGGGTGACCCAAACCTCGAAGCCACGCGCCAGCTCGCGCTCGCGTTCGATCAGGCCGGTGTGGATGTGCTGGAACTCGGCGTCCCTTTCAGCGATCCGCTCGCGGATGGACTGGTGAACCAACTCGCCGCGCAGCGCGGCTTGGAGTCCGGCACCACGCCGCCGAAAGTTTTGGAAACGGTCGCCGCGATCCGGCGCGATTCAGCGGTGCCCATCGTCCTCTACGTTTACTTCAACATCCTCCACAAGCGCGGGCTGAAGCAGTTCATCGCCGACTGCGCGCAGGCGGGCGTGGATGGATTGCTCGTGCTCGATCTGCCGCCCGAGGAGTCGGACAACTACGAGGCGCTCATGCGCGCGGCCGGCCTCTGCAACATCTACCTCATGGCGCCCACGACGCCGGAGGACCGCATGGAACTCATCGCCAAGCGCGCGAGCGGTTTCATCTACTACGTCTCGCGCGAGGGCGTGACCGGGATGCAGGCGAAAATTTCCGGCACCATCGGCGACATGACGCGCAAGATTCGCGCGCACACGCCGCTGCCCATCGCCGTCGGCTTCGGCATCTCGAATCCCGAACAGGCCCGGACCGTGGCGCAGTTTGCCGAGGCCATCGTCGTCGGCAGCGCGATCGTCAACCAGATCGCCGAGCACGGGAAATCGCCGGAACTGGTGAGACGGGTTGGCGAGTTTGTGAAATCCCTCTCGGTGGCGGTGAAATCCACTTGAGCCACGGATGAAACACAGATTGAACACTGATTTCCTGATTCCCAGTTCTGTCCATTCCGTGTTTCATCCGTGTTCAATCCGTGGCTAGGAAATTTATGAGCGCAAAAGCGAAAACTTCTGATTCCAACCGTTTTGTCATCATCATGGCCGGCGGGCGCGGCGAGCGCTTCTGGCCGGTGAGCCGCGAGAAGACGCCCAAGCAGCTCATCAAACTCCTCGGCGACCGCTCGTTCCTCCAGCAGGCCGTGGATCGCGTGCTGCCGCTCGTGCCGCTGGCGAACATCCTCATCATCACCAACGAAGCCCAGGCCGCCGAGGTGCGCAGGCAGTTGCCCAAGCTGCCCAAGGCAAATGTCGTCGCCGAGCCCGTCGGGCGCGACACGTGCGCGGCGGTCACGCTCGGTGCGGCGATCGTCGGCGCGCGTTCGGTCAATGCCGTGATGGCCGTGCTGCCGGCGGACCACGTCATTCCCGACGCGAAAAAATTTCAGCAGGTGCTCGCCGATGCGTTCGATCTCGCGAGCCGCGGGCAGGTCATCGTCACCATCGGCATCAAGCCCACGGAGCCGGCGACGGGCTACGGCTACATCCACACCGGCGCCGAGTTGCCGCCGCCGTCGGGCGTGAAGAAATACAAGACCACGTTCTTCAAGGCCGAGCGGTTCGTCGAGAAACCGTATTTCGACAAGGCCGTCGAGTATCTCAACAGCGGCCAGTATCGCTGGAACGCCGGCATGTTCATCTGGTCGTTCGTCACCGTCACGAACGGGCTGGAGAAACATCAGCCCGAGATGGCGGCCGCGTGCCACCGGTGGTTCACCGCCGCGACGAAGGGCAAACTCGACAAGGTGCTCGCCAAGGAATACCCGGACATCAAGCGGATCAGCATTGATTTCGCGCTGCTGGAGCACGCGCACAACGTGGTGGTGGCCGACGGCTCGTTCGAGTGGGACGACCTCGGCGCGTGGCCCGCGCTCGCGCGCCACGTGAAGGCCGACGCCGAGGGCAACTGCGCCGTGGCCGACTTCATCCACGTGGATGCGGCGCGCAACATTGTTTACGACGCGCGCTCGAAGGACCGCCGCACGCCCATCTGCCTCGTCGGTCTCAAGGACTGCATCGTGGTGCAGACGGACGACGCGACGATGGTCGCGCACAAAGGCGGCGCGCAGAAAATCAAGGAGCTGGTCAAGCGGCTCGCCGAGGATGCGAAGCTGAAGAAGCTCGTGTGACGCGGGCGCTTCCTTCAACGCCGGCCGATCACGTTGTCATCCACACCGATGGCGGCTGCGAGGGAAACCCCGGGCCGGGCGGCTGGGCTGCGGTGTTACGCCACGGCGAAAGTGTCCGTGAAATCTCCGGCGGTGAAATCGCCACCACGAACAACCGCATGGAACTCCGCGCCGCCATCGAGGCGCTGCGCTCGCTGGAGCGGCCTTCCGATGTTCGCATCTTCACCGACTCCGAATACCTGCGAAACGGAATCACCTCGTGGATCAAGGGCTGGAAAGTCCGCGGTTGGCTGACGGCGGCGAAGCAACCCGTGCGCAACGCCGACCTCTGGCGGGAGTTGGATTCGCTCGTGGCGCGTCACCGGATCCACTGGGGTTGGCTGAAGGGCCACGCCGGCCATCAGGACAACGAGCGGTGCGATGTGCTCGCCGCTGAGGAGATGAAGAAGATCCGGCAGAAGCATTCGCCCGCCGAACTGAAGACCGCGCTCGCCACCTTTAAGGGGAGCGCCGGGCCGACCTTCCAGAAATCACCGGCGCGCCTGCACCAGCCTTCATTGTTCGATTGATGGCGCACGCAGCATTCCTGCCGAGACTCCGCCGGATTGTGAAGCGTCGGTGAGTAACTTTTCCACCCAAACGTTTGAACTCCTTGAACGCCGGAGGAATGTTCTGGTCGAAGGAATACAAACTATGGAACCACCCATGAACTCATCCGGAAACTCCAAAAACGTTCTGTCGAACGACGTTGAAATCAAAGGCAACCTCCGCTTCGGCGGCGAGCTCCTCTTCGAAGGCAAGATCGAAGGAGAGATCAACTCGGAGGGCACGCTCAACCTCGGCGACGGCGCCGTTGTGAATGGCAACATCACCGTCGGCAGCGTCATCGTGCGCGGCAAGGTCAACGGCAACATCACCGCCAAGGAGAAGGTCGAGATCAAGACCAAGGCCGAACTTTTTGGCGACGTCCGCGCGAGCAAGCTGAGCGTCGAGGAGGGCGTCACGTTTGTCGGGCGCACGGAGGTCAACCCGAACAAGGTGGCCCCCTCGGCGAATCCCGGCGGCCCGCCGCGGCCCGCTGATGCGCCCAAGCCGGCCGATTTCGCGAAACCCGTCGTCCGCTAAAGCGGCCTTCAGCCGCCCACGGCCGGCTGACTGCTTCGGCGCATGAAGCCCGACAAGGTCAACGTGGCCTGTCCGCATTGCGGGCAGTCACAGCTTGAACCGCGCGGTGGTTACTCGACCGTTTGCCGCCATTGCGGCCAGAACTTTCGCATTCACAAAGGGGACCGGCCGGCGGCACCCCTTCTGGTCAACGCGCTGGCGACCCGGCGGGTCGTGTGTTTCGAGTGCGGCACGCTGCTCGATGTCTCCGTCGAGGCGGAGTCCACCATGTGCAAGCGTTGCAGCACGCACGTGGACCTGCGCGACTACCAGATTGACCAGGCCGTCTCGAAAAACTTCCGCACCCACGGCGCGTTCGTCATCGGGGAAAAGGGATACGTCTTCAACACCGAGGCCAACGTCGGCGACGCGGTCATCAAGGGCCGCCTGCTCGGCAAGCTGACGGCGCATCGCTCGCTCACGATTTACTCGACGGCGGAAATCCGCGGCACCTTCCGCGCGGCCCTGCTCATCATACCCGTCGGAAATTGCGTTGCGTGGAAGCTGCCGCTCGACGTGGGGGAAGTGGAAATTGCCGGCGAGCTGGCGGCCAATGTCCACATTGACGGCACGGTCCGCATCAAGTCCACGGGCCGTCTTTTCGGCGACGTGCAGGTGCGCAACCTGATTGTCGAACCGGGTGCCGTGCTGGTCGGCAACGTGCGCCTCGCGCCGTCGGTCGCGCCTACTCCCGAACCGTTGCTTTCACCTGCGCCTTGAAAGCCTCCACGAAAATCAAGGGACTGGTCCAGAAGCTCGCCGAGGACGCGAATCTGAAGAAGCTGATTTAGAATATTCCTTCACCAAAATTTCCACCAAGGCTTTGCATTTCCTTTGGCAAGATTGGAAACAATTCGTAGCCCGACTCTGTGTTTTTTTGTCTCCAGATCCAAAGCGAACTTTCGTTCAGAACCGTCGTAGTCAAATTCACCCAAACCTCGCAATGTTCTTCCTTCCAATTGCAGATCACGAATGCCGTCTGTCGCTATTCTGACCGACCAAATCGTCTTGCCCGACTTTACCAAAGAGATACTCGACCAGTCAGCAGTAAGGACGCCGCCGCTCATTGGCTCAAAAATGGCGTCGTGAACGTGTTCGTCGCGGTAAGGTTCCTCGATGAGCTTTCGCGTGGTGGCGTTAACCAAGTAAACCCAGCCACCTGCACACACAAAGAATTCATCGGGCTCTGCAATCTTGGTGACTTTGTTTCCCCCGTAGCTCCCGCAGTCAAACTTACCGATCCATTCCACCATGCCTAACGAATCAGCAAAATGAACCCAGAGCGTGTTTCTTGAAGCCGAACCGAAAAGGATCTCATCATAAACTCCAGACAAAGGCTTTTCATAGACGATTTTCGCCTCTGTGCATGGCTCTGATGTTGGCTTCACATTTCCAATTTCTGCAGGTGAAATGTCACCCCCGCACAGTTGCCTTCAAGTGTGTTTTGAATGCCTCCACGAGCTTCGCGTGCGCGGTGTTCACGTCGGTCTCGGTGAGCGTCTTGTCCGCGGCGCGGTAGGTGAAGGCGTAGGCGAGGCTCTTCTGACCCGGGGGCACGTTCTGGCCGCGGAACACGTCGAACAACTCCACGCTCTCCAGATTCGCGGGCTTGGCCTGCTTCACCACGGCCAGCACGGCATCGTGCGACGTGGCCTCGGGCACGAGCATCGCCACGTCACGGCGGCTGGCGGGAAATTGCGGGAGCGGCTTGAAGGACTTCGTCGCGTTGCGGCGTGCGAAGAGTTCGTCGAGGCGCAGCTCGGCGAGGAACACCGCGTCGCGCAGGTCGTATTTCTTCGCGAGTGTTGGGAGCAACTGGCCGAGTTCGCCGAGCGGCAACTTCCCGCCAAGGCTGATGCCGGCGGATTCGAGGAACAGCACCGTGCTTTCCGCGCGCTTGCCGAACGCAATGCCGCGCAGGCCGAAGTGCTCCAGCAAATCTTCAACCATGCCCTTGAGGTCCATCGCGTCGAATTTCGCGTCGCGGTCGTCGCCGCTCCAGAACGCGGGCGCGCGCAGGCCGGTCAGCGCGATGGCCACGCGGCGCTCCTCTTTCGGAGCGCCGGTCTCCGACCCGACGTGTTGAAACACCCGGCCAATCTCAAACAGCGCCACGTCGTAATTCTTCCGGCTGAGATTGTGTCGGAGAATGTTCAGCAGCCCCGGCAGCAGGCTGGGCCGCAGCACATCCATGTCGGCACTGAGCGGATTCGCCAGCGCGACCACTTCCCCATTCGTCATTCGACATTCGTCATTTCCGACGAGCGTCTGCCCCTGCGCTTCGCTCAAGCCACGGCCGGTGAGCAGTCGGCGCACGTCGGCAATTTCATCGTAGCGCGTATCGAACTCATTGGAGCCGACCGCGCCGCGCGGGGCGGTGCTGGGAATTTTGTCCACGCCATGCAGACGCGCGATCTCCTCGATGAGGTCCACCTCGCGTTTGAGGTCCACGCGGAAGGTGGGGATGCGGAAGGAGGCAACGACCGCGCCCTTTTCGTCGTGCCCAAGTTGCGCGTGAAATTCCAGGCCGAGGCTTTGCAACATCTCGGCCTGCTTCGCGGCCGGAATTTCCACGCCGAGCAGCGCCGTGGTCTTTTCGTGACGGAGCGAAATGACTTTCGCCTCAACCGGCTTCGGATGCGCGTCCGCCACGCTGGGGACGAGATTGCCGCCAGCGGTCTTAAGAATGAGCTGCGCCGCGCGCTGGCTCGCGTAGTCGGCAATGCCGATGTCGCAACCGCGCTCGAAGCGGTAGCTCGATTCGCTGCGCAGGCCGAGCGCCTTGCTCGTGCGGCGGATGTTCGTGGGCGCGAAGTAGGCGCTCTCGATGAGCACGTCGCGCGTGTCGTCGCGGATCTCGGTGTTCGCGCCGCCCATGACGCCCGCGAGCGCGATGCCTTTCTGCTCGTCGGCGATGAGGAGCATGTCGTCCGTGAGCGTGCGCTCCTGATTGTCGAGCGTCTTGAATTTTTCACCCGCAGCAGCGCGGCGCACGACGATCGTCGGCTTGCCGTCAGCGGCCTTGCCGATGAGATGATAATCGAACGCGTGCAGTGGCTGGCCGGTTTCGAGCATCACGTAATTCGTCACGTCCACGACGTTGTTGATGCTGCGGATGCCGACTTTTTCCAACGAGCTTCGGAGCCAGTCGGGGCTCGGACCAATCTTCACGCCGATCACCACGCGCGCGGTGTAGCGCGGACAAAGCTCCGGCTCATCGATGCGCACCGCGACGTAACTCTCGATGCCAGTCCCCGGAGTGGCACCGACGATGGCTTCCAGTCCGACGGCGATGCCAGTCGCGGGGACGTGCAGCGGATTGCCCGTGAGCGCGGCGATTTCGCGGGCGATGCCGATGATGCTGTTCAGGTCGGGCCGGTTGGGTGTGACTTCGAGATCATACACGACGTCGCTGCCCGCGCGACCGAGATACTCGGCGAAGGACTGGCCCACTTTCGCGTCCGCGCGCAAGATCAACAGTCCCTCCACCTGCTCGGGCAGGCCGAGTTCCTGCGGCGAGCACATCATGCCGTGCGATTCCACGCCGCGAATTTTCCCGACCTTGATGGTGAACGGCTCCTTGTCGCCGGGCTTCAGCGGCAGCGACGCGCCGGGGAGAATGAGCGGCACCTTGTCGCCGGCTTTGAAATTGTCCGCGCCGCAGACGATCTGCCGCTCGCTCGTGCCGTCGTTCACGCGGCAGAGCGAGAGCTTGTCGGCGTTCGGATGCTTGTCGCGCGTGATGACTTGCGCGACGACGATGCCTTCGAACTCGCCGCCGAGCTTCTGCACGCCCTCGACTTCAAGCCCGAGCATGGTGAGCCGCTCGGTCACCTCGTCGGGCGACCAGTTGAAATCCACGTATTGCTTGAGCCAGTTGAGCGTGACTTTCATCGGAGCGGCGACGTTAGACGGTTGACACGGGCAGTCAATCTCAGGGCTTGGAAGGGCGCGCGTTTTCAAGCGCATTGACCCCGCCGCCGCTTCGGGGTTACAACTCCGACCGAGTTTCCATGAACCCTTCGACCGCTCACGATGCGGCTGGAACTTGCCGCCGGCTTCGCTGGCTTGCCGTTGCGCCCCTCGCCGCGGTGATCCTCAGCACGCAGGCGGCGTTTTCCCCAGCGGTGTTCGCCGCGTTGGTGGTCGGGACCAACCAACTCGTGGCCGTGATGCCCAACCCGCACGCGCCGCTGCCCAAAAACACCGCGACCGGCTACCCGAGCGCCACCCTTTGCCGTCCGTGCCACACGCAGATTTACGACGAGTGGCGGATGTCGTCACACGCCTACGCTTCGATCTCCCCGATGTTCCACAAGTTCGAGCAGAAGATAAACGACCTCGCGCAAGGAACCGTCGGCACGTTCTGCCTGCGCTGCCACGCGACCGTCGGCACTTCGATCGGCGAGCCGCGCGAACTCGCGCTTTGGGAACGGCGGCCCGTCTCGCGCGAGGGTGTCACCTGCGTCACGTGCCACCGCGTGGACGAGGAGTATGGCCGCGTCAACGGCGAGCGCCGCATCGTGTCGGGCGACCTCTTTCAGCCGATGGGCGGCACGAGCGACGCGCCAGGCCTGCAACTCGTGCTCACCAACAAGGCGTTCTACAAGGTCCGCACCACGCCCGATGAGCGCGGCAAGGACATGCACGGCGGCGTTTTCAAAATGCCGCAGCTCGCGAAATCAGAGTTTTGCGTCGGCTGCCATCAGGTCGCGGTGCAGCCCGGCATCAAGCTCGAGGTCGTGTGGGAGCAATTCCGCGACTCGCCCGCCGCGCGCCGCGGCACGACCTGCCAGGATTGTCACATGGGAAAAAATCCCGGCGTGGCCGGCGGCTACGACACCGGCCCGGCGGCCATCGTGGACGGGCGCGCGCTCAACGCCGGCCGCAAGCACGCGAACCATTCCTTCGCCGGCCCCGGCTACTCAATCGCGCATCCGGGAATTTTTCCGCACCACCCTGACGCGGGAAACTACCCGATGCAGGCGTGGCTCAAGTTTGATTACCGCGCGGGCTGGGGCGCGCCGGAGTTCGAGGGAAAAGTCAGCAGTGGGAAAGTGAAGGTGACGTTTCCGAAGGAGTGGGAGAGCGACATTGACCGCGAGGAGGCACGCAAGATCGTGGACGAAAATCTTGCCAAGCTTCGCGACAAGATGAACCTGCGCCGCCGCGTCATGGAAGCGGGCTCGAAGGTGGAAGGTCCGTTTTTTCACGGCGAACCGCGCGCCGGCAAGTCGCTCCGGTTCGACTACAAGGTCACCAACCTCAACCCCGGCCACAATCTTCCGAGCGGCTCGCTCGGCGCGCAGCCCGAACTCTGGCTCGACGTCGCGCTGCTCGGCCCCGACGGGAAAAATCTCTGGGAATCCGGCTACGTGGACGGCCACGGCGACATGGCCGACCTGCATTCACTCGACGTGGCCGCGGGAAAAATCAAACGCGACCCGCAGCTCTTCAACCTCCAGTCGAAATTTCTCACGACCAACGTCAAGGGCACCGACCGCGAGATGTATCTGCCCATCAACCTCGACGTGGACCAGCTTCCGTTCATCCGGCCCGCCGGGCAGCCGGTGAGCGTGCTGAACCACCCGCCGTTCATCCGCATGGAACAGCGCAGCCTCCCGCCGCTCGGCAGCCGGCTCGCGAATTATTCCGTCCCCGCGTCGTTCGTGAAGCAGCCCGGCACCTACCGGCTCGCCGTGCGGATGCGCAGTCGCGCGGAGCCGATCTACTTCATGAAATTCGTCGGTGCCACGCGCGAGATGGAACAGGCGATGAACGAGTGGATGCTCGACCTTCATCCCTACACCGTGGAGTTCGAGGTGAAATGAAGAAGGGAAAAACTTTGAACCTTGAACCTCGAACTTTGAACCTTGAACTGAACTTACGCGCGCCGCTCGTTCAGAGTTCAAGGTTCAAAGTTCAAAGTTCAAGGTTCACGCGCTCGAAGAAATACTGGAGTGGGTCCATTCTGTTTGGGTTGGGATCAACTTGCCGCGCGGCTGCCGTCGGGCTTTCGGTTGCGTTCGCCGTCACCCCGCACGCATCCGTCGCAGCCGAGCCGCAGCTCATTCCGCCCGGCGTGAAGCTCGCGCCCTACGACGCGAAAGTCTTCCGGCCTGATCCGGCCTATCCCGACAGCGCCTACAGCGCCGAGGCGCAGCTCCAGATTTACGGCGACAAGCGCGCCGTGCCGACTACGCGGCCGCTGATCGAGTTGGGCCGTGAGCTGTATCGCGAGGGCCCGTTTCAGCAGGCGCCCACTTTGCTCGGCAAAAAAAATCTCGTCTTCGCCAACCTCCTCGTCAGCGGCGACTGGCGCACGGCCGTCGCTTACAATGACACCGGCGCACGCGAGTTCAGCACCGCCGCCACGCGCGTGAACCTCGACGTGGATTTGAAATTCACCGCCACCGAGCGCATCCACGCCTTCTTCCGCCCGCTCGACAAGGGCGGCAACTTCACCGGCTACGAATTTGGCGCGGCGCACAACCACGGCAAGTTCCACTTCGACGGCAATCCCGACGCGCTCTTCTTCGAGGGCGACCTCGGCGCGATCGGCGTGGGCGTGACGGGCCGCGAATCGAGGTGCGACCTGCCGTTCACCTTCGGGTTGATCCCGCTGATTTTTCAAAACGGCATCTGGCTGGAGGATGCGTTCGTCGGCGCGGCGTTCACGATTCCCGCGCGCAACTCGCGCGTGCTCGACTGGGCGAACTTCGATCTCACCTTCTTCGCCGGCATTGACCGCGTGACTTCGCCCGCGTTCGTTTCCGGCGGCAAGGTGGACGATTCCCACGCACGCGTGTTCGGCGCGGCGGCGTTCGTCGAGGCGATGCAGGGCTACTGGGAATTCGGCTACGCCTATCTCGCCGGCGAAAAAAATCTCGGCAACGCCAGCTACCACAACCTCACCGCCTCGTTCACGCGCCGCTATTTCAACCGCGTCTCCAACTCGCTGCGCGTCGTCGGCAACGCCGGCCAGAGCGGCCAGCCCGGCATGGGCAAGACGGCCAACGGCGTCCTGTTCCTGGTCGAGAACTCGCTCGTCACCAGCCGCCCCTCGACCGTCGTGCCTTACGCGAACTTCTTCGTCGGCGTGGACAAGCCGCAGTCCGTCGCGCGCGACGCGGGTGCGGGCGGCATTTTGAAAAACACCGGCATCCTCTTCGAGACCGACGGCCTCACCGGCTTCCCGACCCTCGATGCGACCGGTCACGACGCGTGGGGTGCCGCGCTCGGCCTCGAGTTTTTGCCCGGACTCAAGCAGCAGATTGTCCTTGAAGCCGCCATGGTGCGCATCATGGGCGGCGAGCGCGCGTTCGGCCGGCCCGCGAAGGGCGACCAATACGGCCTGGGCATCCGCTACCAGTTGCCGCTGACGCAATCGTGGATTCTGCGCGCCGACGCGATGATCGGCTGGCGCGACGCGGATCAGGATTTGGCCGGCGCGCGGATCGAGATGCGCTACAAATTTTGAAATGGAATCCTCCCTCCAGTTCATCGCGGCGACGGGGCTGATCGCGCTCGTCTTCGCCGTGGTGCAGTTCATCGTGAACCAGTTCCGGCTTTCGCGTGCGACGGCGGAGACGGCGGAGCTGGAGCGGCGGCTCTTGGGCGAG
Source organism: Verrucomicrobiota bacterium (assembly GCA_016199935.1). Classification (GTDB taxonomy): domain Bacteria; phylum Verrucomicrobiota; class Verrucomicrobiia; order Limisphaerales; family JACQFS01; genus JACQFS01. Next base: position 13,743 of record JACQFS010000187.1, read on the forward strand.
CGCATCGGCCTGCTGATGGAGCAGCGCCGGCTCGAACGCGAGCGGGCCGAGTCGTCGTGGAATGGCTTTCGGAAATTCCGCATCGTCGAGAAGCAGCGCGAGTGCGACGACGTCTGCTCGTTCCACCTCGCGCCGCACGATGGCAAACCGCTCCCGCTTTTCCAACCCGGCCAGCACCTCACGTTTCAACTCACCCTCCCCGGCCAGCCGCGGCCGGTCATCCGCTGCTACTCGCTCTCCGAGCGGCCCGGCCTCCCGGAGCGTTACCGCGTGACGATCAAGCGCGCGAAGGACGGGCTGGTCTCCAATTTTTTCCACGACCACGTGAAGGTGGGCGACATCGTGGACGTGAAGGCGCCGGGTGGGCAGTTCTGTCTGGACGTCGCGCGGCCGACGCCGGTGGTGCTCATCGCCGGCGGGGTGGGCCTCACGCCGCTGCTCTCGATGCTCAACGCGCTCGTCGCGGCCGGCGCGCGGCGCGAGGTGTGGTTCTTCCTCGGCGTGGGCCACGGCGGCGAGCATCTGTTTCGCGAACACCTCCAGGCGGTCGCGGAAAAAAATCCGGCGGTGCGCCTGCACGTCTGCTACAGCCACGCGAGCGAGGCGGACCGCGCCGCGGCCGCGCCGGCGTTCCAGCACGCGGAGCGCGTGACGATTGATTTGCTCAAGCGCGTGCTGCCGTCGAACGAGTTCGAGTTCTACGTGTGCGGCCCGCCGGCGATGATGAGCGACCTCATCGCCGGGCTGAAGGCGTGGGGCGTGCCGGAGAAACAGATTTCCTTCGAGGCGTTCGGCGCGGCGACGGTGCGCAAGCCGGCGTTGCAGACCGGCAGCACCACCACGCACGGTTTCAAAATCCAGTTCAGCCGCTCGGCGAAGGCGGTCGCGTGGCACGCGGACGCCGGCTGCCTGCTCGACTTCGCCGAGCGTCACGACATCGCCATCCCGTCCGGCTGCCGCGCGGGCAACTGCGGCACCTGCCTCGTGGCCATCAAGTCGGGCGAAGTGACTTACCTGCGCGAGCCAGGCATCCCCGTCGAGGCCGGCTCGTGCCTCACGTGCGTGGCGGTGCCGAAGTCGGCGCTGACGCTGGATGCGTGAGGGGAGGGGAAAGTGTTCAGTATTCAGTCAGCGCGGCGCAGCCATTTCTGAACACTGAACACTGAATACTTCTGCTCACCGCGCCACGCTCATCTCCTTCAACGCCGGCCCGCGATGATACTCGTGGCACAACCGGCAATCGCTCCGCACCTTCCCCGGCGCGTGGCAGTTCACACAGTTCGCCAGCGCGATGCCACTGAAACTGCTCACTCCCGCCGTCGCGGCGAAGGACGCGAACTGCCCCTCGTAATCCGCCTTCGCGTCGAGCGCGTGGCAGTCCGCGCAGCGCGTCAGGCCGAGGTGCGCGCCGTGGGAAAATTTCGTGTGCGCCCGCAACTCGCTGCCGGTGTAGCGCCAAGCCAACTCGCGCGCGGCGGGCGCCTCCGGCGGCGCGGTGACGACGTGGCACTTCACGCAACGCCCCACGCTCGCGCGCAGATGCGTGACCTCGTCGCGGAAATCGGCGGCACGTTTCGCGTCCGGCGCATTCGGCTCACGACCGGCCGCGAGCGCAAACTCCAGCCACGCGCGCGCCACCGGATCCGCGTGGCCGGCGGGTTTGTAGCGCAGCTCGGGAAACAAATCCTCCAGCCAATACCAGCCGCTCACCGGCTTCGCGGCGGACGGCTCGAACTTCTGCCGTTTCGTCCAGAGCTGCGCTGGCCGCGTGAGCAGTTCGGCATTCAAGCCGGCGAGCAACGCCGCGCCCGCGCCAGGCTTCGTCGCCGCGTCGAGTGATTTGGCGAACGACGCAGTGCCGTCCATCCCGAGGCCGTTCAGAAAAGTGTGCAGTGCCGTTCCGTAGGCTGGCGCGTTCGTGCCGCCGCGCTGGAGGAACCACGCCATGAACGTCGTCGCGTCGTCCGCGCCGAGCTTCGCGGCGTCGGCGGGCGCGGGCGGTTCGGGCAGGCGCAGCACCACGAGGTCGTTCTGCGGAATCTGCTCGGCGTGGCAGCGCGCGCACGTCGCGTCGAAGCCCGCGGTCCGCAGGCCGTGCTCGCCCGGCGAGGTCGCGTGACATTCCACACACGACTTCGCGGCGCGCGCGGCGTAGTCGGGCTTGGTGAAGTATTCGAGCAGGTGCTTCGCGTGGTTGAACTTGATGCCGCCACGGGTGAAGTGCGGGAACTTCGCGGGGAACTCGTGATGCCCGCGCGTGAGCCCAGCGAATTGGACCCGGTGGCATGAGTTGCACTGCGCGTCGGTCACGGGCGTGAGGTTCCCTTGCGCGCCACGATGCTCGGTGTGGCACGCGCGGCAATCGGTGGCCTGCGCGTGGCCGTGCGGCGTGAAATGTTTTTCGTTGTGCGGTTGGTCCGCCGGGCCGCCGAAGGCGTGGCACTGCGCGCATTGCGCGCTCATGTCATTCGCGGTGAACGCGGCCTTGAGCATCCCGCCCAAGCCGGCCTCGTGCGCGGCGTGGCACGCGGCGCAATCCCGGCCGCGCGTGAAGCTCGCGTGTTTCGCCGACAGCGGCCCCGGATCGGCGGCCGGTGGTTTGGCGCCACCGCCGCGGCCAAAGTGAAACCCGGCGGCGAGCAGCAGCACGAGCAGGCCGCACACCTGCATCGTCACGCGTCCCCGACGCGCGCGCAGCGAGAGGCGCGGCGCGCACGGTGGATGGCGCATTGAGCAAGAGCCGTCCTTGTTCGGGCCGTCGCCGCACGGGCCGCCCTGATCGGCGGGACGGTGGCACTCGAAGCGGCCGCGGTTTTTCACCGGCTGACATTCGCTCGTGCCGCCGCACTGGCCGTCGGGCGAGGGGCCGTTCGCGCACGGCTGGCCCCACGCCGCGCCGCGCCCGCAGCGGAAGCGGCAGTTGGGCCGCTCGTAATCGCCGGACGGAGGTGGAGGGTTGCCGTAGTTCACAGCGCGTAAACGCAGACGAGGAACACGTGCCACAGCGCGAGCAGCATCACCGCCGCGGCGAGCGGCAGGTGCAGCAGCAGCCAGCGTTTCATCAATGACTGCGCGGCGTGGTGAAAATCAATTTCGAGCTTCCGTTCGGCCAGCGCGGTGAGCCGGTTGAGGTGTGCGCGCTCCGCGTCGTTCAGGTAGAGGCGCACGGCGGCGCATTGCTGGCGGAGCCACGCGCGGGCCTTGCGCCCGCCGGAGAGCGCGTGGCTGGCGAAGAACCGCGGCCGGCGGAAAAACCAGTCCAGCGTCTCGAGGTAATGCCGCGCGAGCGTGTCGCTGCCCGTCGCGCGCGTGCAGGCGAGGACGACCGCCTCGGCCCCGCCGCGCAGCCGCGCGACCTCGGCGGGGATGCGCTCGTAAATGATTTCGACCCCGGAGCCGGTGAGCATCCGCGGATACGCGCGCTGCAAAATCCAGCCGACGATGCCGGAAAAATTCAGCAGGTAAAAAAGTCCCGCGAGCGCCTGTTCATAAAGCCCGCGCGGCCAGAGCGAGCGGGTGTGCAGCCAAAAAAGCGCGAGCGTGAGGAAGCCGCCGGTGACGTGCCACGCTAGCCACGCCGAGGCGCTGCCGAGCGGAAGCATGGCGAGCCGCTTGCGCGCATTGAAGCCGCAGAGAAAAACCATCACGGCGAAAAGCCACCAGCCGGTGACGAGCGCGGGCCGGCCGAGGTGCGCGTGGAGGTGGCGCGACCAGAACCACGGCAGGAGGAACAGCAGAACGCCGCTGGCCAGCAGAACCCAGGGCAGGGCGGTCTTGCGGGCGGGCGTGTTCATGAGGGTTTGCCAAACGCCGCGAGGTCGCGGAAGTCCACGCGTTGCAGCGCGTCGTGCGGACACGCACGCACGCACGCGGGGCCGGCGAGCTGGCCCTCGCACAGGTCGCACTTCGTGGCCTTGAGGATCGGCTCGCGGTCCGCGGCGTCGAGCAGCACGGCGCCGCGCGCGTCGCGGATGACGCTCATCACGATGTTGTCGTAGGGACAACTGTTCGCGCACGTGCCGCAGCCGACGCAGGTGTCGTCATTGATCACCACCACGCCGCCGTGCTCGGCGCGGTGGATCGCGCCGGTCGGGCAACCGATCATGCACACCGGGTCGGCGCAGTGCATGCAGGCGTGCGTGACCATCCAGTGATCGCGCGTCGCGCCGGCGCGGAGGAAACGCGGATTGCCGCCGTGCGTCGCGCCGCACGCGCGCACGCAGTCGTCGCAGCGCGTGCAACGGTCGAGGTCAATGAGCATCGCGCGCGTGCCGTTGATGAGGCGCTCGTCCACGAGCCATTCGAGCAGACCGTCGGCAGCGAGGGGCCGCGCGGCGGCGGCGGCGAAGCGGCGCGGCGGCGGCGGGATTTGCGGGAAAACATTTTTTTCCAGGATGTGGGTCGGCACGCGGAGCACGTCCACGTAGCCGACGGCGGTGAGGGAAGTTTCGAGCGCGGCGGGTTGGCCCGTCTGCCACGCGGCGTAAAGTTCATCGATGCCGTAGTGGTCGCCGGCGCCGAGGTAGATGAGCGTGCGCTGGCCGTTGCCGAGTTTCGCCGTGACGCGCGCGAAGCCGGCGCGGATAAGCAGCAGGCCGTCAGGATGCTCGCCCTGGCGCGCGATGAGCGGCTCGTGCGCGGCCGCGGCGGCCGGCTCCTCGTGGAGGCGCTTGTAGGAAACGTGCCAGTCGAACGTGCCGTAGGTCTCGAAGAGCGTGTGCTCGGTGAGTTGCTCGATGGCGGGTCCGTCGAGGTTCGCGAGCAGCGGCGTCGCGCGGAGATGGGCGCGGAGGGCGTTGGCGCGGTAATGCTCGTCAATCGTCCGCCGCCAGCCCTCGTCGAAGCGGCGGATTTCGCGCAGGCCCTGCCAGCGGATTTCCAATAGCTCGGCGTCGGTCTCGGCGAACATCGTCGCGGTGCGGGGCACGCGGCCGAGCGCGGCGAGTTCGCCGAAGAGCGCGCCCTCGGTGAGCACGGCGGTCTTGTGCGCGTCGAGAATGGCGGGCACGTCCTGGAGAAACACACGGCGCAGCATGGTGGTGTCCCCGTCGCTGGCGCGGGTCACGGGCGCGGCGCGTGGCGTGTCGCGCACTTCGGGGATGCGGCGGCTTCGCCAGAGTTGCGCGAGCGATTGCCACCAGCCGCGGCGCCGCGCCGGCCGGCGGCCGAGCAGTTCGCGCGGCAGCCCCGGCGTGAGCACGACGCGCAACGTGCCGCTGAGGATGACGAAGGCGGAACTGCCGTAGTCACCCTCGCGCACGACGAGGTCGCCGGCCTTGAAGCGCACGAGGCGCGTGTCGTGGCGGAGGATTTCGCGCAACGGCGCGTGCGATGGAAAGCGTCCGGCGCGGATCGTGGCGAACTCGGGCCGCGCGAGCAGCCGGTCCACGGCGGCGTCCGTCATGTCGGGGCCGAAGGGCGCGTCCCAGCGCTGCGGGCGCGACATGACGGCGGCCTCTGACGCGGCTGGGTTCACGGCGCGAATCCTGTCAGACCGCGCGAAGGGACGCGAGGCGAAAGCTTACTTGTAGTCGGCGGGGGCGGGGAGCAGCGCCTTCACTTCGGCTGACAAATCCCGGCCCGCGATGGCGGTGGCGAGTTTGCGCGCGTTCGCCTCGGTGGGCGCGGCCACGAGCGCGGCGGCCTCTGGCACGCTCTTCACGGCGTTCAACGCGGCGGTCGCGGCGGTGATTTGTTTCTTCAACGCCGCTTGGTATCCGGCGTCGTCGGATTTTTTCAGCGCGGCGGTGGCGGTGACGAGCATCGCGGCGCGGCCGGTGACAAACCAGCGCGCCAGTTCGGCGGGCGTCATCGGCGCGTTGACCGCGACGTTTGGCGGATAGAAGCGATGGCGCACGGTGCCCTGGCTGTATTTCACCAACTCGTAGTCGGGGTTGATGGGGTGACCGGCCGCGAGCATTTTGGAAATCGTCGCGCCGTCGAGCGAGGGGCGGGCGAGGCTGTGGCAGTTGAGGCAGTTGGCGGCGAGGTCGGGCGGCGAGTCGGGTCGCGTCATGCCGAGCGCAACGCTTTTGCTGATGCGCTCCGACTTGTGAGCGGCCGGCTCGGACTCGCGCGTGACGCCGGTGCCGCCGTAATCATTGTGGACCTTGAGGAAGCCGGACGCCGCACCGTGGCAGCTCTCGCACGAGACGCTCGTCTTGGCGACGGCCGGCGCGGATTCGTCGGCCTGCTCCAGCGTGTAATGGCACTGCGTGCAGACGGTGTTCTTGCGCGGGTTCTTGTCGCCGCCCACTGCGGCGAGGATGGCGGCGGCGTTGGGCGCCTTGTGCAGTTCGCGAAAGCTGAGCGCGTGCCTCGTCTTTTCCCACACCTCGAACTCGGCCTTGTGGCATTCCTGGCAGGCTTGCGCGCCGACGGGATGCGGGGCGGCGGTCGCGACGGAAACAAGGCCGAGGATGCCGGCAAGCGCGAGCCGCAGAGGGAACGAGGTCGTTGTCATCGGGAACGACGCTTTCCCTAAGCATCGGATGGGAGGTTGGCAACTCAAATATTGCCCGCGCCAAAGCAAACGGGCCGCGCGAGGCGGCCCGTTTGAAAAGTGCGGCGTGTGGGATTTACGGCCGGCGGCGGCGCTTGACGTTGAGTTGCGTGAGCGAGTGGGCCAAGGCAGCCATCGCGGTGGCCTGTTCCTCGTCGGTGAGCTTCTCGGCGAGGCGGGCCTCGGCGCGCTTGCGGGCTTCCTCGGCCTTCATCTCGTCAATGTCGCCGGCCCGGATGGCCATGTCGGTCAGCACGGCGACGCGGTCGCCGGTGATTTCCACGAAGCCTTCGCCGATGGCGAGGAAGTGGTCCACGCCGGCCTTGCGCGCGATGAGTTCGCCGGAGACGACCTGCGTCATGAGCGGCACGTGCATCGGATAGACGCCCATCTCGCCCTCGACGGCGGGCAGCGTGACCATGTCCACGTCCTCCGAGTAGATTTTTGCCTCGGGGGTGACGATTTCCAATTTCAATGTCGCGGCCATGTGTCTTTCATTACGCATCACTCATTACTCGTTACGTAATCCGTAAGGAGTAATGCGTAAAATTTTTGTTCAGGCTTCCTTGATCTCGTCAATTCCGCCCTTCATGTAGAAGTCGTTTTCGCCGACCTCGTCGTGCTTGCCTTCGAGGATTTCCTTGAAGCCGCGCACGGTGTCGGCCACGGGCACCTGCTTGCCGGCGCGGCCGGTGAAGACTTCGGCCACCGAGAAGGGCTGGCTGAGGAATTTCTGAATCTTGCGCGCGCGATAAACGGTGAGCCGGTCCTCGGGGCCGAGTTCGTCCATGCCGAGAATGGCAATGATGTCCTGCAAATCCTTGTAGCGCTGGAGCACCTTCTGGACGCCGCGGGCGACGTTGTAATGTTCCTCGCCAACGATGTCCGGCGTGAGCGCGCGGGAGTTTGAGGAGAGCGGGTCCACGGCGGGATAGATGCCGAGTTCCGCGATGGAGCGTTCGAGCACGATGGTCGCGTCGAGGTGCGCGAAGGTCGTGGCCGGCGCAGGGTCGGTCAAGTCGTCGGCGGGCACATACACAGCCTGGAAGCTCGTGATGGAACCCTTGTTCGTCGAGGTGATGCGTTCCTGGAGGTTGCCCATTTCCGCCGCGAGGGTCGGCTGGTAACCGACGGCGCTCGGCGTGCGCCCGAGCAGCGCGGACACTTCGGAGCCGGCCTGCGAGAAGCGGAAAATGTTGTCCACGAACAGGAGCACGTCCTGATTTTTCTCGTCGCGGAAATACTCGGTCACGGCGAGCGCGGAAAGCGCCACGCGCAGACGGGCGCCGGGCGGCTCGTTCATCTGGCCGTACACCAGGCCGATGCGGGAGCCGGGTTTCAAAATAGGCAACCCATCGGCGTTCCGTTTCAGATGCCCCTTCTCGTCCTTCTCGCATTTGATGACATCGGCCTCCGCCATTTCATAGTAGAGATCGTTGCCTTCGCGGGTGCGTTCACCGACGCCCGCGAACATCGAGACGCCGCCGTGCAGCTTCGCGATGTTGTTGATGAGTTCCATGATGACGACGGTTTTGCCGACGCCGGCGCCGCCGAACGCACCGACCTTGCCGCCCTTCAAGAACGGGCAGATGAGATCAATCACTTTGATGCCGGTGGTGAGCACCTGCGGCGAAGTGGACTGATCGACGAGCGGCGGAGCGGAGCGGTGAATGGGAAGATACTTGTCCGCCTTGACCGGTCCCTGCTCGTCGATGGCGTTGCCGGTCACGTCGAACACGCGGCCCATGACGGCTTCACCGACGGGCATGGCGATGGCCTTGCCGGTGTCGGTAAGCTCCATGCCGCGCTTAAGCCCTTCGGTGGTGCTCATGGCGACGGCACGCACCCAGTTGTCGCCGAGATGCTGCTGCACTTCGAGCGTCAGCTTGGTGCGGCCCTGTCCGGGCAGGTCGTAGTCGACGGTGAGGGCGTTGTAGATGGCCGGCAGTTGTGTCGTGAATTCCGCATCCACGACCGGGCCGATGATCTGAACGATTTTACCTTTGTTCATGATGATAGAGAATTAGCCCATCGCCATCTGGGCGGTGGTGATTTCCAGAAGTTCCTTCGTGATGTTCGCCTGACGCAGTTTGTTGTATTCGAGCGTGAGGTCTTTGATGAGCTGTGCAGGAATTGAAACACCTGGAAGTTCACGTAGTGCGGCAGCAGGTTGCCGAACACGCCGGCGGCGTCCGGCTCGAACAAATACTCCACCTCACTCTTCTTCAACTCGCCACCCGCGCCGTGACCTTCCACGCCGGCTTCCAGGGAGTGAATCCGGCCAATGGGCAGCAGCGGACGCGTCTCGGGCTTCTGCGAAAGCGTGTTGATGAAATTGGTGTAGAGGACGTCCACATGATCGACTTCGCCCTTGAGAAACATGTCCTGCGCAAACTTCGAGATGGCGCGCGCCTCGGCGAACTGCGGGTTGTCCTTGTAACTGAACTCGGCGGCAAGATTGCGCTTCGTGCGCGAAATGAACTGGGCGCCCTTCTTGCCGGCGCAGATGTAAATCGTCGTGTCCTTGTCAAACTTCGCCGCTTCGCGCAGCAGGTTCGAGTTGAGCGCGCCGCACAGACCCTTGTCGGTGCTGATGAGGATGACCGCGCGTTTCCGGCCATCGCGTTTCTCCATCAGCGGATGCGTAAAGTCACCCGCGCCTTCAGTCACCGCGGCGAGCACGTCGTTCATCAGCGTC
>JACQFS010000184.1 GCA_016199935.1 Verrucomicrobiota bacterium
TCAATTTGCAGCGTCACGCGCGCAAAGCCCTCGGGCGTTTCAACGGGCGCCGCGCCGCGGACGGGTCCGGCGAGGAGTGCGGTCAGAAGCGAAAGGCGAAGGAGGAATTGGCGGCGATGCGGTTTCATGATTTCCGATTAAGACGCCGCCCGCCGGCGTGCGGTATCAGGCAATTTCACGCGGCGGTGTCGAAATGAGTTCGCATCGGTTGTTTACTTCAACCGCGTGGCGACCCACGGTGGACACCCCTGCGGAGAAACTCATCATTCCGCTGGTGAGCTAACCGCCAACCGAAAGACCAAACACCATGGCCAAGAAAGCCAACAGCAAGAAAGCCGCGCGCAAGCCGGCCAAAGCCGCCAAGAAAAAGTCCACCGCGGGCAAGCGGAAGTAGGCCGTCACCCAGTGGAAGCCCCGGTGCTGGCAACGGCGTCGGGGCTTCGCCGTTTCCGGGGACGATCCGGGAAACGAACCCGGCGCGCCGTCACTTCCCGAGCTGCTCCAACGCCTCCCAGCGCGCGTAGAGACGCGCGGTCTCGGCTTTGCCGGCGTCAATCTGCAACAGCACGCCGGAAACTTCGCGCGAACGTTCGGCGTAGAATTTCGGATCGTTGAGCTGTTCCTCCAGCTCGGCCACGCGCGCCTCGATGGCGGCGATGGTCGCTTCCATCCCGTCGAGTTCGCGTTGCTCCTTGAAACTGAGTTTGCGCGACTTGGCGGACTTCGGGGCCGCGACGGGCGCGGAGGAAACGGCGGGCGTGGAAAGTTTTTCGGCCAGTTGCCGCTCGTGTTGTCCGCGGAGTTTGCGCTGTTCGAGGTAGTAGGAATAGTTGCCGCCCTGGACGTGAACGCCCACGCCGTCCTCGAACGCCACGATCTGGTCGCAGATGCGGTCGAGAAAATAGCGGTCGTGGCTGACGACGAGCACGCTGCCGTCGAAATCCGCGAGCGCCTCCTCGAGCATCCGCAGGCTCTGGAGATCGAGGTCGTTCGTCGGCTCGTCGAGCACGATCACATTGCCGCCGCGGCAGAGAACCTTTGCGAGCATCAGCCGCGCGCGCTCGCCGCCGGAGAGGCGGTCAATGCGCTCCTTCACCCGTTCACCCTCGAAAAGAAAACGCTTGAGATACGTGCGCGCGCTGAGCGGCTGGCCGCCGAAGTGGACGATCTCGTTTTTGTCCGACACCTGGTCCATCACGGTGCCGGCGTAGTCGAGCTGCATCCGGGCCTGGTCAATGTAGTTGAACACGACCTTTTTCCCGACGGTCACCGTGCCCTCCTCGGGCGCGCGTTCGCCGAGGCAAAGGCGCAGGAGCGTGGTCTTGCCCACGCCGTTGCGGCCCACGACGCCGGTGCACTGGCCGGGCTTGAGCGAGAGTTTCAAATTGCGAAAGAGCCATCGTTCCTGGTCGCCGGTGCCGACCTTTGCGCCGGCGTTGATGAGTTCCACGGCGACGTTGCCCAACTCCGGCGCGGGCGGGATGAGCAGATCCATTTCGCGTTCCTCGGGCGGCGCTTCGAGGCCCTTCACGGCGTAGAAGGTGTCGAGGCGATGCTTCGCCTTCGAGCGTTGCGCGCGCACGCCGGCTTTCACCCAGTCGAGCTCGACGCGCAGGAAACGCTGCCGCCGCCGCTCGCCCTGCTCGGCGATCCCCTGGCGGATGGCCTTCGATTCGAGATAGGCGGTGTAATTTCCCGGATGCGAAAACGCGCGGCCGAAATCAATCTCGATGATGCGCGTGGCGATCACGTCGAGAAAGTAACGGTCGTGCGTGACGAAGATCACCGCGCCGGGGAAGTCGTGGAGAAAATCCTCGAGCCAGCGGATGGACTCCGAGTCGAGGTGGTTCGTCGGCTCGTCGAGCAGGAGCAGATCGGGTTGCGAAGCGAGCGCGCGGCAGAGCGCGACGCGGCGTTTTTCGCCGCCGGAGAGCGGGCCGACCAGCGCATCGAGCGGCGGTGCGGAAAGCGCGTGGGCCTCGGCCTTGATGCGCGCCTCGAGATTCCAGCCGTCGGCGTGCTGGATTTTGTCGAGCAGTTCGGCGAGCTCCGCCTCGCTGCCCTCGCCCGCCTCGTAACAGCGCAGCCACTCGAGTAAATCCGCGGCCCCCGCCTCGATGTTCTCGCGGACGGTCTTCGTGCCATCGAGCTCGAACTCCTGCGGCAGGTAGCCGATGCGCAGTCCGCGCCGGCGCGACACTTCGCCGCCATCCGGCTGGTCGGTGCCGGCGAGGATTTTCAACAGGCTCGTCTTGCCGCAGCCGTTGCGGCCGACGAGGCCGACCTTTTCCCCCGGCGCAACGGAGAGCGTGACGCCCGCCAGCAATTGCTGGTGCCCGAAGGCGAGCGTCAGTTCGTTGGCGGAGAGAAGCGCGACGGCCGGCGAACTCATCGGGAGAAACGTGGAGCGAAGCGCCGGCGATTTCCAAACGGACGGCCGCCGGGCTGACCCTGGCCGCCGGGCCGCGGAGCGCCGCCGGGCGCGGGACGTTCGTTGGAAACA
>JACQFS010000185.1 GCA_016199935.1 Verrucomicrobiota bacterium
CAGCGTGCCGTCCACGGTCACGTTGCCTTTGCCGACGCCGTTGGGGATCGCCGATGCGACACCAATCTTGAGCGTGCCGGCACTAGCCGTCGTGTCGCCGCCGTAGGTGTTCACGGCGGTGAGCGAGGCGAGACCGGCACCGTTCTTGATCACACCGCCCGCGCCGCTGATGATGCCGCTGAGCACGTTGGTGCCCGTGCCATCAAAGGTCACGTTGAAGCCGCCGTTGTTCACCGCGCCCAGCGTGAGGATCGTGCCGACCACCGGAGCGACGCCCTTGAGCACGTTGAAGGTCGCCGCGCCAGTCAACACGGTGCTGCCGAACGTAAGGCCGTTGGTGGCGCCGGCGATGGCGGCCGTCCCGGATTGAACCGTCAGCGTGTTCGCGCCGATGGAGAGGTTGTTGAGCGAGTGGGTGAGGCCGCCGCCGCCCGCGGTGAGGCGGTCCACGGTGATGATCGCATTTCCGCCAACGGTCGTGTTGCGCGCGTAGGCGCGGGCGGTGTCGTTGGCCAGCTGGAGCTCGCCGCCGTTCAACTGGAGCGTGGCCGCGCTGCCGAGCGCATTCACGTTGCCGGCGATCGCGCGCAGCACGCCGTCCTGCACCGTGATGACCCCGGTGCCGCGGAAGTTGGTGCCGAGCGTGAACATGCCGGTGCCGAGCTTGGTGAGGTTCAACGTGGCGGCGGCGGCATTGGTCATCGCGCCATAGTATTCGGACGTGGTGTTGTTCGCGCCCACGGTGAGCGTGACGTTGCCGACGGTGTTTTCCACGACCGAGTTGCTCCCAAAGCCGCCCCACAGTCCGTTGATCGTTTCGTTGAACCCGTTCAAATCCAGGCGCGAGTTGTTGGTGTAAACGCCGGACGAGAAATTGGTGAAGACCACGTTGCCGACGCCCGCGCCGTCAGGAATGACGCCCGACGCCAGCAGGCGGATGTTGCCGTTCGTGATGTTGATGTCACCCGTGAAGGCGTTGGCCCCGCCGAGCGCGAGGGTGCCGGCGCCGTCCCGGTTGATGGCAGACACCCCGGCGCCGATGACGCCCAGGTTCGTCGTCGTGCCCGCGCCGCCGAGGGTGAGCACGAAACTGCCGCCACTGTTGATGCCACCGGAGAGCGTCATGAAGTTCGCGTCCGTGTTGATGCGCGACGCGGAACCGAGCGTGACCGCGCCGGACCAGACATTGGTGCCGGAGACACTGCGCAGCGCGCCGGTGGTGGCATTGGTGCCGAGTCCGTTCAGCGTGAGCGCCCGCGTGACGGAGATGCTGCTCTGGATCTGCAACTGCGCCCCGGCCGCGACGGCGACCCCGGAAGAAGATCCGAGCGCGGTGCTGTTCCGCGCGCTCAACACGCCCTGGTTCACGTTGACCGCGCCGCTGAAGGTGTTGGCGTTGGTGAGGATGAAAACACCGACGCCCGTCTTCAACAGGGCGAGGAGGCCGGACGTGTTCTGGAGCACGCCGCCGTAGGTGCTGCCGATGTCGTTGCCGCCGACGGTCAGCGTCGAAGTGCCGCCGCCCGTGTTGTCCACGATGCCGGTGCCGGACAGGCCGTTGACCGTTTCGTTGTTGCCGAAAAGATCGAGCTTGGCCGTGGGGGTGAGGCTGACGTTGCCCTTGCCCGCGCCGTCGGGAATCGCCCCGGAGACGCCGAGCTGCAGGGTGCCGTCGGTGAGGATGGTGTCGCCGCTGTAGGTGTTGACGTTGCTGAACATCAGCGTGCCGATGCCGGTCTTGATGACGTTGTTCGAGTGAAACGCACCGTTGTCGGCGATGACCGCGGAGATGGTCAGCATGCCCGGCGCGCCCCCGGTGTTGGTGGAGACATTGATCGAGAGATTCTTGGTGGGGCCGGCGGGGCCGGCGGAACTGCCGGCGATGAGCTTGCCGCCGCCCACCCGGTCCTCGATGAGTTGGTTGGTCAGGCTGGCCTTGAGCGTGCCGCTTTCGAGGTAGAGATTCAGCCCGTTGAGATCCACCACGCCGAGACTGGCCGGGTAGTTCACCGCGTCATACGCGCTCGCGTTGCCGTAGGTGAGCTTGAGCGAGTTAATCTGGCGTTGCGTGAGGAGGCGGACCGGCCCGTAGGGATTCGCGTTCACACCGGAGACCCAGGTCGTGGTGAAAGGCGCCGCGTTGGACGTGGGATCCTGGGCAGTCGGGAAGGTTTGGGTGAAGTTGGTGTCGTAGAGAGTCGAGATGACGAGCGCGTAGGCGCCCGCGCCGTTGTTGGCGTTGGCATCGAAGAGCACGGTCGCGTTGTCGGTGCCGTTGATCGTGGCGCCAGGGATGATGCCGCCGGTGAGCGACGGCTGGGCGATGAAGGAGATTTCGTTTTCCACGCTGAACGTTTCCCCCAGGCCGGAACCGTTGAACGTGAGCGCGAAGCCCGCACCCGGCCCCGTCAACGAGGCAAAGGTCAGTTGCGACACGCCGCCGATCGCCCGCGTGGTGTTGATGACGATGTTGCCGGCGGCGCCGGTGAGCGTAAGCGGGCCGAGGTTTTCACGGAAGGTGTTCGCCGAGCCGTCGTTGAGGACGCTGAGGGTCGCCGTGTTGCCGGCGGCGGTGGTGATGGTGATGGGGGTGGCGTTGCCGCCGAGGCGATCCTGCTTGTTCGCCGCCGCGGTGTTGGTCACTTGCAACGAGGTTCCGAGGAGGCTGGAGTTGACCGTGATCGAGCCGGCCACGATGGTCGAGGGGGTGAGGCTGCCGTTGACGCCGCTCAGGATGAGGTCGCCACCGCTGACGGTGAGCGTGCCGCTGGCGGTGTTGGCCGCCGTGAGCGTCGCGCTGCCGGAGCCAAGCTTGGTGAGGGACTTGCCGGAGCCGCTGATGAGGCCGCTGATGAGGAGCGGGCCGCCGACGACGTTGGTCAGGATGAGGTTGTCATTCAGGGTGATCGCGCCCGTGAACGTCGCCGTGCCGGTCGTGCCGTCGCTGCCGAGGTATTTCGTGCCCGTGCTGCCGGTCTGCACCGTCACGTCGCGATCCACCGTCGCGCCGGAATTGGCGAAGAGCGCGGCCACGGCCGTGCCCTGGCTGTCGCCGAGCAGGACGGCGGCGGCGGAATTGCCGAAGGTGCCGTTGGCGCTGACGGGCGCGTTCGACACCGCGATGAGCGTGCCGGCCTTGACGATGGTGGTGCCGGTGTAGTTGTTGCCCGTGTTGGCGACGCGGAGGATGCCGCTGCCGGTTTTTTCCACACCGCCCGGGCCGGTGACCACGTCGGCGAGCGTGAGATCGCTGCCGGTGGAGACGTTGAATTCGCTGTTGTTCACGGTGATGGGGCCGGCCCAAATGTTGACGCCCCCGGTGCTGGTGAGCATGCCCGAGCCGGCGAGGGTCAGGGATTCGCCGGTGATGGCGGTGTTGTTGGTCAGGTCGAGCGTGGCGCCGGAATTGACCGTGATGCCGCCGGCCGTGGTGCCGAGGGCGCTGTTGTTACCCAGACGCAGGGTGCCGTTGTTTACGGTCACCGCGCCCGTGAAAGTGTTCGCGCCGTTCAGGGCCAGCACGCCGGCCCCCTGCTTGATCAGGCCGGTGGCGGTGGTGCCGTTGGCGATGTTGCCACTCAGGGTCAGGGCGGTGGCGACGGCGGAGATGGTTCGATTGGTTCCGGCGCTGGTGCCGAGCGTGGTGGCGCCGGTGCCCAGATCAAGCACGGCGGTGCCGATGAAAGTGGAATCGCCATTGATGACCAGCGGATTGTTGTTCAAGTTGCTCGTCGCCGCGGAGGTGTTGAACGTGCCGCCGTTGATCGTGAAGGTGGAGCCCGCCGTGCCGAGCGCCGTGGCGTTGTTCAGATTGAGCAACCCGCCGTTGAGCGTCACGCCGCTCGTGAAACTTTGCGCGCCGGAGAGGGTGAGGATGCCGCCGTTGACCGTCGCGGCCGTGCTGCCCTGAGCCCCGGAGGCCGTGAGCGTGCCGGAGTTCACCGTGAGCGGGCCGGTCAACGCGGCGTTGGGCTCGCTCAAAGTAACCGTGCCGGTGTAGTTCGAGTCGAGAATGATCCCACCGGAGTTGGTCCACAGCGCGCCCGCGAACTGCAGGAGGTTGCCGTTGCCGCGCACGGTCATCGCGTAGCCGCCGCCGTTGTCCGTGACGTTCGTGAGCCGGAGCGCGACGGCCCCCGCACCGTTGCCCAGCAGATTGAGGGTCAGCGGGGCATTGAGGGTCATGCCATCGCGGTTGGTCACGTTCTGAGTGCCGCTCGTCACACTCGCCCCGGCCGCGATGGTGAACACGGCCCCGGCGCCATTGTTGGTGATCAACCCAAAGCTCACGCCGGTGCCGGCACCAGTGGACTGGGTGATCCGATCCAAGGTCAGCGTGGTGTCGGCGTTGATGATCAAGGGGAGAACCCCGTAGTTGATGTTGCCGGTGGCGTGGGTCGTGAGGTTGCCGCCGTTGAAGTTGATGCCAATAAATGTGTTGAGCGCGGTGTTGGCGCCAACAAACGCCTCATACACACCCTGGTTCAGGTTCAGCGTGCCGGTGTTGGCAACTTGACCATTGAGAATCGTCGGCCCCGCGGTGTTGACCGAGCCCATCTGCAACGTGCCCGGGCCGGTCTTGGTCACGCCGCCGGTGCCGGTGAAGTTGCCGGTGTTCACCAGCTTGGGAATCTGCAGGGTGCCAATGATGTTCAAAACGGCTTCCTTCGCCCCAAAGGCGAAAATGACTGAATTACTGGTCGCGTTCGTGGAGATCGAACTCGTGCCGCCGGTCTGCACGATCAAGCCGGAGACCAAGGTCAGGGTGACGTTCGTAACCGGCGTGCTGGCGTCGAGGTTCACGCCGCTATCCAGGACCAGGGAGTTGTTGGTCCGGTTGGGTGGCCCAAGGGGGATCACCACCGTGCCGGAAGGACGGAAGTTCGTGGTCGAGACCGGATTGGTCCAGGTGGTGCCCGTGTAATAGTTCGTGAACCGGATGACATTGGTTCCGGTGCCGCCGCCCGTCGCCAGGAAATATGACGCCCCATCCTGGATGAGCGCCCAGGGAATGATCCCGTTGTTACTGGCAAAACCGCCGACATTGTAATTGCTGAAGGTGCTCGTGAGCACACTGCTGCCGATGATCTGATTGCGTCCGGTGGTCCCATTGGTGCCCAGCCCGGTGCCGCTCAAGAGCAGGGTCGCGTTGGTCACGCGGGTGATGTTGGTGAAGGTCAGGACGTTGGTGCCGTTGGCCGCCGTCTGATCGAGGAAGATGGTGGCCGCACCGCCCGCGAGGTTGAGCGCCGCGGCGTTTTCGGTGAAGGTGTTCACATTGGCGTCGTTGATGAAGTTCAACGTGGCGCCGTAGGCGAGCGAGTTGGTGGTCCCGACCGCGTTGTTGAGACGATCCGAGTTGCTCGCACCCACGCCGTTGGTGAGGGTCAGGATCGAGTTGGCCCCGGTAACCGTCACCCCCGTGGTTCCCGAAAACGCACCACTGGCACCGGACAAAATCACGCGGCCACCATTCACCACCGTGTTGCTCGTAAACGTGTTGTTGGCCGTCAGCGCCAAGGTGCCGGCACCCGTCTTGATCAAACCGCTGGAACCGACACCGGTCAGGGCGCCGGTGATGGCCGCATCAATCGCCGCCGACCCGTCAACCACCTGGATCGTGCGCGCGGCGCCGTTGAGCGCGATGGGATTCTGGAAAGTGATGGTCTTGTCGGCGTTGGTCGCGCCGAGGACAAACGTGGAGCCGGTGGGAACGAAGCTGCCGCTGTTCCACGTGACGCCGGCAGACGCGCCGCCGAGGTTCACATTGCGATCCGCGGTGAACGCGGCGAAGCCACCGTTGGCGGTGAACTGCACCTGACCCGCTCCGGCGCCCAACGCGCGGGTGAAGTCTCCCGCACCAAGGCCGAGCACGCCCCCGCTGAGGCTCAGGGCACTTTCGCCGGCGCCGACGGCCGTATCGATGCCGCCGGGCAGCGAGGTCGCGCCATTCAACTGCAGCACGCCGCCGTTGACGACCGTCGCGCCGGAGTAAGTGTTCGCGCCGGAAAGCACGAGGTTGCCCGGGCCGGACTTGACGAGGCTGGTGGCCGTGGTGCCATCGGAAATGATGCCGCCCAGCGTGAGCGTGCTGGCGTTGACCGTGAGGGTGCGACTGGTCCCGGCGCTGCTCCCGAGCGAGACGGCGCCCGAGCCGAGGTCGAGCGCGCTGGCGCCGACGAAAGTCAGGTCGCTGTTGAGCGTGACGGGCTGGTTGGCGGTGAGCGTGACCGCCGATCCGCTGGTGTTGTTGATCGAGCCGCCGTTGATCAGGAAGGTGCCCGCCACCGTGCCGAGCGCGGCCGCATTATTGATGTTCAAGCGGCCGTTGTTGAGCGTCACGCCGCCCGTGAAGCCGTTCGCTCCGGACAGCGTCAAGGTGCCGTAGCCGGCCTTGATGAGCTGAGTGGCCGTGCTGCCGTTGCCGATGGCACCGCCGAGCGTCAGGGTGATGATGTTGGTGGCGCTGTCCGTGGTGATCGTGCGGCTGGCGCCGGCCGCCGTGCCGAGCGTCCCCGCGCCAGTGCCCAAGTCGAGATTGCGCGTGCTGCTGAAGTTGAAATCCGAGTTGATCGTCACGGGATTGTTGTTCGCGTTGGAGACGGCGGCGGGGGAGGTGTTGGCCACCGTGCCACCGTTGATGGTGAAGGTGCCCGCGCCGTTGCCGAGCGCCGTCGCACCGTTGATGTTCACCGTGCCGGCGTTGAGGGTGAAGCCGCCGGTGTAGGTGCCGTTGGTAATCGTGATCAGACCGACGCCGCTCTTGATGAGGTTGGTGGCTGTGGTGCCGTCACCGATGCTGGCGATGGTGAGATTGCCCAGGTTGCCGGCGTTGTTGCCGTTGACGGTGATCGTGCGGCTCGCCCCGGCGGCGGTGCCGAGGCTGGCGCTGGCAAGCGGGCCAAAGCTCAGGTCGTGCGTGGTGCCGCTGCCGCCGGCGAGCGCGAAGTCGGCGTTGATGACGACGGTGAGCGCCGCGTTGGACTGGATGATCCGCGCCGCGCCGCTGGTGTTGTCGAGGGTGCCGCCGTTGATCGTCAGCGTGTTGGCCCCCTGCCCCAGCGAGAACCAGTTGTTGATGTTCAAGGTGGCACCGGGATTCAGGGTCACGCCACCGGCCATCGCGTTGGTGCTCGAGATGGTCAGCGTGCCGCCGTTCACCGTCACGCTGCCGGTGAAGAGGTTGTTCGTGCCGGAGAGGATGAGCGTGCCGTTGCCCGCCTTGACGAGGCTGTTGGCGGTGCCGTCGGTAATGACTCCGGGCAGGGTGAGGGTGTTCGCGTTGACCGTGATCGTGCGTGCGCCCGCCGCGCCGTTCAGCGTGACGGTCCCGACGGCGATGCCGACGCTAAGGATTTGGGAGCCGGTGTAGGCAAAGTCCGAGGCGATCGAGATCGGGTTGTCGGCGGTGAGCGTCTTGGTCACGCCGCTGGAGTTGTCAACCGTGCCACCGTTGATCGTGAAGGTCGAGCCGGCGACCCCGAGGCCGGCCGTGCTGTTGAGGTTCAAGAGGCCCGCGTTCAACGTCACCCCGCCGGCGACGGCCTGCCCGGCCGCGATCGTCAGCGTGCCGCCATTGTTCGTGATGGCGCCCGTGAAGGTGTTGACGGTGCCGAGGATCAGTTCACCGCTGCCCGCCTTGACGAGGTTGGTGGCGGTGGTGCCGTTCGCGATCGCGCCGCCGAGCGTGAGCTTGCCCCCGTTGACCGTAATCGTGCGGCTGGCTCCCGCGGCGGTGCCGAGGGTGATCGCGCCCACACCGAGAGTCAGGTTCTTGGTGCCGGTGAAGGCGAAGTCGCCGTTGAGGCTGATCGGCTGGTTGGTGGTGAAGACGATCGTGCTGCTCGTGTTGTCAAGCGTGCCGCCGTTGATGGTGAAGGTCCCGCCGCCATTGCCCAGCGCGGCCCACTTGTTGATGTTGAGCGTGCCCGCGTTCAACGTCACGCCATTGGTGAAAGTGTTCGCGCCCGAGAGGGTCAGGGTGCCGGTGTCGTCCTTGGTGATGCCCAAACCGAGGGAACCGCCATTGGCGATGATGCCCGAGAGAATCGTGGTGCCGGCACCGGTCACCGCCAGCGTCTTGAGCCCGGCTGCGCCGCCCGTCCCGCCGGAGATGCCGCCCGCGATGGTGAGGACACTGGACAGGCTGGCGTTGCCGATGGTGTAGGTGGAGGCCGTGGCGTCACCGAGCACGACGGCGGCGTTGATCAACTGATTGTTGACCACGGTGGAGGCGTTGGTGATCAAGCCACCATTATCCAACGTGAGCGTCTGACTGCCGACCGCACCGGCGCCGATGGTGTAGGCCGCCGCACTCGCCGTGTCGAAGGAGAGGACGGTGATGGTGACGCCGCCGCCCAGATCGATGGTCGTGTAGCCGTTGCCCGCGTTATCGAACGTGGCGGTGTCGCCCGTGCCGGGCACGGACGCGGCACCACCCCAGTTGCCGAGCGTTGACCAATACACGTCGGACGCGAGGGTGTCCCCATTCCAAGTGGCGCTCGCCGCGAACAGCGGCGGCGCGGAAAGATACGTCACCAGCAGGCACGTCAGCGCGAGTTTGCCGAACGGCCGGCCGGCGCGGCAACCGCGTCGGGCGAGCAGGGCCAAACGATGATACGCGACACGGAGGGCGGTGTGGGTGGTATTGTTCATGGCGTTGGGTTTTTGGGTTGCAGAGGGGAGGGACTGAGGGGAGCGCGACCTGAGGAATCGCGCACAGCGTGAATTCTTTCAATCAGGACAGAACCGTATCCGGACTTGAAACCGTTTTTCATGCAAAGGGTGTTGTGACTATTTCAATACGAAATCAGGCCTGAGGTAAAGTGGAATCGTTTGGAAGTTGTTCACCGTAAGACAATCCAAAACCAATCCCGGCCCGCTCCCCCTCCAACTCGACTCCCCGTGAACAAAGGCTCGCCTCGCGCCGTCCCCTTTGCGAAAATGTTCCGCGTCATGTCTCCAAAAATATTTTTTCTCCTCGCCGCGCTCGCCGCTTGCACCGGCTCGATCCACGCCGCCGACTGGCCCTACTGGCGCGGGCCGCAGCGCAACGGGGTCTCCGCCGAGACCGGCGTGCCCGAAAAATTCCCCGCCGGCGGCCCGGCCATCGCGTGGCAGGCGAAGGTGGGGCTGGGCTTCTCATCGTTCGTCGTCGCGAAGGGACGCGCGTTCACGATGGGCCACGCCGCGGGAAAGGACACCGTGTTCGCCTTCGACGCGACGACCGGCAAGGCGTTGTGGAAGCACAGCTACCCGGCGGACCTCGGTGACAAATTTTTTGAAGGCGGCACCACGGGCACGCCGACAGTGGACGGCGAGCGTGTGTTCACGCTGAGCCGCTGGGGTGATGTTTTTTGCCTCGAGGCGGCGAGCGGAAAAATCGTCTGGTCAAAACGCGTGCAGGACGAGACGAACGTGCGCATCCCCGACTGGGGCTTCGCGGGCGCGCCACTCGCGCATGAAAATCTGCTCGTGCTGAATGTCGGTGAAGCCGGCCTCGCGCTCGACAAGGCCACGGGAAAAATAATCTGGCAATCCGCCGATGAAAACGCCGGCTACTCCACGCCGCTGCCCGTCAAGCGCGGCAACGACTGGCTCGCACTCCTCGGCACCGGCGCGGGCTACGTGGCCGTGAATCTCCGCGACGGCAAGGAAGCCTGGCGCATCAAGTGGCTCACCGAATACGGCGTCAACGCCAGCGACCCCATCGTGGACGGCGACAAGATTTTTCTCTGCACCGGCTACGGCAAGGGCGGCGCGCTCTTCGAGTTGGGCGCGGACGGGCCGAAGCAGATTTGGAAAACGAAAATGTTTCACACGCAGTTGAACGGCGCCGTGCTTTTCCAAGGCCACCTCTACGGCGCGGACGGCGACACGACGGAGAAGGCGTCGCTCAAGTGCCTCGACTTCGCGACCGGCGCGGAGAAATGGTCGCAGCCGCGTTTCGGTTCCGGCTCGGTCATCGTGGCCGACGGCAAACTCATCGCGCTCGGCGGCACGGGTGAGCTGACCATCGCCCCTGCTTCACCCGACGGCTTCCAGCCCACCGCGCGCGCGCAGGTGCTCGGCGGGAAATGCTGGACCGCGCCCGTGCTCGCCAATGGCCTCCTCTACTGCCGTAACGGCCGCGGGGATGTGGCCGTGGTGGATTTGCGAAAGCGCTGACCCTCGGAGGGACGGGCTGCGCGAGTCCCCATTTGAAAAAGGAACGTGACGAAACTCCGGGACTCGCGTAGCTCGTCCCTCCGACAGCCGATGTTTATGAATCTCACGCGCCGCCATTTCCTCAAAACTTCCGCCGCCCTCGCCGCCGCGCCCTGCATCCTCCGCGGCGCGGAGCCGGGGGGAAAATTCCGCACCGCGCTCATCGGCACCGGCTGGTGGGGCAAAAATATTTTGAAGGAGGCGATGAAGAGCGGACGCGTGAATGTCACCTCACTGTGCGATGCCGACGCGAACATTCTCGAACTCGCCGCCGAGCAAGTGAACGACCTCAGCGGCGCGCAGCCGAAAACCTTCCGCGACTTCCGCGAGCTGCTCGCGAAGGACAAGCCCGAGATCGTCATCATCGCCACGCCCGATCACTGGCACGCGCTCAACACCATCGCCGCGCTCAAGTCGGGCGCGCACGTCTTCGTCGAGAAGCCCACCGGCCACACCATCAACGAGAGCCGCGCCATGCTCGCCGCCGCGCGCGCGAGCGGCCGCGTCGCGCAGGTCGGGATGCACCGCCGCATCGGGCCGCATCACGTGAGCGGGATGAAATTTCTGAAAAGCGGCGCGGTCGGCAAAGTCGGCATGGTCCGCCTCTTCGCGCACGGCGGTGGCGGCGTTGAAAATCCGTCGCCCAACGAAGCCGTGCCCAAGAGCATGGATTGGGAAATGTGGTGCGGCCCCGCGCCGAAGCGGCCGTTCAACAAGCGCCTCCATCCCGGCGGCTGGCGCAACTTCCTCGACTACGGCAACGGCCAACTCGGCGACTGGGGTCCGCACTGGCTCGACCAGGTTCTTTGGTGGAGCGGCGAGCAATACCCCAAGCGCGTCTTCTCCACCGCCGGCCGCCCCGTGCGCGGCGACGCCGTGCTGAACGACCGAGAGCAGACGAGCGATTCGCCCGATCATCAGGTGGCGGTGTATGAGTTCGAGCAGTTCACCTGCACGTGGGAGCACCGCCGCTTCGCCGACAACAACGCGGAGAAGCACAAGATCGGCGCCTACTTCTACGGCGAGAAAGGCACGCTGCACATCGGCTGGCGCGACGGCTGGACTTTTTATCCGGCGAACGGCAAAGACAAAACCCTCCACGAGGACGCGCAGCTTCAGGAACCCGACGGCCACAATCTCACTTTGCTCTGGGCGGACTTCATCAACGCCATCGAGGGCCGGAGCAAAGGCGTGGCGAACATCGAACTCGCGCACCGCGCCTCCGTGCTGCCACTGCTCGGGATGATTTCGTGGCGCGTCGGCCGCAGCATCAACTGGGACGGCGCAAAGGAACAAATCATCGGCGACGCCGAGGCGACCAAGCTCATGAGCCGCCCCTACCGCGCGCCGTGGGTGTATCCGACGTAACGGAGCGCGGTGGGTTGACGGAATAATCCTTCACAGGAATTCACCCGCGTGTCTAATAGCGCCATGCACGAAATAACTTGCCCGTGCGGATTCGTTCACAATCGTTCGCACGATTCAAAAGCTGGATGGGTCACGATTCAGGACGCTGCTCTCGACCAAATCATCGAAGCGCACGTCCAGCAGCGTGCAATCCCGGAAGAATATCTGGGAGCGGAAGCGGATGGCCCCGAGGTGGACAAGTGGGTTGATTGCATGTTGACGATTGTGGAGAGCGAAGGGTTCCTCTTCGAGTGTCCCGAGTGTGGTCGAGTTCTTTGGCGGAAACCGGGCGAGGACGCTTTCCACGTCTTTAGGCCTGACGAAGAAACGCCTCAACTCACGCCTGCCTGTATTTCTCCCGGGAGTGAAGTCGAACGCCCAATCGCGCCAATCACATGAAAAACTTTTATCTGCCCACGAAGTCAGCGGAGTGCTGGAAAAGCCTGCTCGCCGACCCAAGCAAACACTGGCGTGATGGCTATTCGGCAAAGTCACTGGCGATAAGTTGGGAATCAGCCGGCGGATTTCCGTCAGAGGTCAACGCGGCCTTTCAATCTTCGGACAGTCCGGTCTTCCGTGGCTTGGAGTTCGTGGCGGGCTTTCCCGAATTCAAAATTCAGATACCGCCGGTCACACGCCGACCGTCGCAGACTGATTTGATGGTTGTCGCTCGCTCTGGGCGCGAGCTGGTCGTTGTCGCCGTTGAAGGCAAGGTGGAGGAGAGCTTTGGAGAGTTGGTGTCTGATTGGCGCCAAAAGGACACGCAGGGAAAGCAGGAGCGACTGCACTTCCTCACCGAGTGCTTGGGTTTGAGAAGCGAGCAATTGGACAGCATCCGTTACCAATTGCTCCATCGCACAGCTTCGGCTCTGCTGGCCGCTGAGACATTCGCCGCCGCCCGCGCCGTGATGTTGGTTCATTCCTTCAGCCAAAAGCGAACCGGATTTAAGGACTATTCCGAATTCCTTAAATTATTCGGAGTGCAAGCAGCACCAGGCATTGTGCAATCCGCCGCAACACGAAGGGGCATCAACCTTTATTTCGCTTGGGTCGAAGGTTTGCTCGGGTGACGCACGGAAAGCTCGTCCGCTCCGCCGGGGCGGGGTGATTCGTGAGGAACGAGTTCCACGGGTTCACTCCGTTCACCCGTGGCTACCCACATACGACCCGTTGGGGCGCAGCCGCGCTCCTCAATCCACAAACATCAGCTCGTTCGAGAGCAGCAGAACCTGCGCGAGCTTTTCCCACGCGGTGAGCGGAACGACGGCCTTCTTTTCCTTCGCGCTGAATTCCTTCTCCGCGTCCCACTCGCGCTTGCTGAGGCTGGTGCGCCCTGCCATCGCCATCCATCACGGCTGGGACACGCGCACTCGCAGGAAGAGATTCGTTGCCCCGCTCACCGGTGCGGTGGCCTCATACCAAGCAGTTTCAAAGTCGGCATTCAGCGGCGAGGTGCCGAGGAAGTTGACGGGGACATTCCAATTGACCAGGTCACTCGAGCATTCAACCGCGTAGGTCGCAGTGGTCGTGACGGGACGGCGCTGCGGGATGCTCCAGCGGTAGCGATTGGAAACCACGATCGGAGAGCTGAGAAGCGTGGCTTCGTTAACAAGCGGCTGACCACCGAGGGCGTATTCCTGCAGACGATTGAAGCCGTCGCCGTCATCGTCGGCAGTCCAGTTGGCCAGTGCGCCGGGGAAGTAGCGGCTGTTCCAATCGAGCGCGCTGGTGGTGGTGGCATCGGTGGACAGGGCCGCGATTTCGGCGGCGCTCAATCCACGGTTGTAGATGCGCGCATCGGCAATCGCGCCGTTCCAAAAACGACTTTGGTTGTCGCTGCCGATCTTCACATTGCCGCTCGCGGTGGTGTTCAGGGCCAGGGGTGTGACGGCGGTCAGCGCTTCGAGGGCGCCGTCCACGTAGAGCAAAATGTTCGACGCGTTCGGGCTGCCGTTGTTGGTGAAAGTGCAGGCGACATGGTGCCAGTTCCCGTCGTTGATGATCGTCGTGCCGACCACGCTTCCGCTGGAAATTTCCACGCGCATCCGCCCCGCACTGTTCATGTTGAGCTGCCACTTGTTGCCGGAGGTGTTCGGCCCCCACGAGACGACGGGGAAATTCGTCCCGCTGGCGGTCGTCTGCACCCAGGCGGCGCATGTGCGGTCGCCGGCACCGAGGATGCCGGTGAAGCTGTTCACGCTCACGTAATTGGTGAGGCCGTCAAACTGCAGCGCGTGATCGCTGCCGAGGCGGCCCGCGACCCACTGCGCGGGGTTGTTGGTGAAATTGTTGAGCGTGGCCGTGTGCGTTCCGTCGGCCGCAAGCGCCGTGAGGCCGGTGCTTTGATTGAAAGGGAATCGGTAGCTGCCGTCGAAGGCGTTCACCGAAACGCTGACGTTCGCGCTCGCCGAATGCACGCCATCGCTCGCGTGGTAGGTAAAGGTGTCGGTGCCGAGGAAATTCGTGATCGGTGTGTAGCGGATTCTTCCGCCGACGATGCTGGTCGTGCCGCGCTGCGCGGGGCCGACGCTTTGGAGCGCATAGGATTGGGGATCGTTGTTCAGCACGTCAATGTCCACGGATGTCCCTTGCGCGGTGCTGGCGGTGTCGTCGTTGAGCATGGCCCCGAACACATTGCTCCCCCGATAAATCCAAGCGGTGTTGTGCGAGGGTTCCGAATTGCAGTCAAAGCCGCCGAAGTAGAAGACGTTCCCCTGGTCGGACGCAAAGGGCGAAACGCAGATCGTCCGGGTGCTTACGAGAGTCGGCAGACGCGGGTCGGCGATCTGCCTTAACTCGAAGCTCAGCCCGTTCGTATTCGCAAGACGTATGCAAAAGTGCCCGTCAGGAAAGTAGTTTCCGGAGCCGGGCGGCGCTTGGAAGATTCGCAGTTGCGGATTAGCCAGAAGGTCCGAGGGCTTGATGGCCGTCTCATACCCAAACAAAAAGACGGATTCTCCCGTCGCCGCGTTGGTGTAGGGCAGAAAGTTGTTGTAAGCGCCGAGCACATAGTTCACCGGATGCCCCCAACTCTGGGTCAACAGGTCCGTCATATCCTGTTCGATCGTTTCCTGATTGCCGTTCGCCGGATCGAGGTGGCGCACCACGTTCAGTGACAGGAATAGCAGCACCTGGCCTGTTCCGGAGGCGTTTGGCGCCGCCGTCAGCCCGCGAATGCCCGTAGCACTGGTTTGAGTGGGAGCGTAATAAATCGACTGCCACGTTGGCGAGACACCGTCGGTCCGCTGATAAATGTGCTTGGAAGTGGCGCAATAAAAGATGCCGTTGACGTCGGCGAAAGCCATGACTCGTTCGCCGGAGGGGACCGCCAGTTCGCTCGCGTTGGTCTGCCACTGAATCCGGCCGGTCACCGATGGATTGTAGGCTCCCGTGAACACGCCCAGGTCATCATTGCCGGCGAAGACCATGTCCACCCCGGTCACAGAATCATGGTGAAAGCCCATCGCTCGCGTTTGCGTGCCATTCGTCACCGAGCCGAGCGGCATCGCCACCAGGTTGCTGGTGGTGTCGTTCAAACTGAAGACTTGCACCGTTCCCGCAACGGACCGGTTGGGAGCCGCCAGCAGCATGGTGACTGGCGCAACGGGGTTTCCAGCGGCGTCCGTCGTAAACGTCACGGTGATCAGGGAATTGAACCGGGTGTTGGCCGTGGTGAATTTATAGAGTTGCCGCCAAGTGCCATTTGGCGAATCGAGCACCAACAGTTGACAGGCCTGCAGCGTGGCATTGGTTT
Source organism: Verrucomicrobiota bacterium (assembly GCA_016199935.1). Classification (GTDB taxonomy): domain Bacteria; phylum Verrucomicrobiota; class Verrucomicrobiia; order Limisphaerales; family JACQFS01; genus JACQFS01. The sequence continues at coordinate 15,368 of JACQFS010000185.1, forward strand.
CCGTCCAATTGCTGGTGCCCGCAAACAGCTTCCCCTTGTAGGGCGTCAGAAACATGGTCTCGGTGCCGTAGAGCAAGTTGCCGTTGGTATCGGTCACCCCCGCACTCCACGATTGCTGGTAGGAAGGCTGGACTGCGCCTTGCACGGCTAAGGTCATGGCCGCCAGTAGCAAAAGAACGAGTCTATTCATGGCCTGGGTTTCATCATACAATTTTGCCGCCATCGATGAAAGGCTCCGCCGCTCATTTCTCCGCTGCCTCCAGCACGGGCACAGTGGCGTAAACCTCGCGGTTCACGGGCGTGCCATCGGCGGCGTCGAGGCTGAGTTTGATAAGCAACTGGTCGCTGGGTCGCATGTCGCGGATAGCGAGCGAAATGGTTTTGCCATCGGCCGACAAATGCGCGGCAGCGACTTCGAGAGCGTCATGTTTCACTTCTCGCGGATGACTCACCGAGTAGTGCTTCGAGCCGTAGGTGCCGCTCCAATAGTAGTTCCAACGTTCCACGCCGTAGTTGCCGGTGTCCGCCACGGACTTCGCATCCAGCGGATCGGAGAAGGTCAGTTGCACGCCCTGACGGGTGGCGGCGAAGGCCACGGGCAGATGCGCCGGCTTGCCCGTGTAGCGCACGCGATAAAGTCCCCCGGGCCGCACGGCGCTGGTCAACCAACCGCGCAGTCCTGCGACATAAACCTGGCCGTCGCGCGGATGGACCCGGCCCCGCATGATGCCCGTGTCGAACTTGAGCGGCAACGGAACCATCGCGGCCTGCTTCTGCCCGGCGACATCGTGCAGGAGCGTGGCGAAGATCGCGCACTTGCCGTAGCTCATGAAGAGAAGTTGATCGTTCAGCGGTCCCCATTTGCCACCCGTGGCCCAGACCTGGCCGCCGCTGGAATTGTCCATGTTCATCGGCAGCCACGCGATGGGCTTGTCATAATTCGATGGCATCGGTGAATTGGTGCCCCAGCCACGAAAGTGTTTTGCAGCTCGCTCGTCGGGGTCGCTCGGGTTGGCCGTGAAGTTTGCGCCGTCCCGTCGAAAAGTCAGTTCACGCTGTGCCGTGGGAACCATCCCATAGAAGCCGCCGCGCTGAATCCAGTTCAACTTGCTCGCCGGCTGCCAGTGCCCCTCGTTGTCGCTGATCGTGATTTCGTCATGCGGGCCAATCGCCATGCCGTTGGGCGCGCGCAGACCGGTGGCGATAATCTCCGAGCGAGCGCCGTCCGCCGACACTTTGAACAGCACGCCCTGATGCGGCGTCGTCACGTTCGGAAACCACGGCGCGCATTTGGCGAAATAAAAATTGCCTGCGCGATCCGTCTGCAGGTCGAGGCAATACTCGGCCGGATTCGGTGAGACGATCGTGTCATTGTTGAAGTTCTCGTAGAAGTCCGCCTCGCCGTCGCCGTTGAGGTCGTGCAAGCGCGTGATCTGGTCGCGGCCGACGACGTAAACCTGATCGTTCACAATCTTGAGTCCCTGCCCCTGAAACAGCCCGCTGGCGAAACGGCGCCACGAAAGTTTCGCGAGCGAGTCATCAATGCCGGAAACAACCCACACCTCGCCCTGCATCGTGCAGACCGCCGCGCGGCCATCGGAGAAGAAATCAAATCCGCCAAACAAAATGTCGGCCTTCCACGGATTCTCCGCCGGCTCGGCGATGCGATCCACGACGTAGGCGGCCGTGTCGGCGGCGCGCACGCCTTTCGTGACGACGGCTTGCGGCCAGACAGGCGGACCGCCCTTCGTGAGCGGCCGCAGATCAGCCAGTGGAGCGGAAAGGCGGAGCGGATTTTTTGCCGCATCAGTTGGTTCGCCCAACGATGCGATGAGAATTCGGAAAGGTTGGTTGGCTGACACCGTCGCCAACTTGAGCACGACCGAATCGTCGCGCAGTTCCCACTCCGCATCGCGAGCGCCTTCGACCTTGAGCATCGTCGCGCGACCGGTGGCGGGATCGCGGACAATGACGCCGGCGTCCGTCTTGGAAAGTTGGGCGTTGGTGATCGAGAGGATGTTCAGCGCCAGATCACGCGCGGGTTGCAGCGATTGGATGGTGCGCGTGAAGACCGGGATTCCCGCCGCGCGCTCGAAGCCGGGACACTCAAGCAACTCGGTCGCGCCGACGGTGTATTTTAGCACGACCTGCCGGCCGTGCACGTAGAGTCCCTGGTGATGCGCCCACTCTTTCGGCAACGGCCCCCGGGCCTTCTCGCGCGGGTCCGCGAGCGAGCCGGCCTTCGCCCAGCCGGGAAGGGCGCGCGTTCCGAACACCGGCGTCCCCTGCACCATCGGCGGCGGCGAGGAAAAGCGCGGCACCGTGAGGCCGAACTTTTTCCCGTCGCCAATCCATCCGAGCGAGAGTCGCACGAGGTCCGCGTCGTAACACACATAAGCATTCCGTTCCTCGCCCACGGTGATCACGATGCCCTTGAGCGCGATGACGTCGTTGGTGTCGCGCCAACGGATGCTGCCGGAATAGAACGGCCCGCGAACTTTGGCGACCGTCTCCATTTGCGGTGGCGCTTCCTGCGACAAGGCGAAGTTGGCCGCGAGCACGAGCGCCAGGATGAACGAGTGCGCGTGAATCCACCTCCGCAGGCGATGCACGAAATCTGACTTTGGACGATGCGGGAGGAGCATGACGCGGCCGGGCTTTACTTGCCGGCATCCGCTTTTCCGGGCAGGCCCTTCTTCAAGTGCTCATTGAACCAATCGAGCTCCACCTTCGTGGCCTCGTCGAAGCCGTCTCCATAGACGCCGTAGTGCGTGATGCCCTTGATGACGTGGTAGCGCGACGGCACGCCGCGTTCGACCAGCGCCTTGTGGACGGACTCCACGGTTGCGTTGCTGCTGAGTTCCTCGTTCTCGGCCACGACGAAGATCGCGGGCACATTGATCTTCGCCGCCGCGTCGAGCGCGCTGAAGCCGATGCTCTTGGCCGGGTTCACGCGTATGTTTTCGTAGGTCGCCATCTTGCCGCCCATCTTCCCGGTCTCGATGGGCACCGGCTCGATTTCGCCCCGCGACTGCTTGGTGAGCTGCTCGAAGGCCCGGGCCGTCGCCTGCGGTGCGCGCGCGCCCATGCCGGGGACTTGCGCGGCGACGCATTTTACGCGCGGATCGTTTCCAGCAGTCCAGGTGACGAGGCCGCCGCCATAACTGCTGCCCCAGATGCCGATCCGGTCCTTGTCCACGTTCGGCTCACCGGCCACAAAGCTGATCGCCGCGCGAATGTCCTCGGTCTGATCGGTGTAATTCATCTGCCAGCGCAGCGCCTTCACCTTGATTGTCAGCTCGTTCTTCGCGTCGGGCTTGGGCTGTGGTTCGACCGCCATCAATTGGCTCTCGCTCGCACCCCAGCCGCGATAATCGAACGCGAGCGCGATGTAACCGTGCTGCGCAAAGACCGACGCCAGCCTCGCCTGCGTGCCAACCTTGGTGCCGCCGGTGCCGGCACAGAGCACAATCGCGGGCCGCTTGTCCTCCGACTTGAGTCCCTTCGGCAAATACAAATCGGCTGCCATCCGCGTGCCGTCGCTGAAAACGGTGACGGCCCGCTTTTCGACCGTCTCGGGCAATGCGGCCCGTGCCGCGCGTTTCTTCGCGGGAGCATCCGCGGCGAGTCCGGTGAGGGAAAGAAACAGGGCGGAGGCGAGGAGAATGGTTTTCAAGTCTACGTTAACGACGCTGAAGTGGATCCGAGTGTTACCAGAAGAGAATCATGGGCGGTCGAAGCATGTAAATTCAACTCACGGCAAACGCGTGCTGTAGAAGCGGACGGTGTCATGGTGAAAACCCATCGCTCTCATTTGCGTGCTGTTCGTCACCGATCCCAGCGACATCGCCACCAGGTTGCCGGTGGTATTGTTCAAATTGAAGACTTGCACAGTTCCAGACGTTGCCCTGTTTGGAGCCGCAAGCAGCGTCGAGTTTATGTTTTGTCTGCCGTTGTCCAGCATCGCCCGAGTGGCGTTACGCTGTCGAGAGGGGAGAACCGCTCAATCCACAAACATCAGCTCGTTCGAGAGCAGCAGCACCTGCGCGAGCTTTTCCCACGCGGTGAGCGGGACGGCGGCCTTCCTTTCCTTCGCGTTGAATTCCTTCTCCGCGTCCCACTCGCGCTTGCTGAGGCTGGTGTCGTAGTCGCCGACGAGCGAAATCTTCGGCGCCCACGTGAAGCTGTCGGAGTTCGAGTTGCCCACGCAGTCCACGACGAAGTCCACGGTCTCACCGAGCTTCACTTCGAGCTTCGGCACGTCGGTCTTCACCTTGTTGTTGAACACGGTCCACTCGCCAAGCTTTCCGCCGCGGCCCGACACGATGCGGCCGCGCACGCCGTCGCCCACCTTGTTGCCGTGCGCGAGCGTCGCCTCGATGCGGATGAAGCCGTCGGTCGGCGAGACCCAGCGGCGAACCGCGCCGAGTTGCGGCGTGCCGCCGGGATGCCCGCCGGTCGCCGTGACGCTCACGTGGCCAAACTTCGCGTCGGGATATTTCGCGCCGGGCACCATCGCCTTGCCGACGAGATTGGTGATCGCGTGGAAATCCTTCGTGCGATTCACGAGCGGGTCGAACCAGCCGTAGCCATACTGCCAGCCGGGCGTGATGGCCTGGCGCGGCTGCAACTCGGCCTGCTTTTGCAGAAAGGTGTTCGCCATTTTCACCTCGTCGCCGTCGGGCGCGCGCTGGAGGAGCAATTGGTAAAGGGCCTGGATTTTTTCCGCGTCGCCCGCGCGCGATTTCACCTCGGGGCGATTCACAATCTCGCGCGCCTGGCCGACGACGAACGGGCTGTTCATCATGAAGAGCGCCTGCTGCGGCACGGTGGTGCTGAAACGCTGCGGGCTGCTCGCGTCGGGATTCGCGAAGTCGAACGTGCGGAACATCGCGGGGAGATTCTGCCGGTCAATGAATCCATAGACCGTGCGGCGTCCGCTGAACGGCTCCTTCGTGATGTCCACCGGCAGGCCGCCGAGCGCGGGGTCGAGCTTGCCTGAGGCGGTGAGCAGCGTGTCGCGCATCGCCTCGAAGTCGAGCCGGCGGCGGTTGAAGCGGTGAAGCAGATTGTTTTCCGGGTCGAGCGTGGCGTAGCGCGCCTTCACGTCGCTCGCCTGCTGATACGTGCTCGAGAGAACGATGAGCCGGTGCAATTTCTTCAGCGACCAGCCCTGCTCGGTGAAATTTGCCGCGAGCCAGTTCAGCAAATCGAGCTGCACCGGCACCTCAGTGCGCACGCCGAAATCGCTCGGCGTGTTCACGAACGGCTTCCCGAAATGCCAGCCCCAGACGCGATTCACGAACACGCGCGCGGTGAGCGGGTTGTCCCTGCTCGCGATGGCCTGGGCGAGTTCGAGTCGGCCGCTGCCCTGCTTGAACGGCTTCCGCTCCGGCCCCGCGAGCACTTCAAGAAACTGCCGCGGCGCGACGGGCCCGGGGTTGCCCTGATTGCCGCGGATGAACACGCGCGAGTCGAACGGCTTCGGCCGGTCGGTGAGCACCATGCCGCGCGCGGGCGCACCGGGATGCGTCCAATTGAGCGCATCTATCTGCTTGCGATACTTCACGGTGTCGAGCTTGAGGCGCTTGCGCAGCAGTCGATCGACTTCATCGTCGCCGAGGCTCGCGGGCGCCTTCGCGGCGTAGACCAACTGACGCACCGCCTCCTGATTCTTGTCCGGCAGCACGGGCAGCTTGGAGGCCTTCTGCGAATCCGTCCACGCCTTGTCCACCTCGGTCACGAGCTTGTTGTAAATGGCGGCCACGTCCTTGAGCGACGCGGGCGCGGCGCCGGCGAAGGCTTTCGCGACCGCCGGGTTCAGCGGCTTTTCAGCATCGGCATTCGCGGAAATTTTGGCGGCGAGTTCTTTCGCCGCTTTCGCAAAATCGTTTTCCGGCAGCGCGGCGAAGGCGAACCACGGCGCGAGGACCGGGTCGTGCGTCTTGGCTTTCCCGTCGAGGAACGGTATCCAGCGTTGCAGCACCGACGTCGTGAGTTTGCGCTGGCCGGCGAGCGTGTCGAGCCGGTCGCCTTTGCCGAGTTTCGCGGCATCGCGCGCGGCGAGCAAATAGTCCCCGGTGGCGGCGCGGATTTTCGCGCGGAACTTGTTCACCTCGTCGGCGATTTCCGCCTCCTCCTTTTCCTCAAGGTCGGCCTTCTGCTTGAGGTAATCCTTGTAGTCCGCGTTCTCGACCACTTTGCCGAGCAGCGGTTTTTCCTCCGGCTCCTCGGACGAGGCGAAGACGCCGTAGAGCGAATAATAATCCTTCGTCGGAATCGGATCGAACTTGTGGTCGTGGCACCGCGCGCAGCCGACGGTCATCGCCATCGTGCCGCGCATCACGACGTCAATGCGGTCGTCAATGATGTCGTGCGTGTTGTTCAGGAAGCGGCGGCCGAGCGTGAGGAAACCCATGCCGGCGAGCGCGGACTTGTCCTCGCCGAGCGGAAGCTGGTCGGCGGCGAGCTGCTCGATGAGGAAACGGTCGTAGGGCTTGTCGTCGTTGAACGCCTTGATGACGTAGTCGCGGAATGTGTGCGAGAAGGCAAAGCGCCGCTCCTCGCCGCCCGCGAGGTAGCCCTTGGTGTCGGCGTAGCGCGCGACGTCGAGCCAGTAGCGGCCCCAGCGTTCACCGTAATGCGGCGAGTCGAGCAGGCGGTTCACGACTTTCTCGTAGGCGCTCGGCGATTTGTCTTTCAGGAAATCATCCATCTCCTGCGGCGTCGGCGGGAGCCCGGTGAGGTCGTAGCAAACGCGCCGGAGCAACGTGCGCTTGTCCGCCGGCTCGGAGGGTTTCATGCCCTTGGCTTCGAGCTTCGCGAGCACGAACGCATCCACGGGATTCTTCACCCACGACTTGTCCTTCACCGCGGGCACGGCGGGTTTGGCGACGGGTTTGAAAGCCCAATGTTCGCGGGCCTTCTCGATGTTCATGCCGGCCTTCGCCACCGCGGGACCGGTGCGCGGGTCGGGCGCGCCCATCTTCACCCACGCTTCGAGGTCGGCGATTTTTTCGGGTGGAAGTTTTCCGCCGTCCTTCGCGGGCGGCATCTTGAGTTCCGAATCGGTGTAGCGAACGGCTTTGATGAGGAGACTTTTGTCGAGGTCGCCCGGCACGACGGCGGGCCCGGTGTCGCCCCCCTTGAGCGTCGCGTCCTTTGTATCGAGCAGGAGGCTGCCCTTGGATTTCCCGCTCTCGGTGCTGTGGCACTTGTAGCAGGTCTCCACGAGCACGGGGCGGATGTGCTTCTCGAAAAATTCCGTCTGCTCGGGCGTGGGCCTGGTCTCAGCCGATTCGGAAATGCACGGCACCAGCGCCTCCAAAAACAGGAAGGTGCCGACGGCAAGGCGGATGGACAGGAGGCGGTTCATGCGGCGGACAACTTCATCACTTGCCAGCCACCAGTTCCTCGCGCTTGTAGAGTCGCTGCGCATACCGGCGTTGCATCGCGCGGTAATGGCGGCCCAGCTTCTTCGGGTCGTTGCCGAGTTTGCCGGTGATTTGGCGGCGGATTTCCCGCAGCCATTCGAGTCCGTCATCCTGTTTCGTCTTCATCGTCTTTCTCCAGCAGTTGCATTCTCTGTTTGATTCGTTCAAGTGTCATATCTCACACCTTGTTTCTGCCGGACAAATTATCGTGCCGTCACTTTTTCTGCAAATCTCCGACGCCTTGATAAACAGGCCGATTCATTGCCCGAATTTGTCAGAGCTCAGGCTACAAGCCTTACTTGACGAGCGCATGGCCCTTTGTCGTTGGTGCCGGCAGTATATTCCACGCGACTGCCCAACGCCAAGCCGCCGAAGCCGGGATACTCCACTTCGCTTGCGGAGAAAAAAATGTTCTCGCCGCCAGCGTCTGGTTTGATGAATCCAAACCCAGGTTTCAGATTCACGATACCGCCGGTCGAACGCTGGTTGATTGGCAAGACGGGCTGCTCTCGCTGCTGCCCGATTGGTTCAGACGATTGGGAAGTCTTTGCGCGGACGTAGGTGACAGGGGGTTGAAATGAATTGTCGGTTGTCACTTCGAACAATCCTCCAAGTTCCCTCACCAATTCCGTAAGCGAAGACGCACCGAGCGCCGCTGGCTTGAAGTCGGGGTTGAGCCGCTTCAAGATTTCTCCGAATTGAGCCAGCGTCACCGGTTGCCCCTCTTTGTTGACGCTGCTCGCGCGGTAAGCGGCTAAGAGAAGCGTGCGCGTCCGCTCATCAACCTGAATCGGTGTCTTCTGAACCTTGTTGCCGGCAGCCGGCTCCCGTTGAGGAATGAGAGCCAAGCGCGTTTGTGGTTCCCCTGCGTCCGATCCAAACGAAATCGCGAGCTCGATTTTCCCTGATGTGAGCATCCGTTGAAACGTAGCCGCCCACGTGCCTGAAACATGAACTGAGAACTCCAAGCGTGGAACTGTTTCGCGTTCGCTTCCCGTCTCGGAGACGGCGGGCGGTGTCCGTTGATGCTTCGCTGTTGGAGGCGCACCCGTGACTGGCTGGTGCTTTGCGGGTGCGGGAGAATCTACAGCAGTGGTGCGCTCTTGCCCGATGGTGTTGGTTGGTTTCTGTTTAGGAAAGTGATTCGCAAGCTTCTCGACATGGAAATCGTCAAGTGACGAGCTCGGAACTTTCGCTTCACGAATACCCATTGCTTTCGCGGCTCGCAAAACTTCTTTGGATTCTAGGCCGAGACGCTTTGCCAATTCGTAAATTCTAGTAGGCATTTTTTAGGAACGGCGCGCCCTTTTTGAAGGGCGCGCCGTTCAAGTGTTCAATCATTGAAGAAACGATACATCCAACGGCCCGCGCGAGAACCGCCCCAATCGCCGACAAAGCCGCCTCCGATGGCTCCAACGACCCCGCCGATGGCCGCGCCAGGAACGGCACCGACGCCTCCGAATGGGGCGCCAATCGCCGCGCCGACCTCTGCCCCCAACACCGCGCCTGCCACTCCACCGGCAACTCCGCCTCCGTTCGCCGCGTGCTCTTCCCAGCGCTCGTTCTCGCTTATGGCCCCACGTGCAAAATCTTGCTCAGCGGAGTAGATGGCGTTGCCACGGGTTCCAATTTCGACACCCAAGCCAACCAACCCGGCATGTTTTGCAACTTTACCAAGACCTTTTGCTGCTCCGCGAAGCGACGATGCCTTGCTCGCAGCATTGCCCGCTTCGTCCGCCACAACAGGAATGCGGCGCGCAGAAACAGAACGGGTGAGTTCATCGCGATAGTGAATTTCACCAAGGTGGTTTGCCGCAAGCTGGCGAGCCTGTGCAGAACATTTCTGCGCCTCTGAAACTGAAATGCTTGTCGGCTTGCCGTTGTCATGCAGACCACGCACAACGTGAGTCACAACTTTGCCTTCGGAAGCGCGTTCGAGAATCAGGCGCGCAACCTCACGCTGCCGAACCGAAGCAGTCGGTTTTTGATAAAGTTCGCGGTAGAATTGAATCGCATTTTCTGGCGTGCCCTGCTCATAGCCTCGCGAAGGCTTGAGCTGACTATTCCCGCCCTTGGACTCGTAAATATGAATGACGCCTTCACGGTCAACGGTTGGCAAATCCGGGCCGTGATGGGGGAGTTCAGATTCAGCAAGCAACGGCGCGTGTCCGCGCATCCGCGCCACAATGCGCGTGGCATCTTCCCCGATTTCTTCAGCCATTTTCTGCTTCGCAAAAAGGTCACCGCGCTTGCCAGCCGCGAGCCATTCATCACGCCGAGAGGCGGGAAGCTCGACGGATGCGGATTCCACGAGGGAAGGAGGTCGCGACGGGCGGATGTTCAATCCGCCACCTCCCGCGTTCCGCATCAGCAATTCGGCGCCCTTCTCAGCGAACGCGAGGGTGTTGGAGACTGTGAGGGTGAATAACGCGGCGAAAAGAACACCGCCCAACTTTTGGAGCTTAACTTTCATTTTGTTCCTGCTTCAAAAACGAATCGCTAGCCGAAACGCTTTTGAGTTTGTGACGCTGTTGCGTCGGTTGATTGTTTCTAGCTTTTGGGCCACTCAGCCGAAATGCATCGAAACGCACGCGCAGAAAACTCCTGCGTCAGAAGATTGTCAACGAGGAAGTCCGAGGAATCCGCATTTCACTCACGCAATCAACTCCTTCACCACATTCCCCGCCACGTCGGTGAGCCGGAAGTCGCGGCCCGCGTAGCGGAACGTGAGCTTCTCGTGGTCGAAGCCGAGCAGCCGCATGATGGTCGCCTGCAAATCGTGGACGTGCACCGGGTTCGTCGTGGCCTTGAAGCCCCAGTCGTCCGTTGCACCATAGGCTTGCCCGCCCTTCACGCCGCCGCCGGCCATCCACATCGTGAATCCGTGGTGGTTGTGGTCGCGCCCGTTGATTTTTCCCTGGTTCGAGCCGGGCGTCGGCAACTCGACGACCGGCGTGCGGCCGAACTCGCCGCCCCAGATGACGAGCGTGTCCTTCAACATCCCGCGCTGTTTCAAATCCTTGAGCAACGCGCCGATGGGCTGGTCGGCCTCCTTCGCGAGCCGGCGATGATTCACCTCGATGTCGTCGTGATTGTCCCACGGCTGGCCTTCGCCGTGCCAGACCTGCACGAAGCGCACGCCCTTTTCCAAAAGTCGCCGCGCGATCATGAGCTGCCGCGCCTGGGTGCCTTCGCCATACATTTTGCGGACGCTCTCCGGTTCCTTGCTGATGTCGAAGGCGTCGGTCGCATCCATCTGCATCCGATACGCGAGCTCGAAACTCTGGATGCGCGACTCCAACTGCGACTCGCGCTGGCGTTTGACCGAGTGCTTCTCGTTCATCGCCTTGAGCAGATCGAGCTGCTCGCGCTGGTCCTTGAGCGAGGTGTAATTGTTGCGGATGTTCTCGATGAGCTTCTCGATGTCGGTGTTCTTGGTGTTGATGTAGGTGCCCTGGTAGATGCCGGGGAGAAACGCGCTCTGCCAGTTCTGCGATTCCTGAATCGGATAACCGCCGGGACACATCGCGATGAAGCCGGGCAGATTTTGATTCTCCGTGCCGAGGCCATACGTGACCCACGAGCCCATGCTCGGCCGCGGCAGCCGTGCCTCGCCACAGTTCATCAACATCAGCGACGGCTCGTGATTCGGCACATCGGCGTGCATCGAGCGGATCACCGCGATGTCGTCAATGCTCTCCGCGACGTGCGGAAAAAGTTCGCTCACCTCGATGCCGCTCTGCCCGTATTTCTGAAACTTGTAGGGCGTGCCGAAGGCCGTGCCCGTCTTGCGCTCCGTCCGGAGCTGCACGGGCAACTGCTTGCCGTGCCACTTCGTCAGCTCCGGCTTCGGGTCGAACGTGTCCACCTGCGACGGCCCGCCGTTGGCGAAGATGTGGATGACGCGCTTGGCCGTGCCGGGGAAATACGGCTGCTTCGGTGCCAGCGGCGAATCCATCTTCATCGCGTCGGCGAGCGCGTTCTGCCCGAGCATGGTGGAAAGCCCGAGCGCGCCAAAGCCGATGCCGCAGCGCTGGAGAAAATCGCGGCGCGTGAGGAACAAGTCCTCCAGTCGCGGCGCGTGGAAATTGGTTTTCATGTTTCGATTGATCCGGCCTTCGCCCGTCTCCCTTCGCCAGAGCCGGTAAAACCGACGCCCCGACGGACGGCCGAATTCACGGCGGGAGTGTAGCACCGCGGCGCGGGCGTGGGAAGCACGGCGGAGCGCGAGCCGTCCCGGCTCGCAGCGGCCGCCCCAGCCAGCAGGGTCTTGAACAACCCGGACGCCGCCCAACTTCGGACACGCTGCGGGCCGGGACGGCCCGCGCTCCGTCAAATCCGTGGACGCCGCCGGGTGAATTTCATAGCGTCGCCCGCGTCCCATCTTTCCCAAATTTCAAAATGTCCCTTTAGCAAACTCGCCACCATGAAAAAACTACTCCACTCCGCGCTGCTCGTTTCTCTCCTCGCCTTCGCCACCGCCGCGCGCGCGGATGTGAAGCTGCCCGCCATCATTTCCGATCACATGGTCCTTCAGCAAAAGGAGGACTGCGCGATCTGGGGCTGGGCCGATCCGGGCGAGGCCGTCACCGTCACGATCGCGGGCAAGTCGAAATCCACCAAGGCCGGCAAAGACGGCAAGTGGATGGTGGAATTGCCCGAACTCAAGCCCGGCGGTCCGCTCACGCTGGTCGTGAAGGGCAAGAACACGATCACGGTGAACGACGTGCTCGTCGGCGAAGTCTGGCTCGGCTCGGGGCAGTCGAACATGGGGATGCGCGTTTCGAGCGCGCAGGATTTTGAAGGTGAGAAGGCGAAGGCGAACCATCCGAACCTGCGCATGTTCACCGTCGGCGCCAACGCCATTCCCACGCCGCAGGCCGACTGCAAAGGCTCGTGGGTCATCTGCTCGGCGGAGACGGTGGGAAATTTTTCCGCGGCGCTTTATTTCCACGGCCGCGAGTTGCACGCGAAACTCGGCGTGCCGATGGGCCTGATCAATTCCTCCTGGGGCGGCACGGCGATCGAGGCGTGGATCAGCGCCGAGGCGCAGAGCGGTTCAAAGTTCGCGCGCGTCCAGGAGCCGTGGGCGAAACAACTCTCCGAGCCGTGGGATGAAAAGAAGCTGATGACCGCCTACGACAAGCAGGTCGCCGCCTACAAGATCGCCGCCGCAACGGCGAAGGCGGAGAAAAAAACGGCTCCGCGCGCGCCGCGCAAGCCCGTGGATCCGCGCCTGAGCCAGAACCGTCCCGCGAATCTTTTCAACGGCATGATCGCGCCCATCATTCCCTACACCCTCCGCGGCGCGGTCTGGTATCAGGGCGAGCACAACGCCGGCAGCGGGTTCCCTGATCTCTACAGCGCGCAGCTCGAATCGCTCATCAAGGACTGGCGCAAGCGCTGGGACAAGGATTTCGCTTTTGCCTGGGTGCAGTTGCCGGACTTCAAGGCACCGCAGACGGAGCCGGTCGAAAACACCGGCTGGGTCACCGTGCGCGAGCAGATGCTCAAGACGCTCAGCGTGAAAAAAACCGGCATGGCCATCACGCTCGGCCTCGGCATGGCCGGCAACATTCATCCGATCAACAAACAGGAAGTCGGCCGCCGCCTCGCGCTGTGGGCGCTCGATGATGTTTATGAGCGCGAGGAATTTCCCTCGTCGGGTCCGCTGCCCAAGAGCCACAAAATTCGCGGCGGCGAAGTGACCATCACCTTCAAGCACACCGACGGCGGCCTCAAGGCGCACGGCGGCGAGTTGAAGGGCTTCGCCATCGCGGGCGCGGACAAGAAATTCATCTGGGCCAACGCGAAGATCGAAGGCGACAAGGTCATCGTCTCTTCGCCGGACGTGCCGAAGCCCGCGTCCGTCCGTTACGCGTGGGCGGACAATCCGGTGTGGAGTCTGGAAAATGGCGCGGGCCTGCCGGCGACGCCGTTCCGCACCGACGACTGGAAATGACGCGCCCCTCGTCGCGTTGATCGTTCCCGAGGCGAGCCGCGCGAGCGCCTTGCCATCCTGAGGCGAGGGCGGAACGATCAGCCGGCGGCCTCGTATTTCCAACGGTGGCCGAGTTTGAGGAAATGCTTCTCGAACCCGTGGTAGGAGACGAACGCCAGAACCAGCGTGCCCGCCAGCGCGAGGAGCGTGGCCTGGGCGTCCTGCGCGTTGGCGAGCTGCGGGGCCTGATGACGCAACACCGCGTGGGTCAGCCACAGCGCGGGCAGGTGGAACAGGTAGATGCCGTAGGAGTATTTGCCGAACCAGCGGAGCGGCGCGTTGAAGAGCCGGCGCTTTGACCGGCCCGGCGGCATGACCACGGCGAGGATCAGCCCGCCAAAATAAAAACCCGCCAGCCACGTGTAACCCGCGAAGACCATCACCGGACCGCCGATGCCCTGGCTCGAATACGCATACACCCCCACGCCGAGGCCGAAGATGAAAAACAGGACCGTGCCCGCGCGCAGGTGCCGGCGGCAGCGCGTGATGAAGTCATGCCGCCGCACCAGCACCGCGCCGATGACCCCCAGGAACAGCGCGTCCCACCGGCACGGCAACAGCGTATGGGCGGCCATTCCGCCGAGCGGCGGGATGTAGAGCACCGCGATGCGAAACACGATGCCCATCAGCATCAGGATCACCAGCATGCCCGGCAACCGGTGCGGGGTGACGTAGCGCACGAGGAGCGGGAACCCGAGATAGAACTGTTCCTCGATGCCGAGCGACCACGTGACACTGAGCCACACCGCGCCCCAGTCCTCGAAGGAAAAATTTTGCGTGAAGGTGAAGTATTGCCACAACGGCACCGTGCCCTTGAACAACTGCCCCACGTGGAGATTCGTCCACGTCACGCCGCTCAGGACCACCACGGTGAACGGCAGCAGCACCAGCAGGTAGGCCGGCAGGATGCGGCACGCGCGCCGGATGTAGAAGGGCTTGAAGTAACCCGCCTCCTCCCGCTGATCGATCAGGATGCCGCCAATCAGAAAGCCCGACAGCACGAAGAACAAGTCCACGCCCGACCAGCCCAGCGCCAACGCCCGGTGGAAGTAGTCGAGCACCGACTTGGGAACCACCTCGAACTTCACGAGCTCGCCGTAACAGTGGAAGGCCAGCACCAGCAGGATGGCGATTCCGCGGATGGCGTCCAGCTCCGGCAGGCGGCGCGCGGAGAACTTCTCCGGCGGCATCGCGGCCACCGCAGGGGCGGCCGGCGGGGGGCTGGGATTGGCGGCAACGGCGTCCATCGGTCGGTATCATCACGGTGAGCGCAGGCGGTGAAAGCGTTGATCGGAAATGGGCTGCGCGCCGAGGCGCGACAATGTCCGCGAACTTCGCGCGAGCGACAAGCGTGAAGTCGCGGCCGAAGTGTCAACCTTCCGCGTCGCCGCCCGGCCTGCGAGTTGCGTCCAAAATGAATCTGCTCGCGTCGAGCGGGGTCTGAAGGCATAACGCCAAAATCCAATCCATGAAAACTCCCGCCACCCTGCTGTGCTTCGCCGCCGCTTTCTGCCTCGGCCCCCTCAGTGCCTCCGCCGATGTGAAGCTGCCCGCCATTTTTTCCGACCACATGGTGCTCCAGTGCGACGTCGAGGTGCCCGTGTGGGGCTGGGCCGAGCCGGGTGAGCAAGTCACCGTCACCGTGACGGCCGGCGCGAACAAAACCTCCGAATCCAAGAGCGCCACCGAAACCAGAGTCACCAGCACCGCGCGCAGTTCCGCGCAGACGCATTCGGTCACCGCCGACGCGAGCGGCAAGTGGACGGTGAAACTTTCCAAACTCCACGCGGGCGATCACGTCACGCTCACCGTCAACGGCAAGAACTCGATCACGATCAGCGACGTGCTCGTCGGCGAAGTCTGGCTCGGCTCCGGTCAATCGAACATGGCGCTGACCGTGAATCGCGCGAAGGATTACGAGCAGGAGCAGAAGGCGGCGAACCTGCCCGAGGTGCGGATGTTCAAGGAGGAGTCCGCCGCGGCGACCACCGAGCAGACCGAGGGCAAGGGCAATTGGGTCATCTGCGCGCCGGACACCGTCGGTGGTTTTTCGGCGGCGCTCTTTTTCTTCGGGCGCGAAATTCACAAGTCGCTCGGTGTGCCGGTCGGCTTGATCAATTCCTCCGTCGGCGGCACGCCCATCGAGTCGTGGATCGCGCCCGAGACGCAGCGGGCGAGCGCGGAGTTGAAGCCGTTCTTCGACACGGCCGCGAAGGACAAAGCCGGCGTCGTGACCGAAGCCGCAAAGAAGAAATACGAAAAGGATCTCGCCAAGTGGACCGAGGACGCGAAGCAGGCGCGCGCCGAAAAACAGAAGGCCCCGAAGAAGCCGCTGAATCCCGCCGATGTGAAGGCGCGCAAGGGAAATATCGGCGGACTCTTCAACGGCAAGATCGCCCCGCTCATCCCCTACGCCATCCGCGGCGCGCTCTGGTATCAGGGCGAGGCGAACAGCGCGCCGACCAAGGCCGTGTTCTACGAAGCGCAGCTCAAGCTGCTCGTCACCGACTGGCGCGCGCGCTGGGGCTACGAGTTTCCGATGGCGTGGGCGCAACTGCCGAACTTCGACGGCGGCACCGTGCGCGACTGGCCGCTCGTGCGCGAGGCGATGCTCAAGACGCTCGCGCTGCCGAAGACCGGCATGGGCATCAACATTGACATCGGCGAGGCGAAGAACATCCACCCCGCGAACAAACAGGAAGTCGGCCGCCGCCTTTCGCTCTGGGCGCTCGGCACCGTTTACGGAAAGAAAGTTCCCGCCACGTCCGGTCCGCTGCCTGCGGGGCACCTGGTTCACGGCGGCGAAATCATTCTCTCCTTCTCCCACACCGACGGCGGCCTCGTCGCGAAGGACGGCGCACTGAAAGGCTTCGTCGTCGCCGGTGACGACAAGCAGTGGAAGCCCGCGACGGCGCGCATCGAGGGCGACAAGGTCATCGTCCCCGCGCCCGACGTGAAAGCGCCGCTCGCCGCGCGCTACGCGTGGGAAAATTTTCCGACGTGCAATCTCTACAACGGCGCCAGCCTCCCCGCGACGCCCTTCCGCACGGATGATTGGAAATAATCCTCCGTGACGCGCCCAACTTTGCCCCACCGATTCAAAGCGCCCGCAGATTTGGATTTCCATCTGTGGCCGTCTTGAATCTGTGGGAACTCTTCCGCACAAACATCCGCGGTCTGAAATCAAACTGACATCAAACCCTCCATGAAAAACCTCGCACGCATCCTCTTCGTTTCCTTCGTGGCCTTCGGTTCCGTCTCCGCGCGCGCGGACGTGAAACTGCCGCCCGTCATTTCCGACCACATGGTCTTGCAACACGACGTCGCCGCGCCGATCTGGGGCACCGCGGCGCCGGGCGAAGCGGTCACCGTTTCCATCGCCGGCCAGACGAAGACCGCCACCGCCGACGCGAAAGGCAATTGGAAGGTCACGCTCGACCCGTTGAAGATCGCCGAGGGCCTCACGCTCACCGTGAAGGGCAAGAACACGATCACCATCACCGACGTGCTCGTGGGCGAAGTCTGGCTCGGCTCGGGGCAGTCGAACATGGACATGCACGTCGCGAGCTACACCGCCGGCGACAACGTCCTGTCCAACGCCGCCAATGCGACCTACCCGAAGCTGCGACTCCTCCATCGCGGCCGCAAAGGCTGGGAGCTGGCCGTGCCGACGAACAACGTGCAATTCTCCGCGTTGCTCTTTGCGTTTGGATTCCGGCTCCAGCAGGAACTCACCGTGCCCGTCGGCATCATGGTCGGCGCGGTCGGCGGCACGCCCTCGGGCTACTGGCTGACCGAGGAGATGTATCGCAGCGACGCTGCGTGTCAGGCGCAGGCGACGGAGTTCGCGGCGAAGTATGATTTCGACGCGGCGATGAAAAAATACGACGAGCAACTCGCCGAGTGGAAAGTCGCCGCCGAAAAGGCGAAGGCGGAAAAGGGCAAGGCCCCGCGCAGCCCGACCAAGCCCGCGAAGGCCGGCGAGTCCTCCGGCCGCATCGGCAATCTCTACGAGGCGCACGTCCGCCCCTACGCGCCTTACGCGATTCGCGGCGTGCTCTGGGATCAGGGCGAGAGCGGCACGGCGATCACGGGCGTGGATCAGTTCAACGTCATAGGCGCGCTCATCAAGGGCTGGCGCAAGGAGTGGGGCCAGGACTTTCCTTTCCTCTACGTGCAGAAGACGAGCGGCGGCGGTTGCGCGTTTGCGGACAACGATCCGGTCACGAAACACGCGAGCAAGTTTAGTCCGTTGCCCAAGGCGGTTCCCGGAAACACCGACGGCCTCTACCGCGAATTGCACCTCAAAATCCAGCAGCACCCCAAGACCGCGATGGTCACGAGCACCGACCTCGGCAGCGGCACGCATCCGGTGAGCAAATCCGCCTACGGCGAGCGCGCGGCGCGCGTGGCGCTGGGATTTGTTTACGGCAAAAGCGTCGAGACCTCCGGCCCGCTCTACGCCTCGCACGCAATCGAGGGCGGCAAGGTCCGCATCAAGTTCACCCACGCGGGCCAGCGCCTCGCGGCAAGGCACAGCGACAAACTCCAAGGCTTCATGATCGCCGGTGCCGACAAGAAATTCGTCTGGGCCGACGCGGTGATTGAAGGCAACAGCGTGATCGTGTCGAGCGCCGAGGTGACGAAACCCGCCGCCGTGCGCTACGCGTGGTCGGGAAATGCTCCGTGGGCGAACCTGTTCAACCAGGACGGGCTGCCGGCGCAGACGTTCCGGACGGACGATTGGAAATGAAACGACTGCTGAACATCGTCAGCGTTCTGGCGTTTGGCCTTGCCGCCGCCGCTCCTGCCGCGTCGCGCCCGCCGAACTTCGTCCTCATCTTCGTGGACAACCTCGGCAACGGCGACCTCCGCTGCTTCAACCCCGCCACGCCGCATCGCACGCCGAACATTGACCGCATGGCGGCGGAGGGCACCAAGTTCTCGAGCTTCTACGTCGCCAGCGGCGTCTGCACGCCGAGCCGCGCGGCGTTGATGACCGGCTGCTACCCGCGCCGCGTGAACCTGCACGTGAGCGACAAGAACACCGTCGTGCTGCAACCCATCGCGAAGAAAGGTCTCAACCCCGACGAGACGACCATCGCCGAAGTGCTCAAGTCCGCCGGCTACGCAACCGGCATCTTCGGCAAGTGGCACCTCGGCGACCAGCCGCCGTTCCTGCCGACGCGGCGGGGCTTCGATTATTTCTTTGGCATCCCTTATAGCGACGACATGACGAAGGATAAATTTCCCGACACGTGGCCGGAGCTGCCGTTGATGCGCGGGGAGAAAGTCATCGAGGCGCCGGTGGATCGGAATTATCTCGTCAAGCGCACGACGGAGGAGGTCATCGCGTTCATCGAGCGGAACAAATCCAAACCGTTCTTCGCCTACGTGCCGCACACGATGCCCGGCTCGACGCCGCATCCGTTTTCCAGCCCGGCCTTCCGCGGCAAATCGGCGAACGGCGACTACGGCGACAGCGTGGAGGAACTCGACTGGTCCACCGGAGTAATCATGGCCACGCTCAAGCGCCTCGGCCTCGACGAGAACACGCTCGTCATCTTCACTTCCGACAACGGCCCGGTGCGGCGAAATCCGCCGCAGGGCAGCGCCGCCCCGTATCGCGGTTTCGGCTACGACACGAGCGAAGGCGCGATGCGAATGCCGTGCGTGATGCGCTGGCCGGGAAAAATTCCCGCCGGCAAGGAGCGGGACGAGTTGTGCTCAACCATGGATTTGCTCCCGACGTTCGCGAAGCTCGCCAGCGCGCCGCTGCCGCCCAAGCCGATTGACGGCCATGACATCCGCCCGCTGCTCTTCGGCGACGCGGGCGCAACGTCGCCGTGGGACGACGTGGGCTTTTGCTTTTACCGCCGCGAGCAGTTGCAGGCCGTGCGCGCCGGCCCGTGGAAACTCTACCTGCCGCTCGCGGGGAAGTTTGCCAACAACGCCGGCAAAGCGGCGACCAAGCCCACGCCGCCCGAACTTTTCGACGTGCGCCACGACGTTCACGAGGACCGCGAAGTCTCCGCCCAGCATCCCGAGGTGGTCACACGCCTCACAGCCATCGCCGAAAAAATCCGCGCCGAAATCGGCGACGTGGACCGCCCCGGCACCGGCCAGCGCGCCGCCGGCCACGTGGAAAATCCGAAACCGCTCCTGCCATGACGGAGCGCGGAGCTCCAGCTCCGCACGAACACGCCGAAACTATTTATGAAACGATTCAACCCGCTACTTACATTTTCGACCGCCGCGCTCCTTCTCGCCGGCTGCGCCACCCACCGGGCCCCGCAAAAAGGCGCGGAGGATTTGAGCGCGCCACCGCCGGTGACGGCCAAGGCATGGGCCATCGCCGATGGCAGGACCGGCAACCTGCTCTGGGGCTACAACGCCGACGAGCCGCGCAAGTCCGCGAGCACGACGAAGATGATGTGCGCGTTCGTCGTGCTCGAACTTGCGGAAAAAAATCCCGCCGTCCTCGACGAACGCATCACCTTTTCCAAGCTCGCCGGCACCACCGGCGGCTCCACCGCCGCCGTCAAACCCGGCGAGAGCCTCACCATCCGCGATTGCCTCCGCGGCCTGCTGCTTCCTTCAGGCAACGACGCCGGCAACGCGCTCGCCGAACATTTCAACGCCCGCCTCAAGCCGCCCGACGGCACCATGCGCAAGTTCGGCCTTGATTCCACGAACCTCGTCACGCGCGTGAACTTCATCGCCGAAATGAACCGCACCGCCCGCCGCCTCGGCCTGAAGGACACGAAGTATCGCTCCTCCTTCGGCGACGGCGGCACCGAGAACGATCGCACCACGACCGTGCGCGACCTCACGCGTCTCGCGTGGACGGCCATGCAAAACCCGCGCTTCCGCGAGATCGTCGCCACGCGTCGCTACGAGGGCGACGTGCGCACGCCCGACGGCGGCACGCGCAAGGCGGTCTGGGAAAACTCTAACGAACTCCTCGGCCTCGACGCCGGCTACGACGGCGTGAAGACCGGCACCACCATCCAGGCCGGCACCTGCCTCGTCTCGCGCGGCCACCGCGACGGCGACCAGTTGATCATCGCCACGCTCGGCTCCGAGTCCGAGAAAGGCCGCTACGTGGACACGCGAAATCTTTTTCGCTGGGCGTGGATGAAGCGCGGTCATCGTTAAGCGACTGCGCAGCCAGAGGAATGTTACTGCGCCGCGGCCTTCTTTTTCTTCTTCGCGGCCTTGGCGGGAGCCGGCGCGTTCGGATCTAACTCGGGCATCGCCAGCGTCGGATCGCCTTTGAGCCAGCCGAGCGAGGCGAGAAATTTGTCCGCCTCGATGAGCGTGGCGGTCTTATACGGATCTTGGTTGAAGAATCCGTGCGCCTGGCCTTCGTAGATGTGCGTCTCGCAGCGCGCGCCGGCCTTGGTCATGTTGGCCTTGAAGCGCTCCAGCACCGGCACACCGATGAGCGCGTCCTTGCTGCCGAGAAAAATGATCGCCGGTGGCGCGGCGGCGGTGACGTTGTGTGCGGGGGAGAATTCCTTGAAGCGATCACCGACGCGCTTGGCGCCCCAGCCACCGTCGGGGCCATTGTCGAACACGGGATTGAACAGCACGAGCGCACTCGTCTTCGGAGATATTTTTAGGTCATCCGCCGGGTCGTCCTGGCCCTCGACCAATCCGACAAACGCCGCGAGATGCCCACCCGCCGAGCCGCCGCCCGCCGCGATGCGTTGCGGATCAATGCCCAGTTCCGCCGCGCGAGCGCGCACCCAGCGCATCGCGGATTTCGCGTCGTTACAGCACACGACGGGCGGGCCTTCGTCGCCTTTGGGGATTACGCGATACTCCACGCGGATGCCGACCATGCCGCGCGTAGCGAGATACTCGCTCTGGCCTTGGAATTGGGTCGGCGTGCCGCCCACCCAGCCGCCACCGAAGAAAAACACGATGGCCGGCCGCTGATCGGCGGCCTTCCACGCCGCGGGCTTCTCGATGTGAAGGTGCAGTTCGCGGTCGCCGACCTTTTTGTAAACGCGCGTCTCGGTGGTGAACTCGGCGGCGACGCTCGCGCCCGCGGCAAAGCCGAGTGCGAGAAGAAGAGTGGAGAGAAGATTGAGGTTCATGAGGCGAGCAGTTCGACGCTCAGACTTTTTTCTTCTTCGCCGCGATTTTCTTCGCGCCGGCCTTGCTGTCGCGCATCGGCCAGTTCGGATCGTCGGTGTGCGCAGACTTCATCAACGCTTCGGCTTTCGCGACGAGCTCGGGTTTTTCCGCCGCGAGATTCTTCGATTCGGCAGCGTCAGTCTTGAGGTCGTATAGCTCGATCGGCTTCGACGGACCGTTGCGAACGGCCTTCCAATCGCCCCAGCGCACGGCTTGCAGCGACGCGCCTTCGTGCAGCTCCCAGTAACAGTAATCGCGCGTCGGCGCGGGGCCGCCTTTGAGGAAGGAGACCAATGAGAAACCGTCGGGCTTCACGCCGGCGGGAATTTTCGCACCGGAAAGTTCCGCCGCCGTCGGCAGGAAATCCCAGAACGCCCACGGCTCCTCGCTCACGCGGCCCGCGGGCACGACGCCCGGCCAGCGTGCGAGGCCGGCGTTGCGCAGGCCGCCCTCGTAGAGTTCGCGCTTGAAGCCGCGCAGGCCGTTCGCGGCCTGGTCGAAGCGTTTGCCGAGTGCTGAGTCCGGCGGGAAGGACGAGCCGTTGTCGCCCGCGAGCATCACAAGCGTTTTGTCGTCGAGCTTGAGTTCCTTCAACAGCGCGAGGATGCGGCCCACGTCGGTGTCGAGGCGCGTCACCATCGCGGCGTAATTTTTCTCCTGCTCCGTCCACGGCTTGTCCTTGTAGAGGCCCTGGTCGTTGATCTGAAATGTGCCGTGCGGCAGCGTGATCGAGTAGTAGAGGAAGAACGGACGATCCTTGTTCGCTTTGATGAACTTCAGCGTCTCACCGGAGATCAGGTCCTGCGCGTAGATCGGTCCTTTGCCTTCGACCTTCGTGTTGCCGTCGTTGCCCGGCAGGTCGAAGCGCTGGTCGTCGTTGTAGAGGAATTTCGGAAAGTAACTGTGCGCGTGGCGCTGACAGTTGTAGCCGAAGAAATGATCGAAGCCGAGTTTCAGCGGGCTGCCCGTCGTGTCGAACATGCCCATGCCCCACTTGCCCATGCAGCCCGTCGCGTAGCCGGCGCTCTTGAGCAACTGCGCCACGGTGAACGTCCCCGCCGGCAGCGGCATCTGGCCCTCGGCGCCGATCTCGCGGTTCGCGCGGATGGGCGAGTGGCCCGTGTGCTGCCCGATCATCAGTGACGTGCGGCTCGGCGCGCAGACGGTGGTGCCGCAATACGCCTGCGTGTAGCGCGTGCCCTCGCGCGCCATGCGGTCGAGGTTCGGCGTCTGGATGAGCTTCTGCCCGTAACAGCCGACGTCGCCCTGCGCGAGGTCGTCGGAGAGAATGAAAATGATGTTCGGCTTGTCGGCGGCGCGCGCGGTGTGGACGGCAAACGCGGCGACGAGCACAAGGAGCAGCGAGAATTGTTTCATGCTTTTTTCCAATCTACTTTTTCACCGACCAGATGCGCAGATCGTCGAAGAGCGCCTGCTTGCCGCTGACGCTGATCTTCAAATCGGGCTTCGGCACGTGAGCGAGGCCGGCGGATTTGAGGAAGCCGACCGGCGCGCCGTCGAGCGTCACGCGCATTTGGTCGCCGACGATTTCGACGCCGAACGCATGCCACTTCGAGGTTTCGAGTTTCATCGGCACCGGCAGCGTGTGCCGCTTGATCTCCTCCTCGGCGCCGGCCTTCGCGGCCGCGTCGTCGGTTTTTTTCAGCGCAGTCAGTTTGCGATTCATCGCGCCTTCCTTGTCATCGTGCAGCTTCACGAGTTGCGGCTCCAGCGTGACGCGCGCGATGTGGCCCGCGACGGAGCCTTTGTGGCTCATGTCATCGAAGCTGAACGCGACGGTGACGTTGCGCTCGAACTGCACGCGGCATTCGCAGATGAGATTCCCGTCCGGCAACGCGAGCTTCGCACTCGCCACCGAGCCGTGCTCGGTCGTCGTCTGGCGGCCGAACATGACGCCGTTCTCCACGCCGGCGCTCTTGATCCGTTCCATCCACACGCCGCCGAAACGGTTCGTCGAAAAATCGTCGGCGAAAATCAGCGCGCCTTTCTCCGCCAGCGGTCGCGCCGGAATGGCGCCAGCCTGTGCCCGCGCGGAAACGGGGAACAATGCGAGCGCGAGCCCGAGCAGGCAGGCAAGGGATTTCACCGGGCGGGGAAGGCGCGCATTCATTTGCCGAATTGTCCTTTGAGATTGGGCCAGTCGGGGTTCGCCTTCGCGTCCCAGACTTTCAAATTGCGGATGCGCAAATCCTTTCCGCCGACGGCAAACCACCAGCGCGCCTTGGGTGACGCGAGAAACGGATGCTGCGCCTTGAGCTGGATGCCGGCGACGAGCGCGGCCATTTCGTCGCCGCGGATTTCGAGCGTGAGCGGATACCACTCGTCGGGCTTGAGCTTCGGTGCGTAGGTCGCGAGCGGGTGGCTCTTCGATTTTTCTCCCGGCTTCAGATTTTGATCCGGGGCGTCCTCGTAAAGCCCGACGGAGTTGGTGCGAATCACCAAGCGGCCCACGTGCTTGGCACCATCGAAGCCGACGTAAAGCGTGCTCGCACCGCCGAGACGGAATTCGCACGTGAGGATGAGCGACTCGACCTTGCGTGGCTGCCAGAGCACGGCGGAATGTTTGTCCGCCGCGACCTCATCGCCGCGCAACTCGCCGTCCACGGGCGTCCAAGTGCCCTTGACCACCTGCCACTCCTGGCCGAGCGGCTTGGCGAAGTCCGGCGCGAACGGTTCGCCCACGGGCACATTGAGCACCGGCGCAGTCGCGGTGGTGAGCACGGCGAAGGCGCACGCGGCGGTGATGAGCAGGGCGGCAATAGAGGAAAACATTTTCATAAGCGGAGGGTTCGACGTGCAACGAGTGACAAACATCAAACACGACGAATGATTGGCGTCACTGCCCGCGAATCTTCGCGAGCAGCTCCTGCATCTCCTTCAACTTCTCCGGCTGCTCCGTCGCGAGGTTCTTTTCCTCGCCAAGATCGCTCGCGAGGTCGAAGAGCTGGACGGTGGCGGGATTCTTCGCGGTCGCCTTGCCCGGCGCCTTGGCCTTGCCTTTGCCGCCCGCGCCCGCGCCGCCGGTGATAAGTTTCCACTGGCCGTCGCGCAAACCAAACGGCCCCTGCGTCCCGCCGTTGTGCGCGACGAACGTCGTGCGCGCGGAGGTTTTCGTTTCGCCGAGAATCGCCGGCAGCACGTTGATGCTGTCGGCGCACTGGCCGGCGGGGATTTTCACACCGACGAGCGCGGCGAACGTCGCGGGCATGTCGAGGTGCGCCATGAGCGCGGCGGATTCGGAGCCGGGCTTGATGTGGCCGGGCCAGCGCGCGATGAACGGCAGGCGATGCCCGCCTTCCCACACCGAGCCTTTGTAGCCGTGCAACGGCGCGTTCGGATGATAATCGAAACTGCCCACGTCCTCGTAGCCGTCGTCCATCACCCCGCCGTTGTCGCTCGTGAAAATGAACAGCGTGTTGTCCGCGAGTTTGAGCGCGTCGAGCTTCGCCATCACTTTGCCCACGGCATCGTCCAGTTCGTGAATCGAATCGCCGCGGGTGCCGACGGGGCTCGTGCCCTTGAAGCGCTGGTTCGGCACGCGCGGCACGTGGATGTTGTGCGTGGCGTAGTAGAGGAAGAACGGGTTGCTTTTGTTGTCCTCGATGAACTTGAGCGCCTTGCCCGCGAACGTGTCGCCCATGTCCTCGTCCGTCCAGCGCGCGGATCTTCCGCCGGTCATCCAGCCGATGCGGCCGACGCCGTTGACGATGGTCATGTCGTGACCGTGCGTGTGCTTGAGCTTGAGCAACTCGGGATTCTCCGCGCCCGTCGGGTCGGTGCCGACTTTTTTCGCGTAGCTCACGGTGATCGGATCGCTCGGGTCAAGGTTCACCACGCGGCGGTTCTCGATGTAAACCGTCGGCACACGGTCGCCCGTCGCGGCCATGATGAAGCAATAGTCGAAACCGATGTCGAGCGGGCCGGGTTTGACTTCGCCGTTCCAATCCGGCCCGCCCTCGGGCCCGAGGCCGATGTGCCATTTGCCGACGACGCCCGTCTTGTAGCCCGCCGATTTCATCAGCGACGCCACCGTGCTCGTGCCCGGCTCGATGCTCAACGCCGCGTCGCCCGGCGCGATGCTGGAGCCGGGCTGTTGCCGCCACGAGTAGCGCCCACTGAGAAACGCGCGCCGCGTCGGCGTGCAGGTCGAGGCGGGTGAGTGTGCGTCGGTGAACCGGCGACCCTGCGCGGCGAGCCGGTCGAGGTTCGGCGTCTTCGCGTGCTTCGCGCCGTAGCACGAGAGGTCCGCGTAACCGATGTCATCGGCGAGGAGGAAGATGATGTTGGGCTTGCTGGCGGCGGAAACGGAGAGGCCCGCGAAGCACGCGAATAACGCGAAGGTGGAGAGGAGGCGTTTCATTTCTGGAAACGATACAGAGGGCGCGGCGGGAGGGAAGCCAGTTTGCGAAGGGAGCGGCGACATTTTTGTCGCCGTCGTCACTCTGACATTTCTTCCAGATTCATTTTGATGAACGAGGGCGACAAAAATGTCGCCCCTCCTTGGTCACTTCTTCTTCGTCCGGCGCTTCTTCGCGGGCGGGTCGTGCGGCTGCGTGAGCCGCACAATTTCCTCCGCCGACACGCAGTAGCGCACCGGGCCGACGACCAGCGGACTCGCGCCCTTGCCGTCGTCGTCCACAAAGTTGGCGATGCTCTGCACGAGCGCGACCACGTTGCCAGCCTCATCCACCACGGGGCCACCACTGGAGCCGGGCGCGAAGTCCGCGGTGATGTTCAGGCAAAGGATCGGACGCGACGCGCGCTCGGGTTTGTCGTCCGCGCCGTCCGCGCCAAGCACGTCGTGCATGAGGTGGACGCGCGCGACCATGCCTTCGCTGAAGAGGAAATGATTTCCATCGGGATGGCTCAGGCAGAACACGCGCTCGCCCGTGCGCGCGCCGGTGCGGAGCGCGAGCGGCTTGAAGCCCGTCGCCTCGATGCGCAACAGACATGTGTCCGATTCCACGTCCGCCGCGAGGATTTCCTTCACGGGAAAAACTTTGCCCGTCGAGTTCGCCGCGACGAGAAAGCTGCCGGTCTTCGGATTGGCCTCCTCGTCCTTTCCATTGGCGACGTGATACGCGGTGCTCACCACGCCGTCCTCGGTGAGGACAAATCCGGCGGCGGAGTTGAAATGCCAATCCGAACAGTTGGTGCACTCGTAAACCGTGCCGATGGCGAGCGTGCTCTCGCGCACGCGGTCGTAGAGTTCCGGCGGCGCGAGCTTCTGCGACGAGGGTGGCGCGAATTTCACCGGCGAGAAAATGCGGCTGAGCTGCTTCTGCAAAACGTCCGCGCGGACGAGCTTGCCCTGCTTCATGAGTTTTTGCGCCGAGGCGATGACCGTGTCCTCGAACGCCTCGTCGTCCACGACGAAACGCGGCGGCGCGGTTTCCGCCGAGAAGGACCAATGTCCAAACACCAAGGACAAAAGAAGCACCAAGACCCAAGCTCCAACCGGCGAGTGGCACGCACGTTTCTTCTGCCTCAGGGCTCGCATGACCGGCCCCGAAGGGGCCAACGAAAGTAGCCACGGGTGAAGGCCCAACGGGACTGAACCCGTGGTTCGCCGTTCCATGGAGACGCCTCGCCCCGGAGGGGCGGACGAAACCGGCGGCGGCGATACGGACACTCCCAGATTCGTGCGCCCCATCCGGGGCGCGGATTCACCCGTGGCTACCAGCGTGCGCTCCTTCGGAGCGCCGCCAACGTCGCGCGCAGATTTCACGGCAGCGACTTTCGCCACGCGAGCGCCTGCTCGGCAAGCCGCTTCGCCACGTCGGGCTTCTCGGTGGCGAGGTTGCGCGACTCGTTGCGGTCAGCGGCTAGGTCGTAAAGTTCAGTGTGCGTGCCGTCGGCATTGAGCAGGAGTTTCCAATCACCGTCGCGGATGGCGACGTTCGGGCTGCGGTCGTTGTCGGTCTTGGGTCGGATGTAGGTCTCCGTGCGTCCGAACTCCCAGAAGAGCGGCTTCGTGCGCGTGAAGTTTTTGCCGAGCAGGGCATCGCTCGCGTCCACGCCGTCGAACTTCGCGTCGCCGGGCGGCGTCACGCCGGTGAGTGCGCAGAGCGTCGGGAAAAAATCCACGCTGCCGAGCACCGACGATTCGTTGACCTTGCCGGCAGGCACGCGGCCTGGCCAGCGGACGATGAACGCCTCGCGCGTGCCGCCTTCGTAGAGGCTCCACTTTTGCCCGCGGAGGCCGGCGGTGCGCGCGCGGCTCGCGGCGTCGTAGAGCGGATTCGGGCCGTTGTCGCCGGTGAAAAGGATGATGGTGTTTTGTTCCAGGCCGAGTTTTTTCAACTCATCCAAAAATTTTCCAAGGTCGCGGTCGAAGCCGCGCAGCGTGCGGCGGAAGCCGTCCATGCTTTGCGGGTAGCCGCCCTTTTTCACGCGCTCGGTCTGCATCAACTCCGGGTCCATGTCCTCGGGCCGCGGCACGTGCGCGTCGTGGACTTCGCTGAACCAGAGGTTCACGTAAAACGGTTTGCCCGCGGCCTGCTGGCGCTTGATGAAATCGAGCGTGCGTTCCATGAAAAGCCACGTCGTCTTCCAGCGCGGCGTGCCGGCGGGCAGCGCGGGGCCGGGGCCTTCGAGCGGCGTGCTGTTCACGAGGCTCTCGTCGAAGCCGTAGGCGCTGGTCAACGGCGCGTCGTCCACGTCGCGGCCGCCGCCCATGTGCCATTTGCCGAAGTGGCCGGTCGCGTAGCCGGCGGCCTTGAGCGTGCGTGCGAGCGACGGCGCGCACGGGTCGAGCCAGTCGGCCTGGTCGTCGGCGCGATTGCCGGCGCGCTCGTGGAGGTAGCTGTTGATGCGCCAGCGCGACGGAAAATTTCCCGTGGTGAACGCCGTGCGCGACGCCGAGCAAATCGGCGACGCGACGTAGAACTGCTTGAAGCGCGTCCCTTCCGCCGCGAGCCGGTCAATGTTCGGCGTCGGCTCGCCCACGCCGCCGAAGCACGCGGGGTCGCCCCAGCCCATGTCGTCCACGAGGAGGAAGAGGATGTTGGGGCGTGGCGCGGCGTTGGCGGCGAAGCTCAACAGGAATGCCAGCAGAAAAATGACGAATGACGAATGACGAATGACGAAAGAATGTCGAAGCCCGAAACCCGGAGCGCACCTCACCAACATTCGGTCTTCGGATTTGGTTCGGATTTCGGATTTCGGATTTCGGATTTCCGAATTGAAGCTTCCGTTGAGCTTTGAGCTTTGAACTATGAGGTTCATTTCATCGCCTCCAGTGCTTCCTTGTCCTGCTGCCGCGTGAGCCATTCCTGCAAACTCGTTTTCATCGCCGACACGCGCGCCGCCTGCGCGGGCTGCGCCGCGAGGTTGTTCAACTCATACGGGTCCGCCTCCGTGTCGTGGAGTTCCCACTTCGGATGCCGCTCGATGGTCTCGATGAACTTCGCCGTCGCCGCGTCGCTCTTCGCCTTGTCCAGCCACGTCGCATACACGTCGCCGTGGCTGCCGGGGATGTCCATGACCTTGGTAAAATGCGTCGTCCATTTGTTTTCGGGCTTGAGGTTGAGGATGAACTTCCAGCGCTCGTCGCGCACGCAGCGTTGCGGGAATACGTTCATCTCGCCGTCGCCCGTGTGGCTCGCGTAGATGAACTCGTCGTGCTTCGACGCCTTGCCGAGCAGCACGTCCTTGAAGCTGCGCCCGTCGAGGCTCGCGATGGGTTTGCCGCCGGCCAAATCCACGAACAGCGGCGTGAGGTCCGCGAAGGAAATCATCGCGCCCGTCGTCGCGCCCGCTTTCACCACGCCGGGCCAGCGCACGATGAAAGGCACGCGCAAACCCGTGTCGTAGCAGGTCCATTTGCAATGCGGCCATTCCGGCCCCTGGTCGCTCGTGTAGAGAAGCACCGTGTTCTTCTCGAAGCCGTGGCGTTTGAGCGACGCCATCACTTCGCCGAGATGCCGGTCGGCGGTGGTGATGTCCTGATAATAATTGGCGAGCGCGGCGCGCGTCTTCGGCGTGTCCACCATGTTCGGCGGGATCGGCAACGCCGCCGGGTCATAGTCGCGGTTCGGCTCCCACACGACGTGCGGCGCGTTGTCGCCGAGCAGCAGGCAGAGCGGCTCGTCCGCGCGCTCCTTGGTGTGCGACGCGAGGAAGGTGTCCACCTTCGCCGTGTCGAGTCCCTCAGGACGGTAACGCCGGTTGATGTTCGGATTTTTCGGCAGCGTTGCCGGCAATACCTCCCAACCAAACACGGACGCGGGCCGCACGTCCGTCTTGTTCGCGGCGACCACGCGGTAACCGAGCGCTTTGAGATAAGTTGGCAGTGACTGGATGTCGGGCCGGCAATCGGTGTGATTGCCCATCGTGCCGTTCCGCGCCGAGTGGAGGCCCGTGAAAATAATCGCGCGCGACGGCGAGCACGTCGGCGATCCCGCGAACGCGCGCGTGAAACGCAGCCCGTCTTTCGCGAGCGCATCCATGTTCGGCGTGTGGACGGATTTGTTTCCGTAGCACCCGACGAAATCCACGCCGTGATCGTCGCTCAGAAAGAGGACGAGGTTCGGACGCGGCGCGGCGCCTGCGCCGAAGCTCAAAGGACAAAGCTCAAAGCTCAAGGGAAGGAACAAGAGCAAAGCTCCAAGCAACGCGCGCGAACGCCGCACGGATGAATTGGAACCCGGAGCTTGGAGCTTCCCTTGAACTTTGAACTTTGAGCTTTGAGCTTTCATGCGGGTGCGCGGCCATGATGGCACGCTCCGCCGCCGCGGCGACACGAATTATTTCTTCGCCAGCGATTCGAGGTAATCAATCAGCGCCGCAAAATCTTTCACGGTGAGCGCGGCCACCAAACCCTCGGGCATGATCGAGCGGTCGAGCTTCTGCCGTTTCAGAATCTCCTTCACCACCAGCGTCACCTCCTGGCCGGCGGCGTTGCGGATCGTCACCTTGTCGGCGGCCTCCTGCGTCACGAAGCCGTCGTATTCCGTCTCGTCCTTCATCGCGAAACGCTCGGAGACGAATCCTTGCGCGAGTGTTTTGCTCGGCAGCAGGATCGCCTCGGCGAAGTCGCGCCGTTTGAAAATGGTCGCGACCTGCGAAAGGATCGGGCCGCGCGGCGGTTCGTTCGCGCTCGTGGTGTGGCAAAGCACACAGCCGACTTGTTGAAAGAGCGCCTCGCCCCGCGCGCGGTCGCCGTGCGTCGCGAGCACGGCGGCGATCGCGTCGTCCACCTTGAGCGTGCCGACGAGCGGCGTGGTGTCCTTCGCGTCCTTCTTCGAGGCCTGCAGCTTCAGCGCGTCCACCGCGCCGCGCGCCGCGCTGGCGACGGCTTTGTCCGAGTCGTCCACGGCGGCGAGAATTTTTTCCGCGAGCACACGCTTCTTGGTGAGCTTGGTCGCCTCGATAAGTTGAAGGCGCCGCTTTGGATTCGCCCAACCGTCGTCCATCGCCTTGCGCGCGGACGCGAGCGACTCGGGCGAGCCGCCTTTGCGATCCAGCAGCGAAATGAGTGCAGCGTCGGCGAACAGCGACGGCTTGCCGTTCAACTTCGCGGCCTCGGCTTCGAGCGCGGCGTGATTCGCGTCGAGCTTGGGTGAATTGAAAAACGCGTCGCGTGCGCCATCGAAGTCCTTGAGGAAACCCTGCGCCGACTGCAAACGCGTCAGCGCGCCGAGCGCGGCCCGCGTGCCGTCGTCGCTCTGAACTTTCGCGAGCGCGATGATCGCCTGGCCGATTTGCTGCGGGCCGAGGTCGGGCAGACCCGTGGCTTTCACGAGCAACGGGATCGCTTCGGCGGGCACGCTGTCGCCGCGCGAGAGCTGGCCGACGAGCGCGGGCAGCGCGGCGGGATCGGCCTTCGCGGCGGCGATGAGTTTGCCGAGCGTGTCGCCGAGATCCACGCGGTGGCGATTGAGTTCGCTCGCGAGGAACGTGAGCTCTTCGCCCTTCGCGTGATCGAACGCGGTCTTGAGCGCGGCGGAAATTTTTTCCGTCTCCGCCCATTTCTCCGGCTGGTAGAACGGCCCGCGCGTGTCGGGACGCGTGCCCCACGAGTCGCCCTTCCACTCGCCATCCACGAAATACTGGCGGCTCAGCGCGGTCAGCAAACCTTTGCGCCGCGCGAGTTCGCTCTCGCGGCCGAGGCGTTCGATGAGGCCGTCCACGACCTTCGCGTCGCGGATGAATGAGAGCACGAGCAGCGCATACTCGCGTTCCTGCGGCGTGGCGCCGTGCGTGTCCACGAGGGCGAAGGCGGTATCGCTCGCCTTCAGTTGCCGCAGCACTTGCATCGCGGTGTGAACGATGACCGGCTCGCGGTCGCCGAGCAGCTTCGCGAGCGCGGTGGAATGTTCGGCGAGCTTCTCCGTGCGGATGGTCTCGGGCTTGGGCGTTTCGTTGTTGGCCCAAATGCCGGTGAGTCCGTGCCAGCGCGCGAGCGCGACGACGGCTTCGCGGCGCGTGCGGTCGTCCGCGGACTTGAGCGCGCTCACGAGCAAATCGGCGGGGATGCCGTTGAGCTGATCCTCGCGGTCCGTCAACGCGCGGATGGCCCATGCGGCAACGGTCGGATCGGCGGCGAGCTTCACGAGCGCGGGGTGAGATTTTTCGCCGAGCGATTGCTTGAGCGCGAAGATGGCGGCGACGCGTGACGCGAGGAGTTTTGATTTGTCCGCGGCAAGCGCCTCAAGGAGCGCGACCGTCGCCTTGGGGAGCGCGCCCGCCCCTGGCGCAGCCGACGACGCCCTCGTCGTCGGCTCTTTCGCGCGCGCACCAGAACTGGCGGACGAGGCGTCCGCCAGTGCAGGCGAGGGCGCCTGCGCTCCCCTCCGGATGAGCGTCCGTTGCGCTTCGAGGCGGCGGCGGTGCGAAGGGCTTTCCAAAAGTTTCACCAACTCGCTCTCGCTCGCCTTCGCGAAGTCCGGCAGCGGCTCGGGTTTGAAATTTTTCGGCGTCACGCGCACGAGGTAGCCGACGTCGTTGCCGGCCCAGTTGAACGTCGCGCCTTTCCAGCTCGAAACGTAGATGCGGCCCGACGCGTCCACGTCCGCATCGGTCGGGCGCGTGAGGCCGATGAACTCGGTTTGGTCCACGGCGAACGTCGCGCCCTTCGGCGTCGGGCGGTGGTGATAGAGCCAGCCGCGGCCCCAGTCGGCGGTGAGCGGCGCGTTGTTCCACTTCGCGGGGATGCCCGGCTCGTCGAGCCACGTGGCGCCGCAGCCGGAGCCGCCGCCGTAGTCCGCGAGCGGCGCGATGAGTTCGTTGGCAAAATTTTTGTAGAGCCGCGGATAGCCGTGATCCTCGAAGCCGGTGAAATGATGGAAGCGCACGTCCCAGCCGCCGCCGTCGTTGGTGTTGTCGCGCGTCATGATGTCGAGCAGCGGACTGACGGCGACTTCGAGAATGTTGCGCGTGCCGCGCGCGAAAAGTTGCAGCCCCGTGCCGTCGGGACGGAACCGCACCACGCCGCCGCCGCGAAGCTGGAGCCGGCGGCCGTCGGTGCCCACGGCCTCCATGAAACCGAAGTCGCCGATGGCGCAATAAATCCAGCCGTCCACGCCGAGCTCGATGCCGTTCGACGTGTGGTCGGCGGGGCGATCCTTGAAACCGAACGCGATGCCCTTGATGAGAATTTTTTCCTCGTCGGCGATGCCGTCGCCGTTGCGGTCAATGAACGCGCTGATGTCCGGCGGGTGGAGGCAGATGACGCGGTCGTGGTCCCACACGAGGCCGCGCGGCGAGTCCACGTTCTTCACGAACACGCGCACCTCGTCGGCCTTGCCGTCGCCGTTCGTGTCGCGCACGCGGAGGATGCGGCCGCGATTCGGCTCGCGGCCGAGCGAACCGTTGCCGTCGGAGGAAACGTAGAGTGTGCCGTCGGGCGCGGCGGCGATGAACACGGGATAATTCACCGCGGGCGGCGTGGCGAAGATCGTCGCGTCGAACTCGGCGGGCACCTTCACTTCCTTGATGAGCTCGGCGGCTTTCTCGGGCACGACGCCCGGCATCTTCGCGACTTCCTCGGGCGTGGGGAGCGACTTGTCGTCGGTGCCGGCCTTCTGCTGCGCGGCCTTCGACGGGTTCTTGTTTGAAGATTTTTCTGCAGCGGGGCCGGAGGAAACAAACGCCGCGGCGATCAAGGCGGCGAAGAGACGGAGCTTTCTGATTTTCATTTGAAACTAACCCGCCGCCGGACGCCGGCGGCAGGACGCGAATTTGTGCCGGAGTCGGACGGGAAAGGCGAGGGGAGATTCAAATCCGAATCGCCCGTAGCCGTCGAGGCGACGAGGCACGCTTGCTTCGCCCGCGAGCCGTCGCTAGCCTCGGCCCATGCCCGTTCCCGAACGCTACGCGAATCCGGTCCCGCCCCGGTTCAATGCCTTTCGCCTGGCGCGTCTGCTGGCAGGCGCGGTCTTTGCCGTGATTGCGTTGTGGTTTCTCAGTTCCTCCTATTACACCGTGCCGGCGGACTCGCAGGGGCTGGTGCTGCGATTCGGACGCTACACGACGACGAGCGATCCGGGTTTGCATTTCAAATTCCCCTTCGGCGTGGACCAGGTGCTGATCGCGCCGGTGCGCCGGCAGCTCAAGCAGGAGTTCGGCTTCGCCACGTCGGGCGCGACCAATCCGCATCAGGCTTCCGATCCGCGCGAGCACGAGCACGAACGCAACATGGTCACGGGCGACCTCAACTCCGCGTCCGTCGAGTGGGTCGTGCAGTATCGCATCGCGGAGCCGCGGCAGTATTTTTTCAAAATGAAGGAGCCGGATTTCGTCCTGCACGACCTGTCCGAGTCGGTGATGCGCGTGGTCGTCGGCGACCGCACGGTGGACGAGGTCATCACCATCGGACGGCAGGAGATCGAGGCCGAGGCGCTGCTGAAGCTGCGTGCGGTGGTGGAGAAATTCGGACTGGGCATCGTGATTGACCAGGTGCAGTTGAAGAACGTGAACCCGCCGCAGCCGGTGCAGTCGTCGTTCAACGAGGTGAACCAATCACAACAGGAGCGCGAGAAGGCGATCAACATCGCCAACGGCGAATACAACCGGCTCATCCCGGCGGCGCGCGGCGGGGCGCAGGAAAAAATCAGCACCGCCGAGGGCTACGCCATCAAGCGTGTCAACGAGGCCGAGGGCGACGCGGGGCGGTTCAACGCCGTCTTCGCCGAATACGCCAAGGCGCCCGACGTGATGCGCCGCCGGCTTTACCTCGAGACGATGGGCGAGATCGTGCCGAACCTCGGGCGCAAGATCATCCTCGACGACGCCGCGAAGCAGGTGCTGCCGCTGCTGCAACTCACTCCCGAAAAGGAGGCGAAATGAAAACCGCCGTCGCCCTCATTGCCACGCTCGTCGGGCTGGCGCTGCTGCTCATCGGCTTTCTCGGCAGCACTTACGTCGTGAACGAGACCGACCAGGTGATCCTCACGCAGTTCGGCGATCCCGTCGGCGGGCCGGTGACGAACGCGGGGCTGCATTTCAAGACGCCGTTCATCCAGGACGTGAACCGCATCGAGAAGCGCGCGCTCGAATGGGACGGCCGGCCCACCGAGATGCCGACCAAGGACAAGACCTACATCATCACCGACATGGTGGGCCGCTGGCGCATCAAGGATCCAAAACAGTTTTTCCTCCGGCTCCGTGACGAGCGCAGCGCACACTCGCGGCTCGACGACATCCTCGGAAGCGAGACGCGCAGCTCCGTCGCCAAGCATGAGCTGATCGAAATCGTCCGCACGGCGAAGGATCGCAAGCCCGCGGCCGACGAGGCGCTCGAAGCCGCCGGTGGCCGCGTCGGCCAGCTCTATCCGATCCACATCGGCCGCACGAAGGTCGAGGAGGAAATTTTCACCAACTCCGCGCCCAAGCTCGTGGACTTCGGCATTGAACTGCTCGACGTGCGCTTCATGCGCATCAACTACAACCCGAGCGTCCAGCAGCGCATCCACGAGCGCATGATCAGCGAGCGCCAGCAGATCGCCGAGCGCTTCCGTTCCGAGGGCGCGGGCGAGGCGGCGAAAATTCTCGGCAAGAAACAGAAGGACCTTCAGGAGATCGAGTCCGAGTCCTACCGCAAGGTGCAGGAAATCCGCGGCGCGGCCGACGCGAAGGCAGCGGAGATTTTCACCCGCGCCTACAACCAGAGTCCTGAGGCCGCCGATTTCTACGGCTTCGTCAAGACGCTCGAGACCTACCAGAAGATGCTGGGCAAGGACACGACGTTGATCCTCACGACGGATAGCGACCTCTTCCGGCACCTGAAGCAGATCACGCCCAAGGCGAAATAGCCTCGACGGCTACGTCTGAGCCAACGCCGCAAACTTCCCGCGCGCCTCCGTCCACGCCGCGCGCGAACCAGGGTCCGGAAGAAACTCACGCACTTCGCCGGACCCGCGCACGACGGAACGAATTTCCGCAAGGTCAGTCAGTTCGCCGCACGCCTTCGCCTGCACGAGCAGGTTGCCGAGCACCGTGGCCTCGACGGGACCGGCGAGCACGGGGCGGTCGCACGCGTTGGCGGCGAGTTGATTGAGCAGATCGTTGCGCGAGCCGCCGCCGACGATGTGGATGACCTCGGCGCGTTTGCCGGTGAGCGCCTCGATGCCGTCGAGCGTGGCGGCGTATTTCAGCGCGAGCCCTTCGAGCGCGCAGCGGACGATTTCCCCCTCGCTCTGCGGCACGGGCTGGTTCGTCTCGCGGCAGAAATCCTGGATCGCCGCGGGCATGTCGGGCGGGTTGAGGAAGCGCGCGTCGTCCGGCTCCACGAAGCTGCGCAATGGCGCCGCCTCGCCCGCGAGCCGCACCAGCTCGGCGTAATCGAAGCTCCGGTGTTTCGCCTCGAACGCGCGCCGGCACTGCTGCACAAGCCAGAGGCCCATGATGTTCTTCAACAGGCGGAAGGTGAAATCCACTCCGCCCTCGTTGGTGAAATTGCGCGCGAGCGCCGCGTCCGTCAGCACCGGCGCGGAAAGCTCCGTGCCCATGAGCGACCAGGTGCCGGAGCTGATGTAGGCGAAATTTCCCTGCGTCTTGCTCGCCGTCGGCACGGCCACGACCGCAGAGCCGGTGTCGTGCGTCGCGGGCGCGATCAGGTCCACGCGCGCGAGGCCGGTCTTCGCCACCACCGATTCACGCAGTGAGCCCAGCCGCGTGCCGGGCGCGATGACTTTCGGGAACATCGCCGTGGGAAGGCCGAATTTTTTCAGCATGTCCGTGGACCACGTGCGCTGCGTCGGATGGAAGCACTGCGTCGTCGTCGCGTTGGTGAACTCGCACGCGCGCTCGCCGCTGAGGCACCAGTTGAGGAAGTCGGGAATGGTGAGGAAGCAATCCGCCGCGGCGAGAATCTCAGGGCTTTGCTGCTGCAACGCGAGCAGTTGGAAGAGCGAGTTGATCTCCAGGAACTGGATGCCCGTGGCCGCGAAGATTTCCGCGCGCGGCACGCGCTCAAAGGCCCGCGCCATCAGCCCCCGCGTGCGCGCGTCGCGGTAGGTGAACGGCATTCCCAGCAGCTCATTGCTTTTGGACATGAGCACAAAGTCCACGCCCCACGTGTCCACGCCGACCGAGACGATGGCCTTGCCGAAACGCCGCGCGCCGAGCGCGAGGCCGTTCTGGATTTCCGACCACAGCCGCAGAATGTCCCAGCGCAGCGTGCCGCCGATTTCCACGCCGCCATTCGGAAAGCGGTGCAACTCCTCGATCCGCATCCGCCTCCCGTCCCACAGGCCCGCCATCACGCGCCCGCTTTCCGCGCCAAGATCCGCGCCAAGATAAACCTGCTCCGCACTCATGGCCGCTCAGAAATCAAACTGCTCGATGTTCTCCTTCGTGAACTTGAACGGCTCGCCGAGGAGGATGTTGTCGCCGGCGATCTTGAACTCGCCGAGCTTGCCCGCCTTGAAGCTGGTCGCGCCCGCCTTCAACTCGCCCTTTGCCAGCGCGGTCGCGGCGTGGATCGTGAGATAGCCGAGGTCGAGCGTCTTCCAGAGGATCACCGTGTCCGTCACGCCGTCCTTCACGTAGCGCTTGTTCTCGTTCGGCAGGCCGAGACCGATGAGTTTCACTTGGCCGGCCTTGCCCGCCTGCTTGATCGCTTCCGCGGCACCCGGCACCGCGGGTGAGCAGATGGCCATGATGAGTTTTAAATTCGGATTCGCACTGAGCAGCGCCGTGGCCTCGCTCTGTGCCTTGTCCTTGAGATCGTCGCACGGGCGGAGCGCGACGCGCTTGAGGTTCGGAAATTTCTCCGCGTTGCGTTTCTCGATGACCTGCTGCCACGCGATCATGTTCCCCGCCGTGAGGCTCGCGGTGATGATCGCGTAATCGCCCGTGCCGCCGAGCAACCGCGCCGCCTCGTCGGTGAGCGCGTTGCCGATGCCCTCGACGGTCGCCTGGTTCACGAAGAACTCGCGCGCGTCCGGCTGCGCGTCGGCGTCGTAGGTGATGACCTTGATGCCCTTCGCGCGCGCCTTGCGCAGCGCGGTGGAAATGCCGTCGCGATTCTCGCACGCGACCGCAATGGCATCCACGCCGAGGTTGATCCATTGCTCGATGATCTCGTTCTGCTTCGCAGGATCGGGATCGGTCGGGCCGTCGAAAATCATCTCGATGCCGAGTTCCTTCGCCGCCGCGTCCGCGCCCTGTTTGCAGGAGAGGAAATACGCGTTGCCCTTCGACTTGGGCATGAAGCCGATGAGCAGCTTTTTGTTCGCTGAAGGAGGTGGTCCGACACTCGCTGAGGAAGGCGCGGAAGGTTTGCAGCCGGTCGCGAAAACGAGACCGAGGGAAGCAATGAGAAGAAACAGCTTGTTCATAATCTGGTTCGCGCTCCAGTAAACACGACGCACGCGATCAAAGCGAGGCTTTGGTTGTCGGGAGAAATGTCCGCGCGCTCTTCGGCAGTGGCGTCAGGTCCGGCTCGACGAATCGCGCCTTGGCTTCGGCGGACATGATGCGGTCGCGGGAATAGAAAAACCGCAACGCCAGCCGCGCGAGCAGATGAGACTGCTGATCGAGAAAAGCGTCGGAACTCTCTGCCGGACCGAACTCACACAACGCGCAGTAAACGAGCCGCATCCAGCCTTGCGTCAGCGTTTCGTGATAACCGCGATCAAGAGCCTCGGGAACTTTTTGCGCGGTGTTGAGCGCCTTCAGTCCGCTACGCATCCGGTCAAGCGCTTCCGCATGGGGCCACCGCAGCAAGTAGAGATACGCCACCCGCAAGTGTTCGCGATGATGCCACTCTTCCGTGGATAGTTCGCAGCTCTCAAACCGGCGGAGAAACGTTTCGTCGTTCATGGAGGTGATCTGCGGGTCGATCATTGCGTCGTTTTCGTTTTGGTCAGCGGCCTACCCGCCGCGCGCCGCGATTTTATCATCACCCAGAATTTCGGGATCACGCTGCTCGACAGCGCCAACACGAGGAGGAGGCCGGTCAACATCCCCGCCACCTCGCGCGGCTGGCGCGCGTGGACGAGGCCGTTGTTCAACACCGCGATGGCCGCCACACCCAGCAACGTCCCATGCACCGAGCCGACGCCGCCGAAGATACTCGTGCCGCCGAGCACCACCGCCGTGATGGCGAAGAGTTCGTAGCCCGTGCCCGCGTCGGCCTTCGCCTGACCGAGCCTCGCCGTGTAAATGATCGCCGCCAGCGCCGCCACGACTCCGGCCAGCACGTAAGCCAACGCCAGCCGCCGCTCGACCGGCAGCCCCGCGTAACGCGCGCCCTCCGGTGCAAAGCCAATCGCGCGCCACGACCGCCCGAACGTCGTCCGATGCACGAGCAGCCAGACCGCGCACGCCACGGCGAGGAAGAACCACACCTGCGTCGGCACGCCGAGCGCGCGTTCCTGGCCGAGTTGCAGGAACGCCGCCGGGAAATTTGTGAACGTGTCCACGCCGCGCGTGATGGCTTCGGCGAGTCCGCGAAAAAGCGAGTAGGTGCCGAGCGTGACGATGAGCGGCGGCAAACGCAGGCAAGTGATGAGCGTCGCATTCAACCCGCCTGCCAGCGCGCCGATGACGAGCGTGCATCCCGCCGCGACCGGAATCGGCAGCCCCGCATCGCGCCACAGCTTGCCGAACAGAATCGCGCACAGCCCCAGCAGTGACCCGACCGACAGATCAATCCCGCCCGTGAGGATGATGGGCGTCATCACAAGCGCGAGCAGGCCGATTTCGACCGAGTGCCGGAGAATGTCGTAGGAATTATCGAGCGAGCCGAAGTTGCGGCCAACCGAGTTGAAGTAGAACCACTCCAGCGTGAGCACGAGCAGGAGGATGGTCTCGTGGCGAATCAAGAGCCCTTTGAGACCAAGAGCTATCGAGGGACGATTTGGCGTCATGAAGTTGTCCTCAACGCAACAGCAGCTTTGCTACAATCGCAGCAACGTGGTCTTGGTAGCCGCCTTCAGCCACGCGATTCAATGTGGTTCGCAGCCATTCAGCGTCCAGAAGCTGCCAGCCCTTCTGGGCGAACAAGCTCTTCAGGTTCTGTAGGTCATACTCATTGGCAATTCGGCCAGCGGCTAGACAGAGTTCGATGCTGGGTGAAGGAGCGCAAAGCCCAGCCTCGGTAAGTTGAGTCGCCAGTCGCCCGAAAACTACGTTGCGAAGAACTTCCTCGTTGAACAACTTGTAACGTTCAGCGTTCGGACCGCCAGCATCAAAGTCTGCGAACGAAACTCCTTTCGAGTCCAAGTAGGACTTGCACTCCACCACTCGGATTGAGTTGGTGGCACCTTTGTAAGCTACCAAGTCGAGTTCCCACCGGGGACATGATGGTCGTCCGATTGCAACTTTGTCCTCGTTCGTGAGTTCGACTTTGAAGCTCGGTTTTATCCAATAGCCTTCCAGTTCCAGCAAAAGGCTTACGAGATTTTCAAATGAGTCCATCTTAGTTCCTTTCCTTTCTTGTTCTTACGCCATCCGCCACGACGGCGAGCAGGATGATCGCGCCTTGGATCGCCTTTTCCCAATACGCCTCGACGTGCAGATGCGTGAGCGCGGGCGTGATGCACGCGAGCAGCAGCAAACCGGCAAACACACCCCAGAGATTGCCGCGTCCGCCCGAGATTGCCACGCCGCCCACGACGACGGCCGCGATGGCCTTCAACTCCAGCCCCGTGCCGGACTTCGGGTCCACCTGCGGCGATTGCACGACGTTCATCATCGCCGCGAGTCCGGTGAGCGCGCCCATGAACACGAACACGCCAAACGTCGTGAGCTGCGGACGAATGCCGGCGAGCCGCGCCGCCTCCGCATCGGAACCGACGGCGTAAATAAATCGTCCAGCCGCGAGATGCTTCGTCGCAAACGCGAGCGCAACAAGCAACGAGAGCGCGACGGCAATGAGCGCCCACTGTCCCGCAAGCTGACTGAGGCCGAACCATTGCACGCCATCGGGCAGGTTCACGAACGCGCCCTGCTGCTGCCAGCGCAACGCCTCGCGCCATGTCACCATTGTCGCCAGCGTCACGACGATGGACGGCAGACGCAACCCGGCGATGAGCGCGCCGTTGATTGCGCCCATCGCCGCGCCGAGTGCGACAGAGGCCGGCAAGACAAGCGCAAGCGGCAGCTTCGACGCAGCGAGCAAACCCGCGGCCACGCTGCACACCGCAAATTGCGAGCCGACCGAGATGTCGATCTGCCGCGAAATGATGATCAGCGCCATGCCGCACGCGACGACGAGCGTCGGCGCCTCGCGGGTGAGCAACGAGAGCAACGGCTGCGGCTGGAAGAACGCCGGGGCGACCACGGCAAGCACCAGCAGCACCAGCGCGAGCGCGGCAGCGACGGAGAGTTCGCGGAAGTGACGCCTCGTTGCCGAAGTAGCAGCCGACGTAAGGAAGCTCTGATTTTCTTTTCTGCTCATCGTGAAGTCAGAGCCTCCTTACGTCGGCTGCTACCGCCGAATTGCCAAGCGCCGCCGCCATTACGTCGTGCGCGTCACTCTTGCCTGGCAGCATCGCCGTGATGGTGCCGCCGCGCATGACAGCGATGCGGTCGCTCATGCCGAGCACTTCGGGCAGGTCGCTGGATATCATCAGCACAGCCATTCCCTCGGCGGCGAGACGGCGGATGATTTTGTGGATTTCACTTTTAGCGCCCACGTCCACGCCCTGCGTCGGCTCGTCGAGGATGAGGAGCTTGGGCTTCGTCGCGAGCCAGCGCGCGAGGGAAACTTTTTGCTGGTTGCCGCCGGAGAGCGAACCGCCGGGGGCTTCGGGGCAGGATGTGCGCACGTCGAGGTCGCGGATGGAGTCGAGCGCGAGCGTGCGCTCGGCGCCGAAGCGAAGCCACGCGCCGGGGAAGAGGCGATTGTGAATGGCCATCGTCAGGTTGTGGGAGATGGGCATTTCGAGAATCACGCCGTGGCGGCGCCGGTCTTCGGGCACGTAGGCGATGCCGTGGGCAACGGCTTCCTGGGGCGAGGTGATGGTGACGCGCTGGCCGTTGAGGATGATTTCACCGGCGTCGGCAGGCGTGAGGCCGAAGAGAACGCGCGCGAGTTCGGTGCGGCCCGCGCCCACAAGTCCGGCGAGGCCGAGGACTTCTCCGGCATGCACGTCGAGCGTGATGTTCTTCACGCCGTTGGCGGTGCAGCCGAGATTCTTGAGCGAAAGGACGACATCGCCAGGTTCGCTCTCAGCGGGCGGGAAGATTGACGAGACCTCGCGACCGACCATGAGCTTGATGAGTTCGGATTCGGTCAGGTAGGGCGCGGTGTCCTCACCGCGCCGTTCGGACGCATCTACACGCGCGGCGGCGGGCTGAGGACAGCCCGCCCTACCAACCTTCCTCGTCCTCACGCTCTCGCCATCGCGCAACACGGTCACGCGGTCGGCGAGGGCGAAAATTTCCTCCAGGCGATGCGATATGTAGATGACGCCGACACCACTGGCGCGCAGCTCGCGCACGACGGCGAAGAGCAGCTCAACTTCCTTTTGCGTAAGCGACGCGGTCGGCTCGTCCATGATGACGATGCGCGCGCCAGCCCCGAGGGCGCAGGCGATTTCGACGAGCTGCTGCTCCGGCATCGAGAGCGAGCGGACCTCGGCGTCGGGCGAAACCTTCGCGCCGATGCGCTGGAGAAGTTGCGCGGCGCGGGCGCGGCGCGAGGGCCAGTCCACGCGCGCGAACGAACGCACTTTCTCCAGCCGCACACCGATGTTCTCGGCGACGGTGAGG
This sequence comes from Verrucomicrobiota bacterium, assembly GCA_016199935.1. Lineage (GTDB taxonomy): Bacteria > Verrucomicrobiota > Verrucomicrobiia > Limisphaerales > JACQFS01 > JACQFS01. The sequence continues at coordinate 58,133 of JACQFS010000185.1, forward strand.
TCGGGGAACAGCGCGGGCTGCTGGTAAATGCAGGCGATGCCGAGCTTGTGCGCGGCGGCGGGCGTGAGGTGCGCGACGCGCTGGCCGTTGATGTCGATGGTGCCGCCGTCGGGTTGGTGCGCGCCGGTGATGACCTTGATGAGCGTGGATTTGCCCGCGCCATTTTCGCCGAGCAACGCATGCACCTCGCCCGCCCGCAGGTCGAACGACACGCCCTTGAGCGCGCGCACCGCGCCGAAGGATTTGGTGACAGAGGTGAGTTGAAGCAGTGAGTCAATCATGGCTTCTTGATGTTGAAGCCCTCGGCCGCGTCAACGCGGTCGCCGCGCAGGATGAAATAGAAGGGATTGACTGCTGGGTCCAATAGCGCGGCTCCCGTCAGTTGGTTCTTCCGAACGCATTCAATGAACGGCTGGCGGACAAAGATTTCTCCGGGATGATTCTTCTCTTTGAAAATTGGCGCATCAGGAATTGCCTCTCGCCTGAAAGCGTAAGTTGAAATGTTTAGGATTCGCTTGGGGTCGTCGGGCGAGAACAGAACGCCGGACGCCGTGAAATCTAAGCAATCTGCGGTGAAGTAAACATTCATGCAGAAGTAGCGCTTGCGCTTGAACTCCATCATGAGTCGGAACTCAGCAAATTCAGACACCACAGGCAGCAGAGCGTCCTTCGCGCGTTCGGAGATGACATGAGCGGAAAGCGACCAGCCGACGAAATCTTGCGGCTTATAGCTCTTCCCGCTTATCTCCACTGGCGGCGGGGTCCAGCTTTTCGACAATCGCTTGCCGATGAAATG
>JACQFS010000186.1 GCA_016199935.1 Verrucomicrobiota bacterium
AGATCCGCAAGATAGCTCCTTCGATTCAGGACTTGAGTGGCCTGAAATCGGAAAGTAAGCCCAAGGCAATTTCCGGTGCAGGGCGGTGAAGTGATTGACGCGACCGAACTTCAGCCCGCCGGCGTGGATTGTTTCCCCCTCTCCGCCATTCACGGCCGTGGCACGTTCCCCGTCTGTCGCAGAATTTCCTGCCCGGCCGGCGACAGCACGAACTGCAAGAAGGCGTGCACGCCGCCGGCCTCGTTGTCCTTGAGCGTGTAGAAACGCAGCGCGCGCGCGTAGGGATATTTCCCGGCGTTGACCGCCGCCGCGCTTGGGACCGTGCCGTCAATGGCCGGCGTCTTCACGCCGGCCTGGCCCGCCAGATCGAGGCTCACGTAACCGATCCCGTTGGCGTCCGCCGCCACGGCCTGCGCGATGCCGGCGTAGTTGGTGAACGTGCTGAAGTTCGGCGCGTAGGGTTTTTTCCCCATCGCCAGCTCCTGAAAGCCGATGTGCGTGCCGGAGATCGGGTCGCGCACGTGCAACCGGATCGGCGCGTCCGGCCCGCCCACATCTTTCCAATTCTGCACCGCGCCGGTGAAAATGTCGCGCACCTGGTTGCTGGTGAGGCTGGCGACCGGGTTGCCCGCGTGGGTGATGACGGCCACGCTGTAGGTGCCGATGACGTAGTCGTTCAACTCCACATTGCGGGCCTTCGCCAGCCCCAGCTCGTTCGAACTGGCCGGGCGCGAGGCGGCGGCGAGATCGCATTGGCGGCCCGTGAGCGCACCCAGTCCGTAGGGCGTGCCCTTGAACTCCAGATCAAACGCCAGGCCGGGATGGATCTTGTGGAAGCCTTCGATGAGCCGGGGCGCCAGTTCCTCGCCCACCGTGTTCGAGCCGCGGATGACGAGCTTCTCGCGTTTGGCGGCGGGACAGCCCGCGACCGCCAGCGCGAGCAGCAGCAGGCCGAGCCCGCGGAGGAATTTTGCATCGGCGGGGCGGGACGGCTTGGTGCAGGAAATTGTTTTCACGGGCGTCCTTGCTTGGAATGGAAAATGGTTTCGGACGGATGCTCATCCGCCGGCGCTGGAGGGGCAAGGCAAAAACCGGCGGCGCGGCATGGGAAGTGGGGTGGTCCGTCGGTGGACAGAATGACGGCCAGTGCGGTGTCCGCAACGCAGCATTGCCCGCCTTCGTCGGTGGCATTACTTTCTCCCCGCCATGATTGACGCGACCGAACTTCAGCCCGCCGGCGTGGACCGTTTCCCCGTCCGCGCGCCCATCCCGCCCGCGCGGTTGGATGCGCTCTCACGCGACATCCTCGCGCTGAAGAAAAAACTCAACGCCGTCATCCTCGCGCACAATTATCAGGTGCCCGAAATCCAGGACATCGCGGACTTCGTGGGCGATTCGCTCGGCCTCGCGCAGCAGGCCGCCAGGACGAAGGCCGACGTGATCGTGTTCTGCGGCGTGGATTTCATGGCGGAGACGGCGAAGATTTTGAACCCGGACAAGATCGTGGTGCTGCCGGACAAGGACGCCGGTTGTTCGCTCGAAGAAAGCTGCCCGGCCGGGAAGCTCGCGGAGTTGCAGCAGACGAATCCCAACTTTTGGACCATCGCCTACATCAACTGCTCGGCGGCGGTGAAGGCGCTCAGCGACGTGATCTGCACCAGCGGCAACGCCGTGCGCATCGTCAACGCCGCGCCGAAGGATCGCGACATCCTCTTCGTGCCCGACGAAAATCTCGGCTCATGGGTGACGGAGCAGACCGGGCGCAAGATGACCCTGTGGCGCGGGGCGTGTTACGTGCACGTCGAGTGGACGCACGGCGCCATCACGCGCATCCGCCGCGAGTTTCCCGACGCGCCGGTCGTCGCGCACCCCGAATGCACCCGCGCCGTGCGGATGCTCGCCGACGAGGTGTGCTCGACGGAGAAGATGGTGGAGTGGTGCCGTCGCACGCAGTCGAAGCAGATCATCATCGCCACCGAGGCCGGGATGTTGCACCGGCTCAAGAAGGAATGTCCGGACAAGGAGTTCATCCCCGCGCCGACGGACAACTGCCGCTGCAACGAGTGCAAATTCATGAAGATGAACACGCTCGAAAAATTGCACGACTGCATGAAGAACCTCGCCCCGCGCATCGAGTTGCCGAAGGCGCTGCTCGACCGCGCGCGCCTGCCCATCGAGCGGATGCTGGAAATTTCGGCGCGGCCGTTGGAGAACGCGGGGTGAGCGCGGAGCGCGGGCCGTCCCGGCCCGCAGCGGCCAGTTTGCCACCAAGCGCTGGGAAGATCAGCGTCGTCTTACCTGCGCACGCGCTGCGAGCCGGGACGGCTCGCGCTCCGGAATCAACCCCACTTCACGTGCCCATGCGTCGCCGCGCGGTCGAGGTGCGTGTAGCCGCCGTCCACGTGGAGCAACTGCCCCGTGGTGTGCCCCGAACGCGGCGAGGCGAGGAACACAATCGCCGCGGCGATTTCCTCCGGCGTCGTCAGGCGCCGGCCTAGCGGCACGAGTTGCGCGATGGCCGCGCGCGCGGCGGCGGGGTCGGGCAGAGAGTTGAACCACCGCTCATACTGCGGCGTCGCGCACTCCGCGGGCACCACGCAGTTCACGCGCACGCCGTCCGGCGCGAGCGCGATGGCCCACTCGCGCGTGAGCGCGTTCACGCCGCCCTTGGCCGCGGCGTAGCCGGAAGTTTTTCCCTGGCCGGTGTCGGCGACCTTCGAGCTGACGTTCACGACCGCGCCCTTCGCGCGCTTCAGATGCGGCGCGGCGAAATGCGTGATGGCAAAAACGTGAAACAAATTGCGCTGGAGCGACGCGAGGAAATCGTGCGGCGTGGCTTCGAGCGGCACGCTGTCGTTCACGCCGGCGTTGTTCACCACGATGTCGAGGCGGCCGAACGCGCGGTGCGCTTTGCTCACGGCATTGCGGCAATCCGCCTCGCGCGTCAGGTCCGCCGCGATGGCGAGCGCTTTCATCTTGCGGCGCTTCAGCTCAGCAGCGAGCCCGATGGCCGCAGCCTTGTTCTTGTCCACGATGACAACGGCCGCGCCCTCGGCGGCGAACAGTCTCACCACCGCCGCGCCGATGCCCGCGGCACCGCCGGTGACGAGCGCGACCTTGCCTTTCAAGCCGAGATTCATGCGACGAGTGTGGACGGACGCGGCGGGGCTGTCGAGCGGCTCGGCGCCTGATTGACTTGCCCTCGCCCCCCGTCAAACTCCCGCCATGCTCTCGCGCCTCACTTTCATCGCCGTCCTCTCCGCCGCTCCGCTGCTCGCCGACGATTGGCCCGCCTTCCGCGGCCCCACGCACGACGGCCGCTCGCGCGAGACCGGCCTGGCGTTCAGCGCGAATCCGAAAATCCTCTGGCGCGCGAACGTCGGCCTCGGCTTCTCCACGTTCGTCGCCGCCGGCGACCGCGTCCTCACCGCCGGCCACGACGGGAAGAAAAACGGCACCGCCACCGTGTGGTGTTTCGACGCCGCGACCGGCCGCGTCGTGTGGCAGCACAGCTACCCCGCGCCGCTGGGCGACAAATATTTCGAGGGCGGCACCACCGGCACGCCGACGATTCACGACGGAAAAGTTTTTCACCTCAGCCGCGAGGGCGATTGCTTCTGCCTCGACCTCGCGACGGGAAAAATTCTCTGGCAACGCCAGCTCGTGAAGGATCTCGGCGTCGAAATTCCCGACTGGGGCTTCGCGTCGTCGCCGCTCGTCGAGGACGGCCGGGTGTTCCTGAACCTCGGCCCGGCCGGCACCGCGCTCGACGCCGGGACCGGCCAGCTCGCGTGGCAGAGCGGCGGCGGCATGGCCGGTTACGCGACGTGCGTCGGCTTCGATCTCGCGGGCACGCGCTGCCTCGCCATTCTCTCGAAGCGCGAGTGCGTCGTCGTCGAGGCCGCGACGGGCAAAATCCGCTGGCGCGTGAAATTCACTTCCGCCTACGACACCAACGCCGGCGCGCCGGTCATTCACGACGGCGCAATTTTCATTTCCGGCGAAGGCTCGCCCGGCGTCCGGCTCAACGCGCGCGACGGCACGCCGGTCGCCGGTTGGAAAACGGAAACCATCGTGAACCTCAACGCGGGCGTCGCGCTCGACGGCCATCTTTACGCTTTCCACGGGCACGCCGGGAAATCCGGCGCGCAGCTCCGCTGTCTTGATTGGAAAACCGGCGCGACGAAATGGGCGCAGGACGGTCTTGGCGTCGGCTCGCTCCTGGTCGCCGACGGCAAATTGATTTGCCTGAGCGAAAAGGGCGAGCTCGTGATCGCCGCCGCGACGCCGGAAAAATTCACGCCGCTCGCCCGCGCGCAACTGCTCGGCGGCAAATGCTGGACCGCCCCCGCGCTCGCCCACGGCCGGCTCTTCGTGCGCAACGTGAAGGGCGACCTGCTCTGCGTGGAGGCAAAGTCCCAATGAGCCTCGTCGCGCGACGGTTGGGGTTGCTTGGGCTCGCCGCCGGCGCGCTGCACGCGGCGACGCTCCCGAATCTCCAGCAGCCGCCCGCCAAACTTTCCGACAGCGGCCCGAAACTTTCGCCGCTGATCGCCGCGGATTCCGGCAAAGCCGCGTGGCCGAAGCGGCGCGAGGAATTGAAGCACGAGTGGACGAAATTTCTCGGCGAGTTTCCGAAAACGAAAGCGCCGCTCGCCGCCGAGTTTCTCGTGAAGGAGGAACTGCCCACGTTCACCCGCCAGCTCGTCACGTTTCAAATCGAGGAAGGCGTGCGCACCGATGCGATGCTGCTCCTCCCGAAGAACGCGAAGGGCAAACTGCCGGGCATCGTGCTCTTTCATCCGACCTACTCGAACCACTACGCGCGAGCCGTCGGCCTCGAAGGCGGCGAGGAGCCGGAGCGGCAGCAGGCCGTGCAACTCGTCGAGCGCGGCTACGTGGTGCTCGCGCCGCGCTG
>JACQFS010000188.1 GCA_016199935.1 Verrucomicrobiota bacterium
AGCCGCGTTCGATCAGCACGTGGAGAATGCCGTTGGTCAGCGCACTGTCGCGGCCGGGGCGCACGGGCAGGAACAAATCCGCGGTGCGCCCGATCGGCGTGATGCGCGGGTCAATGACGATGATCTTCGCGCCGGCATCGCGCGCGCGCCAGACGTAGTCGGTGAGGATCGGGAAACACTCGGCGAGGTTCGTGCCCGCGAGGATGATGACCTTCGCCAGCGGGATGTCGCTCCACGGATTCGCCGCGCGATCCACGCCGAAGGCCATGCGATTGGCCGATCCCGCGGCGACCATGCAGAGGCGGCCGTTGTAATCAATGTTCGCCGTCTGGAGCGCGAGGCGCGCAAACTTTCCGTTGAGGTAGGCCTTCTCGTTCGTCATCGAGGCGCCGCCGAGAAACGCGAAGGCGTCCTTGCCGTGCTCGGCCTGGATGCGCTGGATCGCCGCGACCGTCTTGCCGAGCGCCTCCTCCCAGCTCGCGATGTTGAAACCGCTCGCGCTGCGCACGAGCGGCGTGACGAGCCGGTCGGGGTGCTCGTTCTGCATGTAGCGCTTCACGCCCTTCGGACACAGCTTCCCCTGATTGACCGGGAACTCCTCCCACGGTTCGAAGCCGATGACCTTGTCGTCCTTCACCGCGAGCTGGATGCCGCACTGCACGCCGCAGAAACAGCAGTGCGTCTTCACCAGCCGGTCGGGCGTGCCGTTCGTCCAGCCGCCGGCGGGAATGTGGTTGAGCGTCGGGCCGTAAAGCTCGATCAGGCGTTCTTCGGAAATCGTCGGGGTGGCCATGTCAGCGGAAGTAAAAAGTAATGCGTGATGCGTAAGGGAAGTCGTTCATCGGCCCAGCCCCTTTCCCTGATTCAGCGCGAGCAACCGCCGCCGGCACGCGGGGCAGATGTCCTGATAGTGAACGCGCCCGCGCGGCGTCGCAAAGCGGTAGTCGAAACCAAGCTGGTCCAGCACCAGCTTCAAATCGTCCACGTGCATCTGCGAGGCGAAGTCCTCCCCGCACGCGCGGCAGTGCGCGCGCGGTCCGGTCCGACCCGCCTTTTTGTAGAGGTTCACCGCGAGCGCGCACGTGCGCTGGAAGATGTGGAAAAGTTTGCCGAACGGAATGTAGAGAATCAGCGTGACCACCGTCACCATGTGGATCCACGCCATCGTGTGATGCCCGCGGCCGGCCAGAAATTTGTAGCTCACCGTCAGCGCGAGGCCGGTGATGGTGACGGCGAAGATGAGCAGCAACGGCAGGATGTCCTCAAAAAATTTCTGCGTGGCCCGCTCGCCCGGATCGGTCGCGCGGCGCACGCCGGCCATCACCAGGCCGACGAGCACGATGACCGCCGCGATATTTAACAGGTTGAACGCCACGAACGCCTTGAGGCTGTGGATGCCGAACTCGTCCACCGGCACGCCGAGGACCAGCGCGCGGTATTGCTCCGCGTTGTCGGGCAGCGTCTCGAAATGCACCCAGCCGAACACCAGCGGAAAGGTGATGGCAAACGCCAGCGTGCTGCCGCCGGACAGGCAGAGGTGCATCAGCCAGCGGTAGCCGCCGCGGCGGCGGATGAAGTTCTGCGCCACGAAGCCGCTCGCCAGCGCCGCGCCCAAAGTGCCCGGCCCCGCCGGGAGGGCGAACGACCGCGACTGATTTTCCGCCGCCGCGGCGGACGCGGGGTCGCCCGCGGCCGGCGCACCGCTCCGGAGGAGCAGTTCCAGGCCGCGCCGAAAATAAGTCCGCGAGGGCGGCCGTTGCGCCCACACCGAGAAGCGGTAGGCCGCGGCGAACACCGCCAGCACCGAGCCGACCGCATACCACACGAGCGCCGGATCGAAATGCTCCAGCCGGTGCGAGCCGAGATAAATCCCGGCCAGCACCGCCGCCGCCGCGAGCAGCGCGACGAGCATGGCCCGGAGTTCAAACAGGTTCATCGGGTGAGCAACAGGGTGAGCAGCACGAGCGACACGGCGAGCAACGCGAAGAAGCCGATTTTGTAAAACAGCAGCGGGTTGCGCTCGAACAGCGGCGCGCCCGCGCGATGGAACGGCCGGACCTTCGCCGGATTTTCCAACTCGAAGAGCATCTCGCTGTAAGTCTCGTAACGCCGCGACGGCTCCACGGCGATCGCGCGCGCGACGATGGACTCCAGCCACGCGGGCGTGTGCGGGTTCAGCACGGTGAGCGGGCGCGCCGCGCCGAACACCGGCTGCTGAAACGGCTCGACCTCGCCGTAGGGCAGCCGGCCCGTGAGCGCCTCGTAGAGTGTCGCGCCGAGCGAAAAAATTTCCGTCCGCTCGCTCAGCGACGCGGCTTGGAAACGCTCGGGCGCGAGATAGCTCGGCGTGCCCGCGCGGCCCTGGAGGCTGAACACCTCCGCCACACTGCCGAGGTCAATGAGCTTGAAGCGCAGCGCAGCGCCGTCGCGCAGCACGAGGATGTTTTCCGGCTTGAGGTCGCCGTGGACGAAATCGTGCCCGAGGAGAAACTGCTCCGCGCGCAGGAGGAACGTCGCCAACTCGACCGCTTGGGCCGGCGCGAGCGGGCCGTGCTCGGCGACGAATTGCTTCAGGGTCGGCGCGTGGATGTATTCGAGCGCGTAGTAGCACGCCGTCGCGTCCCCGGGCACGGAGGCGGCGGGGAAAAATTCCGCGCGGAGCTGCGTGGCGTGCCAGATTTCGCGCAGGAACAGCGCGAGCGCGTCGTCGTTCGACGCGGCCCCGCGCGGCGCGAACTTGAGCACGTAGGAGTCGCCCTTGCGCACCGCGAGCCAGATGCGGTCGCTCGCGCGGAAACTCCGGCGCAGCGTGAACCCGTCCACCACGTCGCCGACCTTGAGCACGTCGGGCACGCGCGGCGCGCGCCCGGCCGCGCGGCGCGCGGGGCCAACCTCGTGCACGCGCAGCGTCACGGCCGTGAGGTCGTCGCGCAATTCGTCGGTGGTGCGGCGGCGCGCCTCGGCGGCGATGCGCGCGGCGGTCGCGCCGCCGGCGAGCAACGCGGTCAGCGCCTCGTCATCGAGCACGTCGGTCACGCCATCGGTGCAAAGCAGCACGACATCGCCGGCTTGAAGCGTCATCTCCGTCGTCGCGGGGGAAAATTCCTCCGCCAGCCCGAGCGCGTTCGTCAGCACGTGCGCGCGCTCGGGCTGCGGCTCGCGATGGTCGGTCGAGAGCTGGCGCAACGCGCCCGAGCGCCAGAGGTAGAGGCGCGAATCGCCGGCGTTGAGCGCGTGCAGCCGGTCGCCCTCGAGCACGACGGCGGCGAGCGTCGTGCAAAGCTCCGGCGACTCGAAGCGCGCGATGCCCTCATGATGAAAGCGGCGGTTAAGGTGGCGCGTGATTTCATCGAGCGCCTTGCCCGCGGACCACGCGTGCGGGCGTGCGGGAAAACTGGTTGCGAGCATCTCGACGGCGCGCGTGGCCGCTTCGCCGCCCTGCTTGGCCGAGCCGAGTCCGTCCGCGACCGCGGCGAGGAACGCGCCCTCGAACTCCTTCACCATCGAGGCGTCCTCCGACGGCTTCCGCTCGTCGCGCGCGTAGGCGAACGTTTCCGCGCTCACGCGCAAAATGCCGTTCGCCGCGCGCGATGGTTCGGGCGCGGCGGCGGCGGAATTTTTTTCGAGCGCGGCGTTCATCGCTCAGATGCGCGCGGCGGCGAGCGCGCCCCACGTGGTGCGCCAGCGTTTCTTCACCAGCGTCAGGCCGACGAGCGCCACGATGCATAGGCACGCGAAGGCGGTGAGCCCGGTCGCGTAGGAACCGGTCTGGCCCTTCGACCAGCCGAGCGCGGTGGCGAGCACGAACGCCCCGAGGCCGCCGCCCGCGCCGACGAGGCCGGTCATCAGGCCCAGCTCCTTGCCGAAGCGCTGCGGCAAAAGTTGAAACACCGCGCCGTTGCCCGCGCCGAGCGCGGCGAGCGCGGCCATGAAAAAACCGAGCGCAAACGGCAGCGTCGTCGCCTGCCCCGCGGCGGCGAGCATCGTGCCCGCGATCACGTAGCAAAAGGTCAGCGTGCGGATGCCGCCGACACGATCGGCCAGCGCGCCGCCGAGGGGCCGCGCCATCACGCCGACGAACGTGCAGAGCGCGGCCCAGTCGCCGGCCTGGACTTTCGGCAGGCCGTGGGTGGATTTGAAATACATCACGAGCGACGCCGCGAGTCCCGCGAAGCCGCCGAAGGTGATGGTATAGAAAAAGCAAAACCAATGCGTGTCTTTGTCGCGGAAAAGCTCCCAGTAATCGCGCAGGCGCTTGGGCTTCACCTTGACCGGCGCGTCCTTTGACGCGAACGCGTAAACTGCGAGCACCACGACGGCCGGGATGAGCGCGAGGCCGAACACCGCGTGCCAGCCGTAGGCGTTGGCGAGGCGCGGCGCGAGCAGCGAGTCAATGACGACGCCGATGTTGCCCGCGCCCGCGAGGCCGAGCACGCGGCCCTGCATGTGCGGCGGATACCAGCGGCCCGCCTGCGGCAGCGCGACGGCGAAACTCGCACCCGCGAAGCCGAGCATGAAGCCCATGAGCAGCACGGCGTGAAAACTTTCCAGCCCCGCGAGCCACGCCCACGCGAGGCCGGCGATGACGATGCATTGCGCGAGGAGCCCGGTGTTCTTCGCGCCGATGCGGTCCACGAGCAGGCCGAGCGCGATGCGCAACCCCGCGCCGCCGAGGCTCGGCACGGCGACCATGAGGCCGGTCTGCTCGTCGCTGAGGTGGAGCGCCTCCTTGATGTGCGCGCTCAACGGGCCGAGCACGGTCCACACCATGAAGCTGAAGTCGAAGTAAATGAACGCGCTGACCAGCGTGGGCCAGTGGCCGGTTTTCCAGATCGAGTTGTCGTTGGCGGTGTTGCGGTTTTGCATCCTGTGCCCCCAATGCACTCGCGATACCAAGCCGGGTCCAAAGACCCCATCAAGGGCGTGAATTGTTTTTTGCAAAACCATGAATGGTTTCGTTTGACGTGCGTGGAAGGCTTGCGGCGAGCGGGTTTGCGCGCGCCCCAAACTCAAGGTGCCGAGTCTTCCGACCCGCTTTCCCGCCACTTTGATTTGGCGCGGGCCGCGGCACGCTGCGGGTTCTTGTCCACGCTGGCGAAAATTGTTTCGCCGGCCGCGCGCTCGAAAACGCCATCGCCGACTAACTCAGCGGAGCGCCGGACTCCGAGCCGGCGCTCCGTTTTGATCAGAAGCTGAAGTTGGTCTGGAGGTAGAACCAGTTCGCGTCCACGGAACCGAACGCCGCGCCGGAGAGCGATTGTTTGATGTATTGGCCGCGGAAGAAGTGGCCGTAGCCGGCCTGGACGGTGATCTGCGGCGAGAGCGCGTAGGTGGCGATCAGGTCCAGCTCGGAGCCGACGTAGCTGCCGTAGTTCGGGTTGATGCCGTAGCCGGTGCCGGTGCCGACGTTCGACGTGATGGCCGCGCCGCCGCGCGGAGCGCCCGCGACCGAATAGAAGTTGTCGTGCGTGCTGGCGAGCCAGAAGGCGTGGCCCTCGAGCGCGAGCGTGAGGCGGGCGATGGGCTTGAAGGAGGTCTGCAAGCGCACGTCGTGAATGTTCTGGAGCGAGACGAAATCCATGAAGCCATAAAATTTATGGTTCGTGGGAAACAGATTCTCGAACGTGCCGTGCTTGCCATCGGCGCCGTTGTGGTCGCCCGAGGCGTAGCAGTATTCGAGTCCCACGCGCGGGGTCATGGCCGACTGGGTCCAGGTGTAACCGACGTTGAAGATGCCGGCGTAGGCGCGGTGCTCGAGCCGCGAGGCGGGCGCGCCCGTGCGGGTGTCCTTGAAATTTCCATACTGGCCCATCAGCTCGTAGGTGTAATCCCAGTTGCCGAGCTCGCCGGGGTTGGATTTGCCGCGGAAGCCGAGCGTGTAAATGTCGCGCGCGGAGGGGTTGTAAGGCGCGGGCGTCGGGGAGGGCGCCTTCAAGACCGCCGCGCCGACCCCGGTGTTGCGCGCGAGAAAGTAAATGTCGGTGGACTGCTTCGGGATTTTTTTCGTCGTCGCGTAGATGCCGGAGAACCAGTCCTGGTCATTCGGCGTGTTGAAATTGTTGTCGTCCGGCACGACGGGGTGGCTGACGAACAGATCGGCGGCGAACCACGGATTCTGCCAGCGCAGCTTGGCGGCGTCGAAGGTGCGGCCGTTGTTGTTCCAGTCAAAGTTGCCGATGACGCGCTCGTCGCCGTAGCTCAACTCCTGCCGGCCGACCTTCAGCGAGAGCGGGAATTCCTTGTGGTTGCCGAGTGTGACATAGGCCTGGTGCAGATCCATCGGCCCGTCGGATTCGGGATTGGGATTGCGATCATCGTTGTCCGAGCTGCTGTGGCGGCCCTCGACGTAGAAGCCGAACCATTTCCCCGTGTAGCCGACGTGCGGCTTCACGCGCAGCAGGAGGAACGAGTTGTCCACGTTCGCGCCGTGGTCGCGGAAGTCCACCGAGCCGGCCGTGCCGGCGATGGCGAAGTTGTCCTTGATCTCGTAGCGCACGCGCGCCTGGACGCCGAAGTCCCACGCGGCCATGTAGGGATCGTTCTGGCGCAGGTAGTCGTTGAGGTAGCCGGCGCTGGGGCGCAACGCCGTGGTCGGCGAGTAGTCGCCATCGACGGCATACACGGCGTTGGTGGCGGCCAGCACGAGCGCGCCGGCGGTGAGGTGATGGGTCAGTTTCGATTTCATTTTTTCAGTTTCAGTCAGGACGACCGGCGGGTGCACGACTTGGATCAAGTCAACGGCAACTGCCGGGCGGTGTCATGGGTTGAGTTGGGGACAACGGAAATTTTCATGCCGGATTCAGGAGCGCGTCCTCCACGGAACGCAGCGAGCGGCCGCCGGCCGGCGGCGGATTGGGCACCGGCGCGATCGGCTGCGTCTTGCGATGCGCGTGGACTTCGAGGAACTCGATCAGGTGCTCGCGCAACTTGTAATAATCCGGATGCTCCATCACCGCCTTGCGCTCGCGCGGGCGCGGGAAATGCACTTCGAGAATGTCGCCCACCTCGGCCTCGGGGCCGTCGGTCATGCACACGATGCGATCGGAAAGGAACAGCGCCTCGTCCACGTCGTGTGTGACCATGAGCGCGGTGATTTTGTTTTTGCGCCAGAGTTCGATGAGCACCTGCTGCAGCTCGTAACGCGTGAGCGAGTCGAGCATCCCGAACGGCTCGTCCAGCAGCAGCATCTTGGGCGAAAGCGCGAACGCGCGCGCGATGCCGACGCGCTGCCTCATGCCTTGCGAAAGTTCCGCGGGCCGCTTGTGCATCGCGTCGCCGAGGCCCACGACCGTGAGGTAATACTCCACGATCTGCCGCCGCTCCTCCGCCGTGGCAGTGAAGAAGACCTGCTTCACGCCAAGCATCACGTTCTCGAACGCCGTCATCCAGGGCAGCAGCGAGGGCGATTGGAAGACCACGCCGCGATCCGGCCCGGCGCCGTCCAACTCGCGGCCGGCGAGAATGATGCCGCCGGCGGTGATGTCGTTGAGTCCGGCGAGCATCGAGAGCACCGTGGACTTGCCGCAGCCCGAGTGGCCGATGAGCGTGACGAACTCGCCCTTTTTGATGTTGAGATCGAAGTCCTTGACGATGACCGCCGGGCCCTTGGGGGTCGGGTAGATTTTCGTCAGCTTGGAAAGTTCGCAGTAGTCGCTCATGAATCCACCTCCACCGTCTCGCGCTTGATTTCGCTGCGCCGGATCGCCGTGCGCCGGCCGCCGATGAGCGGTGCCCGCCCGCTCAAGTCCTCCGGCTCAAGGTCGGGCAGGACGAGCTTTTTGGAGACGGTCGCGTGCCGCGCGCCTTTCGAGCCGAGCAGGAAATCAATCACGTCGCGGCGGATTTGTTTGAAATGCGGATCGTGATTGAGCGCCTTGCGGTCGCGCGGGTGCGGGATGTCCACGGTGAAACTCGGCCCGAGCGTCGCGCCCGGTCCCGCGGTGAGCGGGATGATGCGGTCGGCGAGGTAAATGCCCTCGTCGGGATCGTTGGTGATGAGGACGACGGTCTGGTTGTGCAGCGTGCGGATGCGGGCGATCTCGTCCTGGAGGTTCGCGCGGGTCAGCGCGTCGAGCGCGCTGAGCGGTTCGTCGCAGAGGAGCACCTTGGGCTGCATGGCGAGCGTGCGGGCGACGCTCACGCGCTGCCGCATGCCGCCGGAGAGTTCACTCGGCCGTTTGTCGCGGGCGGGCGCGAGGTTCACCATCTCGATGAACTCGGTGGCGTGCGCGGCGCGTTCCGTTTCGGATTTTTCCGGAAACACCTGGTCCACGGCGAGCTTCACGTTCTCAAACACGGTCAGCCACGTCAGCAGTGAATAATTTTGAAAAACCAAGCCGCGGTCGGGGCCGGGGCCGCCCATCTCGCGGCCTTCGAGCTTCACGGTGCCGGTGTCGGGCTTGAGCAACCCGGCGATGATGGACATGAGCGTGGTCTTGCCCGCGCCGCTGAACCCGACGATGGCGACGAACTCGCCCTTGGCGATGCTGAGGTTCACGTCCTTCAGCACGGCGTGGCCGCCGAAGGACTTGCTCACGTTGTTGAGTTCGAGAAAAGACATGGGTTGAGTAAGGGGTAAGGAGTGATGCGTAAGAGTCAGTCAGTGGTGAGTTCGGTGTTACGCATTACGGATTACTCGTCAGATCGTTTTGAACCGCCGCTCCACCACGCTCATCAGCCGGTCGAGCACGAAGCCCACGACGCCGATCGTGACGATCGAGAGGATGATGTGCTCGTAAATCAGCGAGTTGTATTCCTGCCAGAGGAAGCCGCCGACGCCGGGCCGGCCCGTGAGCATTTCCGCCGCGACGATCACGAGCCACGCGATGCCCAGGCTCAGGCGGAAGCCGGTGAACATGTAGGGCAGCGTCGCGGGGATGAGCACCTTGAAGAGCGTCTTAGTGCGCGAGAGCTTCAAGACTTTGGCGACGTTGAGGTAGTCCTGCGGAATTGAGCGCACGCCCACGGCGGTGTTGAGCACCGTCGGCCACATTGAACAAATGGCGATGGTGAAAAGAGCGCCCAGCGTGCCCGCCTCCTTGCCCGCGCTCAGGAAGAGCACGAGGCCGAGTGGCAACCACGCGAGCGGTGAGACGGGCCGAAGGATCTGGATGATCGGATCGAACGTCTTGGTGAACGCCTTCGACAGGCCGAGGAAAAATCCAATCGGCGTGCCGATGACGAGCGCGAGCACGTAGCCCTTGGCGACGAGGATCAGCGAATACCACGTGAAGCGCAGGATGCCCTGGTCCATCTCGCCGCGCTTGGCGAACGGCTCGAGGATGTAAACCTTGCTCGACTCCCACGTCTTCACCGGCGACGGCAGATTGGTCGCCCATGTCACGCTGGAAACGGCCCAGAGCGCGAGCACGATGGCGAAGCCGATGAGCGGCAGCAGCAGCCAGTCGAGTTGTTTGAGTTTGCTTTCGTTCATGAGTTGGATTGTTCGAGCGTTCGATGCACCCACGTCTGCGCGGCGGAAACCAGCACGAGCGTGAAGCCGATCAGCGGCGACACGATGCTCTTGATGACCACCGCGCGGTCCACCGAATGGGACAGCCAGTGGTCGCCCTGGTTGATCGTCGCCTGGAGCAAGCCGGCCGTCAGACCGAGCTTGACCGCGCGCCCCCAGACCGACGGCTGCCGCAGGGCTTGGCCCCACAGTTGCCGGCGATAATCGGGAGGGTTCATGGCGCAGGTGCGATTCACGGCTTCAGGTCTTCGCGCTGTTGACGGTGAAGCCCTTGGCATAAGCTTCGAGATCGCCCGTCGGATCGAAGGTCACGCCGTCGAACAATGTTTCCTTGTCGTTGTTCATGCCGCCGTGGGCGTAGCCGATTTCCTTCATCGCCTCCTCGTAAATGTCGGTGCGCATGACCTTCTTGGTGATGCCTTCGTAGTCCGGCGCGCTGGGCACGAGACCCCAACGGCGGAATTGCGAGAGGAACCATTTGCAATACTTCGGCTGCGGGTAATTGCAGTTGCGCTTGCTGAAGTGCATGTAGAACTCGTCCTCCTTCGTGCGCCCGTCGCCGTAATCGTAGTGGCCTTGGAGACGGCCGAGGATGATTTTCGCGTCGCAGTTGATGTAGGTCGGCTTGGAGACGAGGTCGCACTGCTCGGGACGGTTGCCCATTTCATCCAGCCACACGCTCGCCTCATGCAACGCCTTGAGCACGGCCTTGACCGACTTCGGATTTTTCTCGGCGAACTCCTCGGTGAAGGCGCAGACTTTTTCCGGATGATCCTTCCAGATGTCCTGCGTGCTGACGGAGGTGAAGCCGATTTTGTCCGCGATGGCGCGCGCGTTCCACGGCTCGCCGACGCAATAGCCGTCCATCTTGCCGATCTTCATGTTCGCGACCATCTGCGGCGGCGGAACGGTGATGAGCGAAATGTCCTTGTCGGGATTGATGCCGCCGGCGGCGAGGTAATAGCGCGTCCACATCGCGTGCGTGCCGGGCGGAAACGTCATCGCGAAGGTGAGCGGCTCGCCGAGCTTCTTCGCCTTCTCGACGAACGGGAGCAGCGCCTTCGGATCCGCGCCCACCTTTCCTTTCCACTCGGCCTTGAGCGTGATGGCCTGGCCGTTGCGGTTCATCAGCCACGGGATGACCATCGGCTTCTTCGGCGAACCGGCCAGGCCCATCGTCGAGGCGATCGGCATGCCGATGAGCATGTGCGTGGCCTGGATCGAGCCGGTGCTCAGGTTGTCGCGGATGGCAGCCCAGTTCGCGCCCTTGGTGACGGTGGAGGCGATGCCGTATTTCTTGAACAGCCCCTTCTCGTGCGCGATGACGATCGGCGAACAATCGGTGAGCGCAATCATGCCGAAATTCATCGCCGCGGTCTCGGGCGCGTCACTCGCGTAGGCCGAGCCGACCCAGCCGCGCGGCAGGCCGGCGAAAAGGGCGGTGAGGGTGGCGCCTTTCGCCGCGCGGCCGAGGAAACGGCGGCGCGAGATTTCAGGCGAGGGTGAGTTGGGTGTCAGGTGTTTCATTTTCTTTTTTTTCAGGGGTGGCGGAACGCAACCGCGAGGCGCGCTCAAAAATGTCGGCTCGGAAAACCCGCGCGCCGAGGGCGGGCGTAAGGTCAGCGGGATTTTTCACCAGACCGCTCGCGCGCAGGTGGCGCAGCGCCCACGAGGCCTTGTCGGCGGAGGGCTCGTTCGCCTCGGGGCCGGAGAACACGCCGAATTCCGGCACGCGCCGCGTCACGCCGTGACCGAAATCAAACTCGCCGCTCAAGCCCGCGCGCAGCGCCGCGGGCGCGGCGTTCACATACTCGCGGCGCGCGAGCGTGGCGATGACCTGCTCGCGGTTCGCGGGCTCGTCGCAGAATTCGCACGCTTCGAGCAGCGCGGCGATGAGCGCCTCGTGCTCGGCGGCGAATTGCTCCGCAAAATCGCGCCGCACCATCAGCACTTTTTCCGGATGGCCGGGCGCCAACTCGGCGCTCGTGGCGGCCACGAAACCGGCGCCCGACGCGACCATCACCGAGTTCCACGGTTCGCCGACGCAGCAGCCGTGCAGGTGGCCGGCCTTGAGATTCTCCGGCATCTGCGGCGGCGGGACGACGACGATCCGGACCTCGCGGTCCGCGTCCACGCCCGCCGCCGCGAGCCATTCCCGCAAGAGGAAGCAATGCGAGGAGATGAGGGACACCACGCCGAAGGTGAGCGTGCGCTCGCGGCGGTGCTCGGCGATGAACTGACGCAGCCGCGCGCCGTCGCGCACGCCGCGCTGCCACAGTTCGTCCGAAAGGGTGATCGCATTGCCGTGCAGGCTGAGCACGAGGCCGGTCACGCAGTCGGCCTTCGCGCCGCTGATCCCGAGCGTCGCGGCAAACGGCATCCCGACGACGGCGTGCGCCGCATCGAGTTCGCCAAAGATGATCTTGTTGCGGACGGTGGCCCAGCCGAGTTCGCGGTGCAGCGCCACGTCGAGCCCGAATTTTTCAAACAGCCCCAGCTCGTGCGCCATCACCAGCGGCGCGCAATCTGTCAGCGGGACGAATCCCACGCGCAATTTTGCAGTGCGCCTCAGCCCCGGCCTCGTTGCTTGAATTGTTTTGTTCACTCCAGCGGCGATTCGTTTCGCCACCCGCTCCATAGCCGCGACGATGCCAACCGGCTCCACGTGGCGTGCCGGATGCTTCGGATAGTTTCGATGCAACCAATGAAGAGGATTCATCCATGACTGGACCGCTCGACAGCCGGCAGATTCGCGCGTTCGTGACGCTCGCGCGCACGGGCAGCTTTACGCAGACCGCGCGCGAGCTGCACCTCACGCAATCGGCGATCAGCCACTCGATGAAGTCGCTCGAGGGCGACGTGGGCTGTCGGCTTTTGGACAGGCTGGGCAAAAAAGTCGTGCTCACGCAGGCTGGCGAGCAGCTTTTGCAGCACGCGCAAAAAATTTTGGTGGAAATGGACGAGGCCCGAAGCGCGCTCGCCAAGCTCGGCAAATGGGGCAAGGGCCGCCTGCGCATCGGCGCGAGCACCACGGCGTGCCAGCACATTCTCCCGCCGGTGCTGCGCGAGTTTAAGGAAAGTTTTCCCGATCACGCCATCGCCATCGAGCCGGCTGACACCGAGGGCGCGGTGAGCGCGCTGCTGCAACACCGCATTGACCTCGCGCTGATGCTCGAGCCGGAGCGCGAGCCGCAACTGGAGTTTCACCCGCTCTTCACCGACGAGTTGCAGTTCCTCGTCGGCGCGATGCACCCGTGGGCCGAGGCCGGCCGCGTCACGCGCGACGACATCCCGAAGCAGAGCTACATCCTCTACAGCAAAAACAGCGTCACCTTCCGCCTCGTCGAGCAGTATTTCCGGCGCGAGGAAATGATCCTCAACACCGTCATCGAGCTCGGCAGCATGGAGGCGACGAAGGAACTCGTGAAGCTCGGCCTGGGCGTGAGCGTGCTCGCGCCGTGGGTCGCGCGGCGCGAACTGGCCGAAGGCTCGATCGTCGCGCTACCGCTCGGCCGCCGCAAACTCGAGCGCCGCTGGGGCGTCGTCCACTGGCGCGGCAAACGCCTTGGGCTCGCCGAGGAAACCTTCATCGGCCTGTGCCGCGAGGTCACGGGCACGTTCGCCGCTCCGTCGCGTGGCGTGGACGCCACGGCGTAGGCGCAGCACCGGGTGGCCGGGCCGCGATTACGGGTGTTGAATCCGACTGTGATGTGTTATCACGCGCGTCGAATTCACCATGAAAACATTCCACGCACGACGCGAGGCGAAGCTCCAAGCTCCAAGCTCCAAGCTCCAGGGAAACCCCAAGCACCCAGCCTTAAGCCCGGCCTCGCGCGCGCTGACTCTTTGGAGCTTGGTTGTTTGCAGCTTCATTGGAGCTTGGAGTTTGGAGCTTGGAGCTTCCCCCGCCGCCGAGGCCATTTCGCTCTTCGACGGCAAGACGCTCACCGGCTGGGACGCGGACCCCAAGTTTTGGAAAGTCGACGCGGGCCTCATCGTCGGCGGCAACGGCGACGCGAAAATGCCGCACAATGATTTCATCGCCACGGTAAAGTCGTTTCACAACTTCGACCTGCACGTGAAGATCAAACTCACCGGCGATCCGAAGACCGGCATGATCAACAGCGGCGTGCAGATCCGCAGCGTGCGCGTGCCGAACAGTGCCGAGATGAGCGGCTATCAGGTGGATTACGGTGTGGGCTGGTATGGCAAACTCTACGACGAGTCGCGCCGCAACAAGGTCGTCGGCGACTCGACCGATCCGAAGGCCGCCACCGCCGCGATCCACGAGGGCGATTGGAACGAGTATCGCATCCGCGCCGAGGGCCCGCGCATCCGCTCGTGGATCAACGGCGTGCCCGGCCTCGACTTCACCGAGACCGAGCCGGACATCGCTCAGGACGGTCGAATCGGCATCCAGGTCCACGGCGGCGGCATCGCGCGCGTCGAGGTGAAGGACGTGTTCATCACGGAACTCCCGGCCACGCCCAACGCGCCGACGTGGGAAAAACTTGGCGGCTTCAAGCCGCGCCCGAAGCCCGCGCCCAAAGCCGACGGCAAGAAAAGCGCCGACACCAAGGCCACGAAATCCGGCCGCGACATCAGCTACAACGCCATCACGTCGAGCGCGCAGACACCGGAGGACGAGCGCAAGTCGTTCACGCTCCCCGCCGGATTTGAAATCGAACTCGTCGCTGCCGAGAGCGAGGGCCTCGGCAAATTCATCACCACCGTGTGGGATGCGAAGATGCGGATGTGGAGCATGACCGCCCTCGAATACCCCGTGGACGGAAACGAGAACAAGGCCACCTCCGACGCGCTCTTCGCCAAAGGCGGCCGTGACAAGGTGGTGGTGTGGGACAACATCTACGGAGCGCAGAGCTCCAGCTCTGCGCGTTCGGGCGACGCATCACGCGGAGCTGGAGCTCCGCGCTCCGAACCGCGCATCTTCGCCGATGGCCTCGTCATGCCGCTCGGCGTGCTGCCGTATCGCGACGGCGCGTTCGTCCAATACGGCCCCGACATCCGCTTCTATCGCGACGCGAATGGCGACGGCCGCGCCGACCAGCACGACGTGTTCCTCACCGGCTTCGGCACGCAGGATTCGCATTTGTTCCCGCACCAGTTCACGCGCGCGCCCGGCGGCTGGGTGTTCGTCGCGCAAGGCGCGTTTAATTATTCCAAAGTCCGCCGGCCCGGCGATCTGCCCTTCGCCGACGGCCGCACCGAAGCCTCGTTCAACAACTGCAAACTCGCGCGCTTCCAGCTCGATGGCTCGCTCTGGGAAAACGTCACCGCCGGCCCGCAGAACATCTGGGGCTTCACCATCGGCCGCGAGGGCGAGACCTTCATGCAGGAGGCGAACGACATGGGCTATCCCGTCATCCCCTACGAGCCGGGCATCCACGTGAAGACCGGATCGAAGGAACGGCTGCGCCCGTATCAGCCGCTCATGCCCGGCCCGTTGAACCCGCCGCAGATGGGCGGCACCGGCCTCAGCGGCCTCGCCCTCGCCGACGACCGCGACACGCAGTTCAAGAAACACCTCACCACTGATGCCGGCGCAAAAATTTTCTACCTCGCGAATCCGATCACGAGCGTGATCAACGTCGTGAAAGCCACGCCCGATGGTCCGCGCTATCGCTACGAGAAACTCGCTGACTTCATTACGACCACCGACCGCTGGTTCCGTCCAGTGGCCATCGCGTTCGGGCCCGACGGCTGCCTCTACATCACCGACTGGTATAATAAAATCATCTCGCACAACGAGGTCCCGCGGAATCATCCCGACCGCGACAAAACGCGCGGCCGCATCTGGCGCGTGCGCCAACAGGACCAGCCGCGCGTCACGCCGCCCGACCTCACAAAACTTTCCGAGAAGGAACTCCTCGCCCAACTCGGCAGCGCGAGCACGCTCGTCACGCGCCTCGCATGGCTCGAAATCATTGACCGCAAAGCCACCGGCCTTGTGCCCGAACTGGAAAAAATCATCGCCAATCAATACCCGCCCCCCGACCGCCGCCTCGCCGCGCTGTGGGCGCTGGAAGGCTTGAAGGCCGTTCCGACCAAACTTCTGCGCGAACTCGCCGCCGACCGAAACCCCAACCTCCGCCATGAGGCCGCGCGAATTGCCGGTGAGTCAGGCCTGAAGAGTGGGGAGTTTGTTGCCATCGTCGCGCCGCTCGTGGACGACCCGTCGCCACGGGTTCGCGCCGCGCTTGGCGATGCGCTGCGCCGCGTGCCGAATCCCGACACGCATGTCATCGAGTTGGCCGCGCGACTCGGACGCGAGCCGTTGCCCGATGCCGCGAACGACTGGCCCGCCTACGAGCGCGCGTTCGAGCGATACATGGCGCGCTGGGCGATGGAACTGCACCCGGCGGCCGTCGCGGAATTTCTCAACTCGCCCGCCGCCGCGAAGCTGCCGCTCGAAAATCGCCTGCTCGCCACGCTTGCGCTCGACGGCAAGACCGCCGCGCTCGCGCTCGCGAAACTGATGCCGGAAATCAAGCGCCCGTTGCAGGACGAGGAAGTGCGCTCGCTCGCCGCCAACCTCGGCGAGCCGGCGGTGATGACCGCGCTCCAGTCCGCGCTCGGCACCGACGCGACGCGCGCGAACACCGTCGAGACACTGCTTGTGCTCCGCACCAGCCTCGACCCGACGAAGCTCACCGGACCTCTCACTGCCGCCGCGAGCTTGATGCTCGCCACCGCGAACTCACGTGACCTCGAACTCGGCACGCGCCTCGCCGCGGAGTTTCAACTCAACGCCGTCGAGTCGAGCCTCGTGCGCGTTTTGGAAAAGGGCTGGGGCGGCTATCCGAAACTCGAAGCGAAAACTTATGTGCTCCAGCCGCAATCGCTGGCCGCGTTGCGCGCGCTCGCGTCGCTGCGCTCGGAGCGTGTGGACTTGTTTGCCAAACTCGCAGAGAAGGGCGAGCCGGCTGTGCGCGACGCGGCACTGTCGGCGCTGGCTTCATC
This sequence comes from Verrucomicrobiota bacterium, assembly GCA_016199935.1. Classification (GTDB taxonomy): domain Bacteria; phylum Verrucomicrobiota; class Verrucomicrobiia; order Limisphaerales; family JACQFS01; genus JACQFS01. Next base: position 16,454 of record JACQFS010000188.1, read on the forward strand.
GCGCAGCGAGCAGGCGTCCGCCGCCGTGCTGAAACTTTGGCCCGCGCTGAATCCTTCCCAACGCTCCGTCACCATCGAGCGGCTCGCGGGCACGAAGGCTGGCGCGCAGACGTTGCTCGCGTCCATCCGCTCCGGCGCGGTCGTGCGCGAGGACGTGAGTCTGACGGCCGTGGAAAAAATGCACACGCTGCTCGTCGGCGACCCGGCGATGGAGGAATTGTGGCGCAGCACCGCCGGTCGCGTGCGCCGCGTGCTGCGGCTCGACGGCAAATCCAACGGCTACGCCGAGGCGAAGATTGATCTGGTCGGCCCGTTCACCATCGAGGCGTGGGTGAAACTCGACCCGAACATTGGCAACGAGGACGGCATCCTCGGCGCGCCGGGCAGCGCGGACTTCAATTTCTTTGCCGGCAAGTTCCGCGTCTTCGGCGGGCCGGGCCACGGCGACCGCATCGTAGCGAAGAAGCCGATGACGCCGGACGCGTGGACGCACCTCGCCGTCACGCGCGATACGGAGGGCCGCTTCAAGATTTTCCTCAATGGTGAGCTCGACACCGCCGAGTCGAAGCCGCTGACAAACGATTTCCACAGCCTCGACGTGGGCCGCGTCTCCAACCAGAAGGGCGGCACCGCCGGCTGGCTCACGGAGTTCCGCGTGTGGAACGTCGTGCGCACGGCGGACGAGATTCGCGCGAACTTTGATCGGACCTTCGCGGGCGGGAATTTGCCGCAGGGTTTGGTGAAACTCTTCACCGGCTCCGAGGGCTGGGGCAAATTCACGGGCAAGACCGCGCTCGTGGCCACGATGGATTTCCCGACGCTGTTGACCGAGGCCGAGGCGCGCGCGCAGGAGGTGAAGTTCGCGCAGTTCCGCGCGCTCGCCGCGAAGCCCGGCGACGCGACGCACGGCCGAGATTTGTTCACGACCATCTGCCTCGCGTGCCACAACGTGAAAAGCCAGGGCGGCCAGGTCGCGCCCGCGCTCGACGGCGTGGCGAACACCGGCGTCGAGGCGTTGCTGCGAAACATCCTCACGCCAAACGCCGCGATGGAAGGCGGCTACCGCAAGTATCGCGTCGAGACGAAGGATGACGAACTCGTCGAGGGCCTGTTCGTTTCCGAGGACACGACGTCCATTGTGCTGCGCCAGCCGAACGTGCCCGATCAGCGCATCCCGCGCGCGAACGTGAAGCGCGCCGGCTTTCTCAACACCTCCATCATGCCCGAGGGTTTGCTCGAAGCGCTGAAACCTGAGGAGGTCGCCAGCCTGTTCGCGTTTCTCAAGACGTTGAAGTAGCGCTCTCAGGAGGCCGCTCCGTCGGGCTCGCCTTGTGGGCGGTCGTCGCGCAAGATGCGCGCATGAGCAAAGCGGAACTCGTGTTGATCACCGGCTCGGCCGGGCGGGTCGGCCAGGCGGCGGTGAAAGAACTGTGTGCGCGCGGCCATCGCGTGCGCGGGTTCGACCGCGCGGCGACGCCGGGGCTGGAGGATTTTTTCATCGGCAGCATTCAGGACGCGGCGGCGGTGCAGCGCGCGATGGCGGGCGTGACCTCGCTCATTCACCTCGCGGCGACGCCGGATGATTGCGACGACTTCGCGGGCGATCTGGTGCCCAACAACATCCTCGGGCTGCATCACGTCATGGAGGCGGCGCGCGCGGCGGGCGTGCGGCGCATCATTCTCGCAAGCAGCGGGCAGATGAACGACACGCAACAGGTGACGGGGCCGTTTCCGGTCCGCGCCGAGGACCCGGTGACGCCGCGCTACTGGTATGCGGCAACGAAGATGTTCATGGAGTCGATCGGCTACAGCTTCGCGCAGCGGCACGGGATCAGCGTCATCGTCGCGCGGCTCGGGTGGTGTCCGCGCACACGCGCGCAGGTGGAGGAGATCGCGGCGGAGGAAAGATTTCGCGACGTCTATTTCAGCCCGGGCGACGCGGGACGTTTTTTTGCGTGCGCGGTCGAGGCGCCGACGGAAGTGAAATGGGCGGTCGTTTACGGCGTGAGCCGCGCACCAAAGCAGGCGCGGTTTGACCTTGAGCCGGCGAAGCGGCTGCTCGGCTTCGAGCCGCGCGAGCAGTGGCCGCAGGGCGTGGAGGTGGTGACGGGAGCGAAGTGGCCCGAGGCGTAGGACGAGCGCGACGCTGGTCAGAGGATCACGGCGACGCGAGACGATATGAGGCGCGAAGCGTCGGGATGCCCTGAGCGTTGAATTCGCGTTCGAAGTCGGTGATCACGGCAGCGAGGCCGGCGGGCGTTTCTTCCACGGAAAAAAAATTCGCCGCGGCGAAGACCGACTGCATTTGCTCAAAGTAGTCGGCGTGGTCCGTGCGGAGATGCACGCGGCCGCCGGGTTGGAGCACGCGTGCGGCGAGCGCGGGGAAACGCTCGCCGATGAGGCGGTTCTTCTTGTGCCGCACTTTCGGCCACGGATCGGGAAAATAAATGTGCAGCGCCGCGCAGCTCGCGGGCGGGAGCAGGTATTCAAGGAAGTAGCCGGCCTCGATGCGGAGGCCGCGAAGGTTCGCGAGGCCGAGGCGGCGGCCGCGTTTGTCAATTTTCCTCAGCCGTCCGAGGAGCCGCTCGATGCCGAGAAAATTGCGGTCCGGCTGTGCTGCGGCGGATTGCACGATCCACGAGCCGTCGCCGCTGCCGAGTTCGACTTCGAGCGGGCGCGCGACCGCGAAGAGCTTGCGCAGGTCGAGCGGGTCAACGAACGACGGCGGCCGGTAAAGCAGTGAGTCGGAGGGCTCGGGCATCAGGGTTCGCGGGGAATCGCCTTCACGAAGAGCGCGAGCGAGGCGGTGTAGCCGTGCAGAAAATTCTGCTCGCCGACGGGACCGATCTCGCCGTTGCAGAAAAAGCCCGCGAGCGCGAAGGGGCCGAGCATTTCCTGGATCGCGCGGGCGTCGTGGCTGGGCTCGCCGAAGAGCCGCTCGCCGCGGCCGTTGCAGCAGCAGAGGCAGCCGCCGTAAATCGGCCGCGTTCCAAGCCGCGTCTTCAGCCGCATCAGCAGCTCCGCGAGGTCCTCGTTCGCGGCCTGCGCGTCGCGGCGCTGGAACTGCACGGTCTGCCCTGCGCGCGGCAGCGCGCCAATCGCGAGCGTGCCGGACGGAGGATCGGCGCCGACCAGATTGCGCACCAGAAAATCGCCGCGATGAAATTCCTCGAGGTATTCGTTCGTGACCAGGCCGATGAACAGATTGCTCTGCGCCTTGGCCTGCTCAGCGGGCGGGAGCGCGTTGAAGGTGTCCATGAGCACCTGATACGCGGGGCGATTGCCGATGGTGCGAATGAAATTTCGCTCCGCGCCGGTCACGGTCCACGTCTCGCCGATGGGCGTGCAGCCTTGCGAGATGAGACTCACGAGGGCCACCCCGCCGCCGATGGCGATGCCGATGCCGCCGGTGTCGAAGACTTCGCCGTTGAGATAAACCTGCGTGGCGCGCTCGTTCCACGGGCCGCTCGCGAGACCGCCGACGATGGGCGCGCCGGGCCAGGCCTCGTTCCATTGCGTAATCCACGACTCGGCGTCGAGGTGGAACGGATCGGCGAAGGCGAGCCAGCCATTCACGCCGGCGGGCTCGATGCCGGCTTCCGAATGCCAGTAGGGCGCGCTACTCGCCTCCTCGACCTGCTCCTGCGTGAAGCGCGCCGCGCGAAGCGTCGCGCCCGGAAAATGGTAGAGCGCGAGCGCGATGCCCGCCTCGTCTTCAATTTCCTGCGCGTTGGCGATGAGGCTCGCGCTCGAGCAACCGGCGAGCAGCGGGACTTGCGCGTGGACGCGGAGGATTTCCAACACGGACGCCGCGTGCGGAAAAAATTTCGGCGCGAGAAACACCAGGCCGAGGCTGACGGGGTTCGACAATTGCGCGCGGAGTCCCTCGGCCCAGGCACGCAGGCCGGCTTCATCAAACGCACCGCTCCAATGGGCGGCCACGGCGAAGGGACTGGTCATGGGAAAAAGTCTGGCGGCAAACCCACCGCTGCCAAGCGCGGGGCAGACACGTCAGACGAGACCGAGTTTCGCCAGAAAGGCGCCGCCGACCTCGAGCGCGAAGTCGG
>JACQFS010000189.1 GCA_016199935.1 Verrucomicrobiota bacterium
GAGCTCCTCCGCCAGCGCCCGGCCTTCGCGTTGAGCCTTGGTCAACTCGGCCGCAGAGGAGGCAGTTGCAGCGAATAAGAGGAGGGCGAGCCAACGCATGGAAGAAGTCCACCTCGTTTCACCGTGAGCCGTCAATGACTTCGTGACTGCGATTTCATTTCTCCCGCAGCGCCAGCGGGAGCAGATCGGAAATGTGCCGCACGAAATGCGCCTTCATCTTCGTGCGGACTTCCGGCGGCACTTCATCCCAGTCCTTGCGGTTGTGCTCAGGCAGGATGACCTGCTTGAGGCCGGAGCGCGCGGCGGCCAGCACCTTTTCCTTGACGCCGCCCACCGGCAACACGCGACCGCGCAAGCTGATCTCACCCGTCATCGCCACGTCCGAGCGGACGCGGCGCTGCGTGAGCAGCGAGGCCAGCGCCACGACCATCGTTGCGCCAGCACTGGGACCGTCCTTCGGCGTCGCCCCGGCCGGCACGTGGATGTGGATGTCGTGCTTGTGGAAGTCGGCCAAGTCCAGATGAAGCTGGCTGGCGTGACTGCGCAAGAAGCTGAGGCTTGCCTGGGCGCTTTCCTTCATCACGTCGCCGAGCGAACCGGTCAACAGGAGATTGCCTTTGCCCGGCATTCGCGTGGCTTCGATGAACAGGATTTCGCCGCCCGCCGGCGTCCAAGCCAGGCCGGTGGCGATGCCGGGGCCGGTGATCGTCTCGGCGGCTTCTTCGACAAACTTGGGCGGGCCGAGAAATTCTTTCAGCGTCTTGGCGTCAATCGTCAGCGGCTTCGATACGCCGCGGTGACTGACGATGCGGCGCGCGGCCTTGCGGGTAAGTGACGCGATCTCGCGCTCCATCTGCCGCAAGCCGGCCTCGCGCGTGTGGTCCTGGATCACGCGCAGCAGCGTGGAGTCGGGGAAGCGCACCAGCTTGGGTTTGAGTCCGTGTTCGTCGAGTTGCCGCGGCACGAGATGGCGCTTGGCGATCTGGAGCTTCTCGGCCGTCGTGTAGCTGGGCAGTTCGATGACTTCCAGCCGGTCGCGCAGCGCGGGATGAATCGGCTCCAGCCAGTTGGCGGTCGTGATGAAGAGCACGCGCGACAAGTCGAAGGGCAGGTCGAGGTAGTTGTCGGTGAACGTGTGGTTCTGCTGCGGGTCGAGGACTTCGAGCAGCGCCGCCGCTGGATCTCCGCGAAAGTCAGCGCCGACCTTGTCAATCTCGTCGAGCAGGACCACGGGGTTGTGGCTCTCAACGCGCCGGAGCGCTTGAAGAATCCTTCCAGGAAGCGCGCCGACGTAGGTGCGGCGGTGGCCGCGAATTTCCGCCTCGTCGCGCATGCCGCCGAGCGAGATGCGGACGAACTTGCGCCCGAGCGCGTCGGCCACGCTCTTGCCGAGCGAAGTCTTGCCGACGCCCGGCGGGCCCACGAGGCAGAGGATCGGGCCCTTGAGTTGTTTCTTGAGCTTGATGACGGCGATGAATTCCAGCAGGCGATCCTTCACCTTCTTCAATCCGAAATGCTGCTCGTCGAGAATCCGCTCGGCCGCGTGCAGGTCGAGCTTGTCCTCGGTGGATTTCGACCACGGCAGCGCGACGATGAAGTCGAGGTAGTTGCGCGTGACGGTGTATTCGGCGGCGTTGGTCGGGGTCTGCTGGAGGCGATCGAGTTCCTTGAGCGCGACCTTGAGCGCCTCGGGCGGGAGCTTGGCGGCGTCAATCTGCTCGCGCAATTCCGAGAGGTCGCCGGAAGCGGCGTCAACTTCGCCGAGTTCGCGCTGGATGGCGCGCATCTGCTCGCGCAGAAAATAATCGCGCTGCGACTTGCTCATCGAGCTGGATACTTCGTGCTGAATTTTCGAGCCGAGCTGGAGCACTTGAAGCTCGCGGTTCATCAGCGGCAGCAAGGTCGAGAGCCGGTCGTGGGCCGAGCGCGCCTCGAGGAGATGCTGCCGCTCCTCAAGTTTGAGGTTGATGTTCGACGCGATGAGGTCGGCGAGTTTGCCGGCGTCCTCGGTGTTGATCGCGGAGGCCTTGACCTGCTCGGAGAGGCCGGGGGAGAGGTTGATGATTTCCTCGAACTGCCGGCGTGCGTTGCGGACCAGCGCGATGGTCTCGACGGATTCGTCGGGCACCTCGCGATAAATTTCCACGCGCGCCTTGAGATACGGCTCGCGCACGGTGAACTCCTTCAACTCCATCCGCCACAAGCCCTCGACGAGCACGCGCACGGTGTTGTCGGGAAATTTCAGCATCCGCAGCACGCGCGCGACGCAGCCGTGCTGGTGCAAATCCTCGGGCCGCGGGTTGTCCACGTCGGGGTGCTTCTGCAAGACTAGGCCGACGAAGCGGTCGCCGGCCACGACTTCGTCCACCAACTTGATGCTCGCCGCGCTGTCCACAAGCAAGGGGGCGGCGATGCCGGGAAAAATGACAACGTCGGCCAGGCCGAGGATGGGAAGCGCCTCCGGAGGCGCGGGTGAAGTCATGCGCGGCGGCTGGGCCGGCTTGTCTTCACCGCCCGCGCCGAAGATATGGATGAACTCGGTCTCGGCTGACATCGCTCGTTAAGTGAAACACCGACCGTGAGGGCTGGATGCGCGGACGGGCGAAAGATTCACCTATTCGCCGTCATGCCGCACGGGCACGACCCGGGAAGATTTCGCCTTCATCACTTTGCGGGGCACATCCACCCGAAGAAAACCGTTTTGATAGACCGCCTTGGCCTGGGCCAGATCGAAACCTTCCGGGAGCTCGATCACGCTCTCGAAGCAACCGTAGTTGATCTCCATGACGAGGAAGCTGCACTTGGCCGGACGCGCGGCGTCCTCGCGGCAGCCGCGGATGCGCAGGGCGTTGCCCTCGACGGTGAGTTCCAGATCCTCGCGCCGCATCCCGGCGATCTCGGCCTTGATGACGAGGCCGTCGTCGTTCATGCAAACGTCCGTGTTGGGAACCCAACTGCCCTCGGTGGTGCTCAGCCGCGATTCGGCGGCGGTGGCCCGTTTGAACATGAAGGTTGAACTGCTTTTACTCATTCGGTCTGAATGCATCTGAGACTAACGGCGATTGGGGCAGGGCGCAATCACTTCATTTTCATCACAATCCGGGAGCGTTCGCCCTTGCGCGCGTGGAAAACAATCGAACTCTTCGGCGCGTCGCCTGCGCCGGCGGAGCAGCCGCAATGCGTGTCGCGCTGGAAACTGAACCGCGGCCGCCGCGCCCGCGCCCAGACGAAGAGTCCGACGGTCAGCAGCACCACCGAAATTGCGACGTAATCTTGCCAGCCCACGGCCCTAAGATAGCCAGCGAACGCGAACGCGCAACCGCGATGTTCGGACGCACGGTTTGACCTCGTGGGTGGGGCGAGGCTCCTGCCGAGCCACTAACTGCCTTGCGGAGCAAGGCGCGAGCACCGCGAGCACCTCCGGCGGGATGTGAACCGGGTCGGAGAAACTCGCTGCGCTCGCCTCGCTGCGCTCGAAATGGTTGGCTCGGCAGAGCCTCGCCCCACCTCGGCATTGCACTCCGCCGACGCGCGGCATTCGTGGTTGAACCGCCGTTTCCCGTCCGACTACATTCCGCGCGCAAACGATGAGCACCGCCAACGCGAAAACTTTTTTCGAGACCATCGAGACGCCCGACCTGCCGGACCTCGGGCCCGGTCCGCGCGCGGGCGTGCTGCCGCCGGCCGAACTGCTCGCGAAGGTGGACGCCTGGCTCGCCGACAAAAAGTTGTCCGCGCGCACGGCGAACCTCGTCCGCGCCGCCGCGCTGCTCTGGCACGACCATCACGACGCCGCGCACGCCATCGTGCAGGACGATCCGAGCGCCGAGGCGAGTTTCCTCCATGCCATCCTTCACCGCCGCGAGCCGGACCCGGGCAACGCCGCCAACTGGAACCGACGCGTGGGCCGGCATCCGGTTTATACGACCATCGCGAAACGCGTCGGCGAATTTCTGGACGGCGACGAGTTCAAACGCTGGCGCGACATCCTCGTGCCGGACGGACGATGGGAGCCAGACGCGTTCGTGGATGCGTGTTACGTGAGCAACCCGCGCGAATACACCTACCCGCTCTTCCAAAAAATCCAGAGCCTCGAAATGGAGGCACTCCTCGACTACCTGCGCCGGCGCGGGTGAAATCATTCCTCCGGTGACTGAATTGCAAAACGTCCTTGCCGCCGTCCTGCCCGTGTTTTTCATCGCGGGGCTCGGCGGCCTGCTACGCCGCGTGGACTGGCTTTCAAAAGAGGCCGACCAGAGCCTGCTCAGCATCGTCATCAATCTCCTTTCGCCCTGCCTCATCCTCGACGCGATCCTGCACAACGAGACGTTGCGCGAGCCGGCCAACGTGCTCCTGCCGCCGCTCGTCGGCTTCGGCACGCTCGCTCTCGGCTTGGTCGTGGCGCGGCTCGTCGCGCCGGCCGCGGGGCTCACGGATGCGCGCGCGGCGCGGACGTTTGCGACCGTCACGGGCATTTACAACTACGGCTTCGTCCCGGTGCCGCTGGCGATGATGCTCTTCAACCGCGACACCGTCGGCGTGCTGTTCGTCCACAATCTCGGCGTCGAGATCGGCATCTGGACCATCGGCCTGCTCGTGCTCGAGGGCGCGGGCGGGCGCGTCGAGTGGCGCAAGCTCGTCAACGCCCCGCTCGTCGCCATCGTCGTCGCGCTCGTCCTCAACTTCGCCGGCGCCGGGCCGCGCGTGCCGGCGTTCGTGCTCAAGAGCGCGGCGATGCTCGGCCAGTGCGCGATCCCGATGTGCATCCTGCTCGTCGGCGCGACGATGTATGACGAACTGCGCGGCTTCACCTCGGCCGGCGGATTGCGCGCGATGAGCGTGGCGTGTGTGGTGCGGCTGGGGCTGCTGCCGCTGGCGTTCATCGCGGTCGCGAAATACCTCCCCTGCTCCGTCGAGCTCAAGCGCGTCATCGTCCTCCAGGCCGCGATGCCGGCGGCGATTTTCCCGATCGTGATGGCCAAGCACTACGGCGGCGACACGGCCACGGCGCTGCGCGTCGTCATCGGCACGTCGGCGGCGGGCTTCGTGACGATTCCGTTTTGGATTCAAGTCGGAAGAAAACTCGTCGGCGTTTAGCCAGCGCGCCCACGCCGGAAAATTCTGTCGCACCACCCGCGCAACACGCCGATGAACACCACGTCGGCGCGATGGTTGAAGACACCGACCACGGAGTGACCCAGCCTCGCCGCGAGCGCGAGCGCGCCGAAAAACAAGACGACACTGAACACGCGGTTGGGCCACGCATCGAGCGGCCACTGCCCGGCCCACAGCCACATTCCCGAGCGGCTCAGCGGACCCAGATAATAAATCGGCCACAGGTCCGCAGGCGACGGCCCGCGCGAGCCGACGAGATCGAAAAGCAGGTGCAGATGAAACACCGCGAAGGTCAGCACCGCGACGCGCGCGCGATTCTTGGCGAAACAAGCGAACAAAGCAGTGATGACCAGCGCCGCCGGCAACCCGTGCCCGACCCAATGATGGTAGCGTTGATAGAATATGAATCCGTCGTCCGAGCCGCTGAACGCGCGGATCACGTCCACGAGCATTCCTGCCCCGTCGAGATCGGGCGCGAGTCCGGCCAGCGTGACGAGGCGGCAGTCGCGCGGATTATCCGTGGTCTTCGCCGCGATGAGCCAACTGGCCAGCAGGTGAGTGATCGGTGACATCGCGGCGAAGTTTGACGGAATGTCCGCCGCAATTCAATTATCCGACCGACAAGACATGAGCCCCACCGTCTCCCTCGACCCGGACGCCGCGTGCGATGCGTGCGGAAAGTTCGGCGCGTTCACGTTCGACGGCCGGACGCTGTGCGGCGACTGCTACGAGAGCAGCGGCTCGTGCGGCCCTGATTCCACAGGCCTGGAACCAGATTCCCCGGCAAAAGCGGCGGACAAGTAATGTGGGATTTCCCCTTCCCTTGCGCCGCCGCCCGCGTAAGCTGACCGACCTGTGATTACGAAACTGTTCAACGAGCTCGGCCTCTCGCCCGAAATTCTCAAGGCGATCGACAAGCTGGGCTTCGAGAAGGCCGCGCCCATTCAGGCCGCCGCCATCCCCGTGCTGATGGCGGGCAAGGACGTGGTGGGCCAGTCGCAGACCGGCTCGGGCAAGACCGCGGCGTTCGCGATTCCGGCCATCGAGAAGACCGACCCGAACCTGCGCGCGGTGCAGGTGCTCGTGTTGTGCCCGACGCGCGAGCTCGCCATCCAGGTGGCGGAAGAAGTTTACAAGCTCGCCCTTTTCAAGCGCGGCATCCACGCGTTGCCGATCTACGGCGGGCAGTCCTACGAGCGGCAGTTCTACGGCCTCAAGCAGGGCGCGCAGATCGTCATCGGCACGCCGGGCCGCGTGATGGACCACATGCGCCGCGGCACGATGCGGCTCGACTCATTGAAGATGCTGATCCTCGACGAGGCCGACGTGATGCTCGACATGGGTTTCCGCGAGGACATCGAGTTCGTCCTCCAGTCCACGCCCAAGGAGCGGCAGACGGTTTTCTTTTCCGCCACCATGCCGCGGCCCATCCGCGACCTGATCGAGCGATTCGCGCGCGAACCTCAGGCGATCGCCATCGAGCAGAAGGAAATGACCGTGCCGACGGTCGAGCAGACCTACTACGAGGTGGACCGCCGCTTCAAAATGGAACTGCTCACGCGGCTCATTGACCTCCACGACCTCAAGCTCGGCATCATTTTCTGCAACACCAAGCGCATGGTGGACGATCTCGTGGACCACCTCAGCGCGCAGGGCTACTCGGCCGACCGGTTGCACGGCGACATGAGCCAGATGATGCGCGACCGCGTGATGAACAAATTCCGCAAGGGCGGTTTGGAATTTCTCGTCGCGACCGATGTCGCCGCGCGCGGCATTGACGTGGACAACATCGAGATCGTCTTCAACTACGACCTGCCCTACGACGGCGAGGATTACGTCCACCGCATCGGCCGCACCGGCCGCGCGGGCCGCAGCGGGCGCGCCGTCACGTTTGTCTCGGGCCGGGAAGTTTTTCTCATCCGCAACATCGAGCGCTTCACCCGCACACACATCACACGTGGTCGCGTGCCGACCGCCGAGGAAGTCGGGGAGGCGCGCGCGAATGTGTTTCTGGACAAACTGCGCTCCGTCCTCAAGGACGGGGACTTCAAAAAGCAGGACCGGCTCGTCGAGCAGTTGCTCGAAGAAGGCTTCACGACCACCGACATCACGTCCGCGCTGCTGCACCTCTTGCAAAGCGGCAGCGAGTCCGCCAAGCCGCCGGCGCGCGAAGAAGCTCCGGCGCGCCCGGAACGTCCGCCCTTCCGCGAGGAGCGTCGCGAACGTTTCGACGACCGGCCTCCGCGCGGCCCGCGCTACGACGACCGCCGTGGACCGGGACCGGGCTACGGCGACCAGCGCGGCCAGGGTTACGGCAACCGCTTCGAGGACCGCCGCGGTCCGCGGCCAGATGATCGCTACGAGCAGCGCGCGCCGGGCGCGCGGCCGTTCGATGCCCGTCGTGAAGTCAGCCACCCCGTGCGGCCCGCGGCGCCGGCGGCGTTGCCGAAAAAATCTCCCGTTGCTCCCGCCGCCAAAGCGCCCGCACCGGCCGCGACGCCCGCGGAACATTCTCCCGCCGCGGCCGCGCCGGAGATGCCGCCAGTTTCAACTCCCGCGCCCGCTCCTGAGTTGACGCACGTTCCCGCGACGATCGAACCGGCCCGGCCGATGACCGAGAGCCGTCCGCCGACGGACGCGCCCGCGGCGCCGGCACCGGCGCACAGCCGCCGCGCGGCCGGCAGTCACACGCGCCTGTGGATCGGCATTGGCGAGGAAATGCAAATCTCCCCGGACGAGATCGTCACCGCGATTCTCGGCCAGACCGGCCTGCCCCGGACGGTGGTGGGCACGGTGGACGTGCGCGAGCGGCACACGTTTGTGGACGTGGCCGCCGAGTGCGCCAACTCGATCCTCGCGAAAATGAAACGCGCGGAGATCAAGGGGAAGCGCATCAAGGCGAAGCTCGCGTAGTTCAAACCGCTGGAATACCAGACTCCCCGCCACTTTCGCCGCGACCGGGCATGGGCGGGTGCGGGGCGGCGAAGCTCGAAATCCGAATTCCGAAATCCGAAACAATTTCAAAAGCCAAACCGGGCAATTTCCAAAACGGCGCGGCGCGGAAAGTTTGGGACCTTCGGATTTTGCGCCTTGGAATTTGTTTCGGATTTCGAGCTTCGGATTTCTCCTCCCCTACTCCCTCACCGTCTGCACCGGCAGCGCGGTGAGCGCCACCAGCGGATTCGTCTGCGGAAAATAATTGGCCGACCACTCGTTGGCGAAAAGCACCACCGGGTTGTTGCCTAGGCCACTCGCGCGCCGGTCGGCAGCGAGAGCGCGTCGAGTTCATCCTCCTTCATGTCCGGCGGCAGCCAGCGCACCACCGTCCACGGCGCGGACTCGAGCCGCGACACCGCGCCGTATTCGCTCTCAAGCCGGAACTGCACGACCTCGAACTGCAACGGCCCGACCGCCGCGAGCAGTGGGATGCGCACGCCCGCGTCGCGCAGGTGCAGCACCTGGATGACGCCCTCCTGCAAAAGCTGGTCGAGGCCGGTGCGGAACTGTTTGAATTTCGCCGTGTTCGGATTGTGCAGATACGCAAATGCCTCGGGCGTGAAGCGCGGGATTTCCTTGTAGCTGATGGCCGGGTCGGTCGTGAGCGTGTCGCCGATGCCGAAGCCGTCGTGGCCCACGAGTCCGATGATGTCGCCGGGCCACGCCTCGTCCACGGTCTCGCGTTCGTTGCCGAAAAGTTTGTGCGAACTGGAGAGGCGGACCTTTTTCGCCGAACGCGAATGGCTCACGACCATGTCGCGCTCGAACTTCCCGGAGCAGACGCGCACGAACGCAATGCGGTCGCGGTGGCGCGGGTCCATGTTCGCCTGGATTTTGAAGATGAAGCCGGAGAACGCCGGATTCTCCGGCTCGACGGGCGTGCCAGCCATCACACGCGGGCGCGGCGGCGGCGAGTGTTTCAGAAAACCATCGAGCAGGAGCTGCACGCCGAAGTTGTTGATGCCGCTGCCGAAGAAGACCGGTGTGATTTTGCCCGCGAGCACGGCGGCTTCGTCGAACGATTCGCCCGCGAGTTCGAGCATCTCCAGCTCCTCGACGGTTTTGCGATACGTCGCCTCGTCGAGCCGCTCGCGGATGATGGCGTCGCCGAGGCCGCCGACCTCGACGGGTGCGCGATGCTGTCCGCCGACCGTGCGCTCGAAGAGGTGGAACTGTTTCGCGCGCCGGTCATACACGCCCTGAAACTCGAAGCCGGTGCCGATGGGCCAGTTGACCGGGAAGGCGCCGATGCCGAGCACGCGCTCGAGTTCGTCGAGCAGCGCGAGCGGCTCCTTCATCGGCCGGTCGCACTTGTTCATGAAGGTGAAGATCGGCACTTCGCGCTGGCGGCAGACCTCGAAGAGCTTGCGCGTCTGCGGCTCGATGCCCTTCGCCGAATCAATCACCATCACCACCGCGTCCACGGCAGTGAGCACGCGGTAGGTGTCCTCGGAGAAATCCTTGTGGCCCGGCGTGTCGAGGAGGTTGATGCGGAAGCCGTCGTAATCGAATTGCAGCACCGTCGAGCTGATCGAGATGCCGCGCTTTTTTTCCAGCTCCATCCAGTCGGAAGTCGTGGCGCGCTGGTGCTTGCGGGCGGTCACGGAGCCGGCGAGTTGCACGGCGCCGCCGTAGAGCAGCAGCTTCTCGGTGAGCGTGGTCTTGCCCGCGTCGGGATGCGAGATGATGGCAAACGTCCGCCGGCGCTGGATTTCTTTGGTGATGTCCACAGGAGCCGCGGACGGTATCAGTCCCGCGCGCGCGGACAAGCCGCGAAACGCAACCGCGCGCGATCAGCCGATCACGACCGGCGGCGGACGGCGGCGCGCGGAGCGGACTTGCGCTTGAGCAGGACCGCCTTCTGTTCCTGGAGATATTTTTCCAGCGCGATCTTGTTGGTGAGCGACACGGGCGCGCGCGGGGTCTTGCCCTGGAACTGCTTGTAGTGAACCAGGGTCTTGCCGACCTGGCCGATGTGGAGTTCAGCTTCCGCCAAGGCCCAGACCTGGCCGGTCTCGAACGGCGGCAAGGGGGTTCCGCGCTTTGCAGTGATCTTCATTGGGCGGCCAGTGTATCAGGAAAACCGGCGGAGGCCAGAGGGAAATTGCCGGCCGGGTTATTTGCTCGAATCACCACGCATTCCGTCATCGTTTCGGCCGGCATTGGTGCAGTTTTACGACCGGCGTCGGGGATGGGGTATTCACCCCATTGTGTGAACGCTGCGCTTTTTCATACTCACTCAAATGCGCACCGCGCCACCCAACAGCTTCGGAAACAATTGACTCAAACCGTGCGACTACCGCCGACATCATTGACTTGCTCACCTGAAATGAGGAATCTGCCCCCGATGAGGAAACGCCCTGCTGTTGCTGTGATGTTTCTTGCTGCCGTCGTGTTTGTGCCGGTGGTCGTGCCGGGCGCTGACGTTACGACGCCGTTGCACGCACTCCTGATCACCGGCGGGTGCTGCCACGATTACGACAATCAAAAACTGATTCTGACGCAGGGCATCAGCGCGCGGGCCAACGTCTCGTGGACCATCCTTCAGGAGGGCGGCACGGACTCCAATCACAAGGTGAGCATCTATTCGAATGCCAATTGGGCCGCTGGCTACGATATCATCGTCCACGACGAATGTTTCGCCGGTGTCACCGACAACGCGTTCATCAACGGCATTGCCGCCGCCCACAGCAACGGTGTTCCGGCCGTGATGCTGCATTGCTCCATCCACAGCTACCGGGACGCGACGACCGATGAGTGGAGAAAGTGCCTGGGCATCACCTCCCACAGTCACGAAGTCATCCGCGACATCGTGATGACGAATGTCTTCCCCTCCCACCCGATCATGCGCGGATTCCCGACCAACTGGACCGACCCCGCCGACGAACTCTAAAAATCCGAATTCACGTGGCCAAACGCCGTGCCCCTCGCCCGCGCCCGCGACCCGGAAGTGCTGACGACCAACCAAGTCGTGATCTGGGCGAACACCTACGGCAGCGGCCGCGTTTTCGGCACCACACTTGGCCACGCCAACACCACCGTCTCGAACACGGTCTATCTCGATCTGCTCACGCGTGGGCTGCTCTGGGCCTGTGGCAGGTTGGACGACGTTGCCGATCTTCGCGTCACCAGCATCGTGGAGACTACGCCCAACAACGTCGTCCGCTGGCTGTCCGTTCCCGGCTGGAGTTACACGATCGAGTCCGCCCTTTACGCCGGCGGCCCGTGGAATCCGCTGACCAACGCTTCGGTCACCGCCAGCAACGTCACCTCTGCCTTCGTCATCACCAACTTCGCCGAGTTCGACGAGCCGCAGCGCTTCTTCCGCGTTCGCCTTAGCGATCCGTAGCGCTCCGAACCGACTGCGCCGCGTCGCGCTACTGCCGGTTGAAGCGATGCACGCGGCCGAAAGTGCTGTATTCGGAAACGAAAATGTCCCCGTGCGCGTTGAAGGCCACGCCGTGCGGCGCGGTGACGAAGCCCGGCCGCCATTTCGCGGGCTCGGTCTTGTTGTTGCCCGTCTCGCCGGGAGTTGTGTTCGTGCCGATCTTGGCGACGATCTTGCCCTCCTTGTCGATGATGGACACGTCGCCCTTGATCTCGCCGATCAACGCAAAATCGCCCTGCACCGCGACGGCCGCCGGCGCGAGCAGGTCCTTCGCATACACGCCGAGAAACTCGCCATCCATCGAGAGATGCACCACGCGGAGATTCTCGCGGTCGCAGCAGATGATGCGCGGCGGCGAGTAGCGCGTGTCCACGGCGATCTTGTGCAACGTGCTGAAACTGTAAGGCGGTTTCTTCCCACCGAACGACTTGAGATACTTGCCCGTCTTGTCGAAGCGATGGACGTAACTGCTAGAGTAGCCATCGGTGACGAACCAATCGCCGTTCGGCGCGATGTCCATGCCCGTCAGGCGCACGGTGGGCTTGCCCTCGTTCGGATCCTTCGCCACTTCGCCCTTGGCGTTTTTCTTCTTGTTGGCCGGCGTGCGGTTCTTGAACTCGTCCGGGATCACCGACGACGGAATGTTCAACACCTCTTTGCCTTCGAGCGTGAGCTTGAGGATGTTGCCCGTGCCGAGCCGCGCGCCGTAGATGAACTCGCCGTCCGCGTCCTTGTGGATCACGAACCCGTGGAAGTCCGCCGGCGCGCCAGGAACGTTGCGGAGAAATTTTCCACCGTCGGAAAAAACCATCAGACCCGCCGCCGGGTCCATGATGCTGACATACACCTCGCCCTTGGAACTCACGGCCACGTCGCCGTGCTGGTTGCCGAGTTGCGCGCGGCCCTCGGGCAGCTTGAGCCAGTCGGGCACCACCTTGTATTCGGCGGCGAGGGCGTTGGCCAACAGGGCGGCAAGTGTAAGGACGGAGAGAAATGTTTTGCGCATGTGATGAATGGGATTTCGTTCAGGTGACGGCGCACACGGGACAACGTCCGCGCGCCGCTGTCAACGGCGAGTTTGATTCAGAAATGAATCTCTGCCATTCGCCACCCCGCACTCGCGTCGATCGCCCGCAACTGATACGCAGTTGCGCCGATGGAACTGCGCGACCTTGCGGAACAAATCCTCTTCGCGACGACACTGGAGGAAAAACTCCGGTGCCCGGCGGTCGTCACCGATGAACGGCCGGGGCCGGCCATCGTCGCGCCCGACGCGCCGGGCCGGCCGGCGTCGCTGCGTTTCAAGCCGATGGCCGCGGGCAAGGCGGACTTCCCCAGCGTGCATCGTCTCGAAAACGAACGCGAGCGCGGCCGGCTCCTCCATTTTTTCGCCAACCACGAACTGCTCGCCACCGAGTTGATGGCGCTCGTGCTCCTGCGTTTTCCCGACGCACCCGCCGCCTTCCGCCGCGGCGTGTTGCGGACGCTGCGCGACGAGCAGGAGCATACGCGCCTTTATCTCAAGCGCATGGCCGAGTGCGGCATCGCGTTCGGCGAACTGCCCGTGAGCGGCTACATCTGGCGCGGCGTCGCGCCGATGGAGAGTCCGGCCGACTACGTCGCGGGACTTTCCCTGACTTTCGAGCAGGC
This sequence comes from Verrucomicrobiota bacterium, assembly GCA_016199935.1. GTDB lineage: Bacteria > Verrucomicrobiota > Verrucomicrobiia > Limisphaerales > JACQFS01 > JACQFS01. The sequence goes on from JACQFS010000189.1 coordinate 13,151, forward strand.
GAATCTCGATTTCGCGCGGCACTTCGCGCGCGGCTTCGCGGCCGTGGGCGACGCCGACACCGCGAAGCTGCTCGACCGCATCTACCGCGACGAGATCGCGCACGTGGCCTACGGCTTGAAATGGTTCCGCCGCTGGAAAAATCCGGGCGCGAGCGACTGGGAGGCGTTCTGCGAGCAATTGAAATTTCCGCTGACGCCGCAGCGCGCGAAAGGTCTCTCGCTCAATCTCGAAGGCCGGCGTGCGGCGGGATTCGACGCGGCGTTCATCGCGGAGCTGGAGGTCTATGCGAAGTCGAAGGGCCGCACGCCCGACGTGTTCGTCTTCAATCCGTTTGCCGAGGGATACATCGCGCGGGGAAAAAGTTTCACACCCGCGAAACAACAGGCGCGGCTCGCCGACGATCTCGGATCCGCCGAGGAAGTGCCAGGCGCGGGCGAAGACGCGTTCTTTCGAGCGCTCGAAGGCCTCGGCATCGGAGTAGAAGCTGCCCGGCAGCGTGCGTGCGAGCGCGATGTCGGGATCGATCGCGAGGCGGCGCAGGTGCGCGAGCACCTCGGGGAATCCCGCGTCGAGCAGAGGCTCGAGCGCCTTCTGCGCGAGGCTGCGAGCGCCACGCGCGTTTCCCGTGCTCTCGTGCTGGCAGGCGGCCG
>JACQFS010000196.1 GCA_016199935.1 Verrucomicrobiota bacterium
CGCGTCGCCGAGTTGCGCCGCGAGGTGGAGCGGGGTCGAGCGCGACGCGTTGGTGAGGGCGGCGAGCGAACGATTGGTCGCCAGCAGCGCGCGCAATTTTTCCCCGTCGCGCGCCTGCACGAGATCGAAGACGGTGCGCGGCGAGCCGCGTTGTTCGAAATACGCGGCCAGGTCGGGCTGGCCGGTGAAGCGGGCGAAGCCGGCGAGCGAATAGCCATTGCCCTCGATCACGCCCAGGTCCGCGCCGGCCTCGACCAACTGTCGCGAGACCGCGGGCTGCCGCGCGTTGATGGCTTCGCGGGCGAGTTCACTCAGTTCGACGGGTGAGGGCTTGCGCTCGGCCACGAGCGCCGGCACGTCGTTCGTGCGCCCAAGGACGATGGCCGAGCGGAGATCGAGTTTCGCGCCGGAGTCGGTCAGGAGCCGGACCATGTCCGTGGCTCCGCCGCGCGCGGCGACCTCCATCGCGCTGCGGCCGTCGCGGCCGACGACGTTGGCCAAGGCCGGCTCCCGCTTGAGCCACTCGCGCACTTCCGATTCCTTCCGGCCCTGGATCGCGTTGAAGAATGTGTCGCTCACGCCGGGCTGACCGAGCGAGCCATACGAGTAGAATTGAAAATTGCGATTCAACAACAGCCAGCCGGACTCGCCGCGCGCGTTGCGCAGACTGAACTCCGCGCCGCGCTTGGCGAGCATCTCGACCATTTGCCAGTCGTCGGTGCGCAACGCCACGTGCAGCGCCGAGTCGCCTGCGCGGTTGGTCACGTTGATCAACTCCGGGCTCGTGAAACTCCGATCAATCAGCTTCGCCACCTCGGTGCCGTTGTAGCGCTCCCGCACGAGATAGTGCAGATACGTCGAGCCGTCCGCCGCGCGGTGGTCCATTTTCAGCCCGGCGTGGAGCAACGATTGAAAAGTCTGAAGCCCGTCGTAATTCCGCTCTACGCCCGCGAACAGCGTCATACCCGGCGTCTGGCCCCTTGCGTCCACCGCGTTCACGTCCGCGCGGTTGGTGAGCAGGAGGGGGATGAGTTCGCGTGAGTAATTGCGATTGGTGACGGCGTGATGCAACGCCGTGCGGCCTTCGCGGTCGCGCGCGTTGATGTCCGCGCCAGCCGTGATCAGGTTGGTCAGCGCGGTCTGATTGCCCGCGCCGGCCGCGATGTGAATCGCCATCCGCCCCTGCGCATCGAGCGCGTCGAGCTTCGCGCCGGCGCGCTTGAGATGCTGAAGGCGCCCGAGTGAGTCGCCAGCGAACCCTGAGTTCGGTTGGATGAGCAGATGCAGCGGCGTGGCCCCGAGCCGGTTGGTGACGTTCGGGCGCGCGCCGAGGTCGAGCAGTTCGTCGAGGCGTGAAGTCATTTGGGGCATCGTGCCGGCCGAGATTCCGAACGAGCTGCCTAATAGGATATTTGCCGGCGGTGTCAGGCCCGAAACTGCCGGCGGGCCACCAACCCAACCGCGCTTAGACATGAACGGCAGGACGAACCGCGCGAACGTCGGAGATTTCGCGGCCAGCTTGCCCCACCACGGCAGCGGCGGCGGGGAATACAGTTGGTCGTAGGAAATCCGCGCGGCGTAATGCAGCGGCGTGTCACCGGCCGCGTCTGTGGCGTTCAAGTCCGCTCCGGCGTGCGCGAGTTCGCGGAGCAGATCGAGCGAGCCGGAGGCGACGGCCAGGTGCAGCGCGGTCTGGCCGGCGGCGTTGCGCGCGTTGACCGGCACGCGCCGCTGGAGCAACTGCTGGATGGCATTGAGATTCGCGTTGCTCGCGGCGACGTGGAGCAGGGTGTTGCTCCCGAGCGACAGCGTGTCCACGCACGCGCCGAGCTGGTGCAATTGCGCGAACGCAAACGACTGCTGACTCAGGACCGCCATGCCGAGCGGCGTGAAGCCGAGCGCGTTGGTGGCGTTGAGGTTCGCGCCCGCGGTCGCGAGGAGTTCGATCAAGTTCGTGCGACCGAGCATCGCGGCCACGTGCAACGCGCGGTCGCCACGCCGGTCCCCGGCGTTGACTGGCGCGCCGCCGTCGAGGAGCCGGCGCGCGGTTTCCACATTGCCCCGCTCGACCGCGAAGTGCAGCGGCCGCCGGCCGGGCGTGCCGAGCGGCTCGCGAACGCTCGCCACTGGATACACTCCATACACGACGAACCCAGACAGATTCGGCACCGACACTGGCGCGGGTGAACTGGCAGCCGGACCGTCAAACCTCGCGTCGCCGACCGCCGCGTTGACGTTCGCGCCGTGCCGAAGCAGCCACTCCACGGCGTTCGTTGCGTTCGCTGCGCCCGCCCAATGCAACGGTGAGCGCCCCGCGGAGTCGCACGCGCTCAGGCACGACGTGTCGCCGATCACAAATTTCTCCAGATCATTTGTGCGGCCGAGGGCGGCGGCGGAAAAAACATCCGTGGCCGCGCCGCGGCGCAGGAGCAGTTCCGCGACAGCGTCCTTGTTTTGCAGCGCGTCACTCGCCGCGTGCCGGCGCGCGCCCGGTCCGCCGACGAAACCGTTGATCGTCGGAAATCCGACGACGCCCTGATTGACGATGAACGTCCCGCCATTGACCGAAATCGTGGTCGTCCCGCGCGTGGGAAGATTCGTCGGCGGCGGCGGAGGCGGCGGTGCGGGCGGCAACAGCGCGACGACGTGCAGCGGCGTGAGGCCGGCGCGGTTGGTCGCGTTCGGATCGAGGCCGCGGTCGAGCAGGATGACGAGCGCGTTGGTCCGGCCCCAGCGCGCGGCGACGTGCAACAGCGTCTCGCCATTCGTCGAGCGCGAGGACGGCAGCGAGTTGGTCAGCAGCAGGTCGCCCGTGTCATCGCGGCTGCCCATGAACGCGGAGTCCAGGACCGAGACGACGCCGCTGCCGCCGTAAGAATTCTGCGCCGCACCGAACGGATCGGCCCCGCGCTGGAGCAGCAGCGCCGTGACCTCGGCCTGCGTGTGGAGCGGCGGATTAGCGCCGCGGCGCGTGTAGGAATTGCCGATCGAGGCCGCCAGCAGCGATCCGCGGTAGCTGCCGCCGCCATTTACGTCCGCACCCTTTTCCACGAGCAGATGCACCATGTCCCAATGCCCGCGCATCGCGGCGGCACCCGCGGCCGTCAGGCGGGAGCCGTTGTAAGTCGTGTTGCCGGTCGCGTTCGGATCGGCGCCAAGTTCGAGCAGCGTCTCGACGGCTTCGAGATTATCCGACTCGGCCGCGCGATAAATCAGCGGCGTGCTGCCGACGCGCGCGTCATTGACCAGGTTGGATGACGCGGACTTGAACAGCGCGCGCAACTGCTCCGGCTCCCACTGATCGGCGTTGGAAGGGAGTTTGTCCTGAACGGAATATCCGGGCGACGGCGCACCAAGCCGCACGCTCTGGGCCGCGGAGGAAAACGCGAGCGCGCACCCGAGGGCGAAGACAAAGAGGCCGCGCTGCATGGCCGAAGTCTAGGCAAGGCACGGGGCGGTGGCAATGCGCGTGAGGGCACCGCATTCGCTTCGCCGCTCATCTTCCGTCTTGCCACGCACCGCGCGTCCCGGTCATTTTCTCACATGGCACTCAAGCAGCCTCCTTCGCCCGATGACGCCGCGTTTTATCAGCCGGCCGATTCGTTTTTCCCCGCGCACGCCAGCCTCGCGCTCACTTACGACGACGTGACGCTCGCGACGCAGTATTCGGAAGTGCTCCCGCGCGACACGCAGCTCGACTCGCCGCTCGCCGACGCGCTGCACCTGAACATCCCGGTCATCTCGTCGGACATGGACACCGTGACGGAGTCGCGCATGGCCATCGCGATGGCGCTCAATGGCGGGCTGGGCCTGATCCATTACAATATGCCCGAGCGCCAGCAGCTCTCCGAGGTCAGCCGGGTGAAATGCCACGTCCACGGCCTGATCCAGGACCCGATCAAGGTCGCGCCCGACCAGCTCATCGGCGACGTGCTCGCGATGATCGAGGAGCGGAAATTTTCCTTCAGCACGTTCCCGGTGGTCGAGGCGTCGGGTAAATTGCTCGGGCTGCTGCCGGGCCACGTCGTCAAGCCGCGCTACGCGAAACGCAAAGTCTCCGAGGCGCTCATGCCGCTCACGCAGGTCCAGACGATTCAGAAACGCGAACTCGCCGACAATCCCATCGCGCGCGCGGACAAATTTTTCACCGACCATCCCGGCATCCACAAGCTGCTCGTGGTGGATGAGGACCAGCACCTGCACGGCCTCTTCACGATGAGCGACATCGAGCGCATTACGCAGGAGCGCGGGGCGCAGTTCAAGCCGGCGCGCGACGCGCACTTCCGCCTCATCTGCGGCGCGGCGGTCTCGGCCACGCGCAACGCCTTCGGCGAACTCGACCGCGAGCGCATCCTCGCGCACGTCGGCGAACTCGTGGAGCGCGGCGTGGATGTCGTCGCGGTCTCGACGGCGCACGGTTTCACGAAGGGCGTGGGCGACACGGTGCGGATGATTCGCGACGCGTTTCCGAAACTCGCGCTCATCGCCGGCAACGTGACCAGCGCGGCGGGCGTGGAGTTTCTCGCCGACTGCGGCGCCAACGCGATCAAGGTCGGCCAGGGCCCCGGCTCGATCTGCACCACGCGCGTCGTCGCGGGCGTGGGCATTCCGCAACTCACCGCGCTCTACGTCTGCTCGAAAGCGGCGGTGCGGAAAAAAGTTTCGATCATCGCCGATGGAGGCATCACCAAGTCCGGCGACATCGTGAAGGCGCTGACGCTTTCGCACGCGGTCATCTGCGGCGGCATCTTCGCGGGCTGCCCCGAGTCGCCGGGGCAGGTCATCGAGATCAACGGCAAGCTCTACAAACAGTATCGCGGCATGGGCAGCCTCGCGGCCATGAAGGCCGGCAGCGCCGCGCGTTACGGTCACGGGAAAATTTCCACCGCGAAGGTCGCGGCCGAGGGCGTCGAGGCACTCAAGGAAGCGTCGGCCTCGGTGGACGACGTGCTCACGCAGCTCATCGGCGGCATCCAGTCGGGCATGGGCTACCTCGGCGCGGCGAACCTCACGCAGCTCCGCGACAAGGCGCGCTACATCCGCGTCAGCCCCGCCGGCATGCGCGAGGCGGGCGCGCATGATGTGGTCGAGGTGAGGACGGGGAATTGAGACATAAGGAGTAAGGAGTAATCCGTAATCCAGAAGCGAACCCGCCCTTGATTACGGATTACTCCTTACTCCTTTCCCTCAAAACTCAATCTCCTCATTCATCACGCCGCACGACGGGCAGCGGGAGCGTTCCACGTCGGCGTCGTCGGTATAGACGAACGCGCATTTCTTGCAGCGGAATATCCGGTCACGGCTCGGCGTGGGCTCGAATCTTTTCCGGCGCAGCTCGTAATAAATCACCACGATGGAAATCACCGACAGCGCCGCCACGAGGTAGGCCATGAAAAGTTGGTCCGGCGTCATGGCGTGATCGGCTTCGCCGCCTTCGCGGCGGGTGGCGCGACAGTCTGCCAGTGGAAGATCAGGTCGCCGACCGTCACGCCGGCGAAGGGCGACGCGCCGACAAGCTCGCTCCCGGCCGTCTTGAAACGGACCTGCGATGCCAGCGCGACGGCCTGCGCGTCGGCCGCCTTCGCGCCGCTGCCCGCAATGAGCCGTGCGGAGAGCACGTCACCCGAGCGATCCACGACCACCTGCACGACCGAGTCCGTGAGCACGTCGGGGCCGGGCCACGCGGAAATTTCCGGCGCGGCGACGAGGCCGCGCCGCACGAGCGTGGGAGAAAGGTTGAGCGCCGAGGCGGCCGGACGCGCCGGCGCGACAAGCTCGGGCGCAATGATGCGCACCGGCGGCTGCTCGACCGCCGCGGCGCTGCGGACGGGGTTGGTGCGCGCCAACTGGCGGAACTCTTCGGTGAAACGCCCGACCGGGATCGCGAGCCAGCGCTCCGGCTCCTGCCAGTCGTTCAGCGAATGCTGCGGACGCGGCTGCTGGAGCCACGCGCGGCCGGAGAAACCCCGCGCGTTCGCCAGCGCGAAGAGCGTCGGGTCCGCACCGACGGAGTCGCCGGCGTCGCCGGCAAATTTCACGATCGTGGCCGAGGGGTCGCGCCGTGGTTCGAGCGCGGCGCGCTGCGAGACGACGAACACCAGCCCCACCTGCACGCCGAGCGCGATCACCACGGCCGTCGCCCACTGGCGGCGCGACCAGATTTTTTCCAGCACGGGAGCGGTGGCGGTCATCGGGTCGGCTTGGCGGCGGGCGGCGGGGCGAACGCCTTGGGCCGCGTGGCGAGCAGCGCCTCGCGGAAGCCGGTCTCGCGCGCGAGTTTTCCGAGGCGCACGATGCTTTGGTAGTCCACGCCCTCGTCAGCCTGAATGACGAGCGTCAATCCGGTGGCGGTCGCTTTCACCGCCGCCGCGAGGCGGGTGCGCAACTCCGGCTCGCGGATGAGTTGGTTCTCAAAGTAGAGCTGCCCCGCGGGATCAATCGCCACCGCCACCGTTGGCCCGCTCGCGCCGCTGAGGCCGGCCTCGGCGGGCAGGTTGATCTTCACGCCGGGCGTGAACACGAGCGCCGAGTGGACCATGAAGAGCATCACGAGCACGAACAGCACGCCCGCAAACGGCGCGGCATCGAACTGCCCGCGGAAGATTTTGATGCTGGTGGCGAATTTCATCGGAGGCAGACGTCTTTCAAAATGGTTCGATTGCTGGCGCGCTCATCTTCGCCATCAATCTCATCTCATTAGCACCGGGCTTCAGCCCGGTGGTCGGTCGGGAGCGGCACGCCCGAGCCGTTTTAACGGCTTCCCCGCCAGAGCGGAAAGCCGCTGAAGCGGCTGGGCTGCTTTCCGTCCGCCGTATCACCGGGCTAAAGCCCGGTGCTAATGAGAGGTCAGCGGCCGGGAATGAATGACGAGTCCGCACCTCACGACCCTTTCCCATTCTCTGACACGATGTTCACGATCTCGACCGACGCCTTCTCCATGTCGAGCACGATGGAGTTCATGCGCGTGACGAGATAGTTGTAGCTCACGTAGGCCGGCACCGCGACGGCCAGCCCCATCGCGGTGGAAATGAGCGACTCCCACACGCCGCCAGAAAGCTGCTGCATCGTCGCGAACTGCCCCTCCGCCTGCACCGCCATGAAGACCTTGATGAAACCCATCACCGTCCCGAGCAGGCCCATGAGCGGGCCGATCTGCGCGATGGTCGCGACGAGCACGAGCTTTTCCTCCAGCCGTGGCACCTCGATGGAGCCGGCCTCCTCGATCGCGTCGCGCACCGCGTCGCGCCCACGTTCGCGCGCGAGGATGGCGGACTTGACGAGCCGCGCCACCGGGCCGGGCGTGGCCTCGCAGATCGAGAGCGCCTCGACGACGTTGTTGCGCTTGAGGACGGTGCGCACGCCGTTGAGGAACTCGCCCGAGTTGATCTGCGCGCGGTGGTAATACAGCAGCCGCTCGATGAACACGGCGATGCCCACGGCGCTGGCGAGGAGCAGCAGCCAGATCATCGGCCCGCCTTTGGTCAGCAACAGTGGCAACATGGCCGCCTTCCTTAACGCACGCAGGCGCGGCTTGAAAGCGAAAGTTCTGCGGAAAACTCCCCGTGCAGTCACTGACGACGAATCCGCGCCGGCAGATCCGAACCAAAAAAGTTTGCCCCGACCGCCGCGCGCCGTAGCATCCCGGGCGTGTCCGTTCGATTCACGATTCTCGGCAGCGGCTCCAGCGGCAACTGCGCCTACCTCGAAACCCCCGAGGCGCGCCTGCTCGTGGACGCCGGTTTCAGCGCGCGGCAAATCCGCCTGCGCCTCGCGACGCTCGAACGCTCGCCGGAGACGCTCACCGGCATTCTCATCACCCACGAGCACAGCGACCACATCCAGGGCCTCGCCACGCTCGCGGCGAAACTCAACGTGCCCGTCTATTGCAACCGGCTCACCAAGGAGGCCATCGAGAGTTACGCGGGGACGCGGCTGAACTTCCAGGTCTTCGCCACCGGCGCGAGTTTTGAAATTGGCGACGTGCAGGTGGACACCTTCAGCGTGCCGCACGACGCGCAGGATCCCGTCGGCTTCCTGCTGCGCACGGGCGCGGGCAACATCGGCTTCCTCACCGACCTCGGCCACACGACGAAGCTCGTGATCGAACGCGTGCGCGCCGCGAACGTGCTGCTGCTCGAGGCGAATCACGACGTGAAGATGCTCCAGGACGATCTGCACCGGCCGTGGTCGTTGAAGCAGCGCATCCTCAGCCGGCACGGCCATCTCTCGAACGAGGCGGCGGCGAATGCGGCGGAGGAAATCGCGAACGCCGGGCTGCGTCACCTGTTCCTCGGCCACCTCAGCCGCGACTGCAACCGGCCCGAACTCGCGCACCGCGTCGTCGCCGAACGCCTCGCGAGCATCGGCGCGGCGCACGTGAAGGTGGAGGTGACGTCGCAGGCAGCGCCCGCGCCGACGTTTGAATTGCAACCATCTCCCCTGCCCTCGCCGCCGGCGCCCGAGCCGTTTCGACTCGAGGGGCAACTCAGCGCTCCCGCGTCAGCCTGACCGAGACGTAGCGCGCCTCGGGGAGGATGAATTTCTTTACCTCGACCGTCGCGGCGTGCGCGCCGAAATCCTTCAACAGCATCGCCGCAACGTCCACCGCGAGTTTCTCGATGAGCTTCCATTCGCGCCCGTCCCCGAACGCGATCACGCGGCGCGACACGGCGAAGTAATCAATCGTCTTCGTCAGGTCATCGCCCGCGGCGGCGGCGGTGAAGTCGTGGTGCAGTTCGACCGTGAGCAGGAGCTTCTGCGCGTCGCGCCGCTCCTCGTCGGGCACGCCGACGCGGAAGCTGACGGCGAGATCGCGGATGATGATGCTGTCCATGTGAAAGTAAGGAGTAAGGAGTGATGCGTAAGAAGACGACGCGCCGGTTTGGATTACGGATTACTGGTTACTCCTTACCCTTTCGAGCAGCGCCCGCGTCGGCGCATTGAGTTTCATCGTCACCGCCTCGGCCAACGTCGCCCAGCGGAACTCCTGCGCCTCGTCGTTGAGCTGCACGTCGAGCGGGCCGGTGGCGCGGCAGGTGTAGTTGAGCAGGAGAAAATGCGCGTCGCGGTAAAACTCCTTCGAGCGGATGCAGTCCTGCACCATCACGAAACGGATGTCGGCAACGTCGAGGTTCGTCTCCTCCTTCAGCTCGCGACGCAGCGCGTCCTCGGAGGGCTCGCCCCACTTGATCTTGCCGCCGGGGATGCCCCAGAGGCCGGACCATTTCTGCGTGCGGAACATCAGCACGCGGCCCGCATCGTCGAAGATCAGCGCACCGACGGTCGCGATGGGATGCGGCATGAGTTCGTAGCCGTTCACGCGCCGTTCCAGCTCAAAGCCGCTGCCCTCGAAGATCGCGCGCAGCTCCCCGAGGTGCTCGACGATCAGGTCCGGCTCGGCGGCGCGGAGTTGATCGAGGCGGTTGTAGCCGGTGAGCACGGCGCAGGAGTGGATGCCGCCGTGTTTCGCGGTCTCGACATCGTGTTGCATGTCGCCGATGAAGATCGTCTCGCGCGGATCGAGTGCGTGCTCGGCGAGGAGGTCGTGGATTTTCTTCCGCTTGTCCCACACGCCGAGATACGGCACGTCGAGAAACTCCGCGAAGCCCGTCGCGCCCGCCTGCACGGCGAAATGTTCGTCGGCCACGGTGCTTAGGAGGAAGGTGCGGATGCGATGCGCGCGGCAGAATTGAAGGAAGTCCCGCGCGTGCGGCAACTCCTCCACGAGGTCCTGCACGGTGCGGAAGTGTTCGTGAAACCAAATCTCCAACTGCGGCAGCGCGACGTGCGGGATGTAGCGGTCGTAGAACTTGGTGAACGGCAGGCAGAACTCCGCGCGGAACTCATCGAGCGAAATCTCCGCCACGCCGGCGTTCTTGAAGACGTGATTCGTCGCCTGCCACACGGCGGGGAGATCGTCCACGAGCGTGCCCGACCAGTCGAAGATGATGTTGCGAATCACGGCGGCCGGAGTGTAGCGCGCGGCGCGGCGGCATCAAACGAGTTTCCGCCACTCGTCTTCCTTGAAACCCACGAGGCCGCCGGTGGCGGTCAGGACAAACGGCCGCTTCACGAGATTGCCGTTCTTACTCAGGAGTTCCAGCGCCTCCGCCTCCGTGAGCTTCGGCAGCTTCGCCTTGAGGTTGAGCGCGCGGTAGTCCTGGCCGGAGGTGTTGAAGAGTTTGCGCAGGTCGCCCACGGCCGCGAGCATTCGCTTCAGCTCGGCCTTCGTCGGCGGCGTCTCGCGGATGGGCACGACCTCGTGCGCGACGTTGTGCGCGGCGAGGAACTTGAGCGCGTTGCGGCAGGTGCCACAGCCGGAGTAGGCGTAAACTTTGAGAGCCACCCGCGAGATGTAGCGGCGCGGAGGGCCGGACGGAAGGAGATTCCCGGGCCAGTTGCGCGCTTGCGCTTTGCGCGGCGTCTGGTAACAAGCGCACACTGAAATGACGACTGCCCGCCAACTCCAGTTCCCGACCTCGCCGTTGCTCGTGTTCGTCCTGCTGCTCGGGGCCGTGACCGGAGCGCGCGCCGTGGACGTGAGCGCCTATGGCGTCGGCAAGGCGCAGCGTTTTCTCCAGACCAACGACACGCCCGAGGAGTTGATCGCCAACCCCTGGACGTTCACCGCCATCGTGCAGCAGACCGCGAGCAACAACGTCTCCGGCGTCCGCGTGCAGTCGCCGGGGTCCGTCTCCGCCGTGAACCTCACCAACAACGGCCTGCAGTTCACCTACGCGCAGTTCTTCTCCAACAAGCTCACGCTGGACGCGGCGTTCCCCAACGGCGCTTACACCAACCGGATGACCAACGTCCACGACGGCCTCAAGGTTGTCCCCCTGACCCTCAACTTCGATTTCTATCCGAGCATCCCGACGATCGCGAACATGGCCGACTGCCAGCAGATCGACCCCACGATCGACTTTGCGATCTACTGGAATGACATCACACCCGCTTCCGGCGTCACCCCGTTGCAGATCATCATCAGCGACGGTGCCGGCAACGTCGTCATCAAGAGCCCCGACATCGGACAACCCACGGCGCTGAACTACGCCGCGACGTCGTTCACCATCCCCGGCAACACCCTGCAACTCGGCGAGATCTACAACGCCACCCTCGTCGTCATCAGCATGAGCGACGTGAACCAGGTTGGCTACGCCGGCGCCACCGGCTTCGCCGGCTACTCGCGCGAGACGGCGTTTTTCCTGCGCACCCTCGGCCCGGTGGACCCGCCCACGCTCCATATCGCACGCGCCACCAACACCGTGCTCGTGACCATCGACACGGAAATCGGGCGCACCTACGTGTTGCAGTCGAACACCAACCTGCTCACCTCCACCAACTGGACCGACCTCTTCACCACCAACACCGTCGCCGGCACGAACGCCTCCTACCTCGACACCAACTTCCCCGGCGTGCCGCGCCGCTTCTACCGCGCCTACGGGCAGTGAGCTTGATGCGAACTCCGAAATGGGAATCGGAGAACCACGGATGGACACCGATGCACACGGATGAAACCAAGACGGGCGCATCCGGGCACTGCCCCGGACCGCGAGCCGTCCCGGCTCGCAGCGGCCACGCAGGCGAAACAATCCACAAACTTTCCGACACTTTTTACGTTCGCAGCCGCTGCGAGCCGGGACGGCTCGCGGTCCGCCGGGGCAATGTCCGGATGCGCCCAACCAAGACCGGGCCGGGCCGGCTTCTTTCCCCCACCGAAAGACGGACGGCCCGACGCGTTGCCTTTCAGCGCGCCGCCATCCGTGTTCATCCGTGTCCATCGGTGGTTCAAATTCGGAATGCGGGATTAACTCACCGCGCCGGGCTTCCCGTCCCGCGGACCACCCGCCACACTCCGCCATGATCTCGCGCGAAGACTGGGAACTCTGGAGCTTCATCTCCATCGCGCTGGGGCTGCCGCTCTCCATGCTCATCTTCCTGTGGGAACAGCGGAAGTCGCGCCTCACCGCGGACGAGGAGGTTTACAGCCGGCTCGCCGATGAATACATCAGCTTCCAGAAACTCGTCCTCGACAATGCCGACCTCCACCTCGGTTCCCACCGCCCCGCCACCGCGCTCACGCCTGAGCAGCAGGAGCGCAAGCACGTGATGTTCGACATCCTCACCTCCCTCTTCGAGCGCGCCTACATTCTGGTGTATGAGGACCGGATGAACAAACAGCAGCGCCGCCTCTGGCAGACGTGGGAGGACTACATGCGCTACTGGTGCCGCCGCGAGGACTACCGCACCGTGCTGCCGGAGATGCTCCTCGGCGAAGATCCGGACTTCATCACGCACATCCAACGGCTCGCCGCGGAGGAATGCGGCCGGGCCACGGGCAAACCCTCTTGAGGTAGGGCGCGCTGTCCTCAGCGCGCCGCGGACGATCCGAAGGCTTTGGGTGTAGGAACCCCGTCAGCGGATGCCCAAAACCTGCTCTCGGATGCCGAAAACTGGTTATCGGATGCGGATGACTGGCTCCAGTTTGCGGCGGACTGGCTCCAGTTTGCAGCGGACTGGCTCCAGTTTGCAGCGGACTGACTCCAGTTTGCGGCAGACTGACTCCAGTTTGCGGCGGACTGGCTCCAGTTTGCGGCGGACTGGCTCCAGTTTGCGGCGGACTGGCTCCAGTTTGCAGCGGACTGACTCCAGTTTGCGGCAGACTGACTCCAGTTTGCGGCGGACTGGCTCCAGTTTGC
>JACQFS010000191.1 GCA_016199935.1 Verrucomicrobiota bacterium
GCGGAAAACGCCACCAAAAAAGTCCACGACCGAAGCCGGACGTGTGAAGCGCACGCTTCGCGCGTGCTTTCGCCGCGCGTCAGACGCGCCGGGCCTCGCGCACCACAAAGTCCGGTCGCAGGTCCGCGAGAAATGGTTTGTCGCGGCGATACGCCTCCATCCCCGCGAGGTCCAGCTCCGCACCGATCACGCACTCGCGGTCGCCCGCATCGGCGACGATTTCGCCCTGATGATTCACGATCAGGCTGCGGCCGGAGTAATGAAACTGCGGGTCGGAGCCGATGCGATTCACGCCGGCAACCCAGCATTGGTTCTCGATCGCGCGCGCCTGAAGCAATTTCACCCAATGGTTCAGCCGCGCGTCCGGCCAGCTCGCGACGAACGTCAGCAACTGCGCCCGCGCCTTGCCCGCCGGCCGCTGCACCTCGGGAAAGCGCAGGTCGTAGCAGATGAACGGCGACACCACGCACTCGCCGCAGTTGAAAAGGATCGGCCCCGTGCCCGCCTCGTAAGCCGCCGCCTCGCCGCCGGGCGCGAACGGCTGCGTCTTGCAGTAGCGCGCCACCTCGCGGCCCTCGGGGGAAAAGACGACGGCCTCGTTGCGCCCGCGGCCGTTCGCGCCGTTGCCCACGATGCCACCCAAGAGGAAGACACCGAGTTCACGCGCCGTGTCCGCGAGAAATTTTTCCGTCTCCCGCGCCGCGCCCTCGGCGATGGCGGGGATGTCGAGGCTGAAGCCGCACGCGAACATTTCCGCCAGCAACACGAGCGAGCCGCGCGGAATGTTCGCCGCGGCGAGGAGCGACTTGACCTTCGCGTGATTCGGCCCGCGTTTCTCCCAGACGATGTCGTGCTGGCAGCAGAAGACTTTCATGGCGGGCTTTTACCTTCCAGCGAGGGGCACGACGACCTAAAAGTTCGGCGCGATGAACGCAACACGCTCCCTCCTCATCGTCGGCGCCGGCGAGTTCGGCCTCACGGCCGCACTCGAACTCCGCCGGCGCGGCTGGGCCGTCACGCTCGTGGATGCCGGCACCATCCCGCGCGACACCGCCGCCTCGACCGACATCAGCAAGGTCGTCCGTTGCGACTACGGCGCGGACGAGCAGCACATCGCGCTCGGCGAGGCCGCGCTTGCGGGCTGGCACGTGTGGAACCGCCAGTGGGGCGCGCCGCTCTATCACGAGGACGGCTTCCTCGTGCTCGCGCGCGAGGCGATGAAACCCGGCGGCTTCGAGCACGAAAGTTTGGCGAAGCTCACCGCGCGCGGGCACCGGCTCGAACGGCTCGACTCGTCCGCGTTGCGGAAAAATTTCCCCGCGTGGGCCGCGGAGAAATATCCCGACGGCTACTTCAACCCGCGCGGCGGCTGGGCCGAGAGCGGCAAGGTCATTGCGCGCCTCGTCGCACAGGCGAAGGCGGAGGGCGTGATCGTGCGCGAAAGCGTCGCGTGCGTGCGGATGATCGAAAGCGGTTCGCGCGTCACCGGCATCGTCACGCCTGCGGGCGAGGAGTTGCGCGCCGAGCTCGTGCTCGTCGCGGCGGGCGCGTGGACGCCAACGTTGCTGCCGGAACTCCAGCCCATGATGTGGGCCACGGGCCAGCCGGTGCTCCATTTCCAAGTGGACGACCCGCGCGCGTGGCAGGCGCCGCGCTTTCCCGTGTGGGCGGCGGACATCGCGCGCACGGGCTGGTATGGCTTCCCTGCCCTCGCCGACGGCACGCTCAAGCTTGCCAACCACGGCCCCGGCCGCCGCGTGCCGCCCGATGCGCCGCGCGACGTGCTGCCCGAGGAGATCGAAAAATTCCGCGCGTTCCTGCGCGACTCGCTGCCCGCGCTCGCCGACGCGCCACTGCGCCACACGCGGCTCTGCCTTTATTGCGACACGTTCGACGGCGCGTTCTGGATGGATCACCATCCGCAACGGCCCGGCCTCGTGGTCGCGGCGGGCGACAGCGGGCACGCCTTCAAGTTCGCGCCCGTGCTTGGCGCGCTCATTGCCGACGTGGTGGAGAAAAAACCGAACGCGTTTGCCGCGCGCTACGCGTGGCGCGAGCCGAAGGCGAAAGTCGCGGAGAGCGCGCGGGCGAAGTAGTCGAAGCCATTCATGACTTCCGCTTTGCGAGCACTAGCGACACCACCCACACTATCAGGCAGCCGTAGCCGCAGAGATATGCTGCCACCATGAGCGCGCGGCTGTGCGGACTTTTACTATCGAGACCGAAGAAAAGCAGGATGACAAAAGCGACAACCAGAGCTCTACACACGAATGTCAGCAGTCTTTGCATCGCGACGAAACCTTGAACGTGCAATTCACGGCAACTCCTTCAACCGCACGCGCCGATACTCCATCTGCCCGCGGTCCGCCTCGAAGCCGATCGGCCCGGTCGCCGGCAGCTTGAACGCCGCTTCGAGCACCTCGCCGTTGCAGGTGCATACCGCGACGTTGTCCTTCGCCACCACCTCGATTTCATTCCAGTCCTGCGCCTTGTATTTCTGGAGTTTCTGGTAGGCGGCGGGGCCGGCCACGAGGTAGTCGCGGCACTGGAGCTGCGGCTTGCGAAGGAAGATGCCGCTGTCGGCGTTCACGCCGGCGCGGAACTCGAGCTTGAGGTGGAAATTTTTCGGGAACTCCCGCGCCGTCCAGATGATCTGCATCTTGCGCGTGCCGTCGGGCATGGGATGCACGGTGAGGATGCCGTCGGCAAACGAGTAGCGGCCATCCGGCGCGGCGGCCTGGCCGTCGAAGCCGGTGAACGTCGTCATCGCCTTGTCGCGGTAGCCCCAGCCGGTGAGATCCTTGCCGTTGAGCAGGCTCGCGAAGCCCGGCTCGGGCTTGAAATCATCCCCCCGCGCGATGGCGGCGAGGGCGAGGAGCAGCGAAAGAAAGAGGGAGCGGGCCGTAAAGGATTTCATGCGCGGAGTGATTACCAGCAGTTCGCGGGAAATGCTCGCCAAAAATTCTGCGCCGTAGTGCGCGCGGCTGAACTCCTCACCTCGCGGCAGCGGCGACACGCTCCGCCCTCACCCCTGCCCTCTCCCGGTGGGAGAGGGAGAA
>JACQFS010000192.1 GCA_016199935.1 Verrucomicrobiota bacterium
CCCCTCACCCCGGCCCTCTCCCGGAGGGAGAGGGGGAATCGTTGCGCAGCCTCGGCGAATGCCGGACGCATTGGGCTGCGTCGCGGCTGAGTGCGTTTCCCCCTCTCCCTCCGGGAGAGGGCCGGGGTGAGGGCGGGCTTGCCGAAACTTTCCGATCATCGCCGGCCCGTCCGAAGCGAAAGAACACCCGCGCGTTCACGTTGATCGAGTGCGTGATCTACGTCGCCGTCCTCGCGCTCGTCCTCGCGGTGGCGGGCGCGGTTTTTTACCACGGCCTCGGCCAGTCCACGAATCTCCGGCGCAACGCGGAGGACATCGCGGGCGCGCTGCACGCGGGCGAGCAGTGGCGCGCGGACCTCCGTCGCGCGTCCGCTGAACCGCGCGCAGAATCCGACGGCCGCAAACTCCGCATTCCGACGGCCGCGGGCGAAGTGAGCTACGCGCTGGAGGACGGCATGGTATGGCGGCAGGCCCGGCCCGAGGCTCCGCGTGTCCCGGTGCTGCGGCGCGTCGAGAAGTCGCGCATGGAGCCGGACACGCACGGTCCGGTGACGTTCTGGCGTTGGGAACTGGAACTCGAGTCGGTGATCAAGGACGCGCCCGTGCGTCCGCTGTTCACGTTTCAGTCCGTGCCGCCGGCTGCTCCCTGACCATGAAACTTTTCCACCGTGAAAAAGATTTGCGCCGCGCACGGCAACGCGGCAGCGCGGTGTTCGTCGTGCTCGCGCTGGTGGTGTTGCTGTCGGCGTTCGTGGGCGCGAACCTGCTCGCGCTGCGCGGACTGGAGCAGGAGATCAAGTTGGTGGAGAAAAAACAAAGGCAGCGATGGGAGGCGACTGCGGGCGGCGGAAGTCGGACGAATGCGCCGGCGGCGGAAAACTCCAAGCCTCGACCTTGAGGCTTTTCCCCGCTCAATCCTCAATGCGATACAGCGCCGCCTTGCTGCGGAGGTAGAGCGCCTGGCCGGCGACGGCGGGCGTGGCCATGAAGCCGTCGGCGAGTTTGTTTTCGGCGAGCACCTTGAACGCGGGACCGGCTTCGAGGACGGTCGTCTGCCCGTTCTCGTTGGAGAAATAGAGGTGGCCGTCGGCGAAGACCGGCGAGGCGGAGTAGTTGCCGAGTCCCGGGAGGCGCTCGCTCCAGATGACGTTGCCGTTCTTCGCTTCGAGGCAGGTCACGATGCCGCCGTCCTGATTCAGCATGAACAGCCACTCGCCCACGAGCACGGGCGACGGGCGGTTCGGGACGTTGCGCGCGACGCGCCACGCGACGTGCGTGTCGTTCACGATGCCGCTGCCGCCGGGCTTGATCGCCCACAGTTCGCCTTTGCCGAGGCCGGTCGTGGCGAAGATCAGGCCGTGGCCGTAGATCGGCCGCACGGTGCCGGAGTGAAATTTCCGATCCTCGATGCGCCACAGTTCCTTGCCCGTCGCGGGGTCGTAGCAATAGGTCGCCTTCGAGGCGGAGCTGATGAGCAGCGGCTTGCCCTCGTGCTCGATGACGAGCGGCGTGGAGAAACCTTTCCGCATGTCGCCGTCGCGGAGCGGCTTGCCCTGCGGCGTGAGGTCCTGCCAGTCAATCGAGCGGTCCGTCTTCCACGCGGTCTTGCCCGTGGCCTTGTCGAGCGCGATGACATACTGATGATCCGCGCCGTCGAAGTGCATGATGAGGAAATTTTTCCAGAGGATCGGCGACGAGCCGGCGCCGCGCCAGTGGTTGCATTCAAGGTCCGTCCGCTGCCACAGCACTTTGAAAGTCTTGGTGTCGAGACACGCGGTGCCGGGCGAACCGAACGTGATGTAAACGCGGCCGTCCTCAATCACCGGCGTGGGCGAGCCGTAGCTGTTGAAG
The DNA here is from genome assembly GCA_016199935.1 of Verrucomicrobiota bacterium. Classification (GTDB taxonomy): domain Bacteria; phylum Verrucomicrobiota; class Verrucomicrobiia; order Limisphaerales; family JACQFS01; genus JACQFS01. The sequence continues at coordinate 1,852 of JACQFS010000192.1, forward strand.
CGGTCGGCGTATTGCGGTGCGGCGATCTGGAAAAGTTTTTGGTCGCTGAGGATTTTTCCCGAGTCACGGTCCACGCAGATGGCGGAGAGCTCGCGGCCATCCTCCGTCGCGGTCGAGAGCCAGACCTGCTTGCCCCAGATCACGGGCGAGGACCACGCCTTGCCGTGGATGGGTGTCTTCCATTTCACGTGCTCGGTCTCGCTCCACTTGACCGGCAGGCGCTTCGCGTCGGACGTGCCCTGACCGGTCGGGCCGCGGAACTGCGGCCAGTTGTCTTCGGCAAGAGCGGCGGACGCGGCGAGCGCGAAGGCGGCGAGAGTGGAAAATAATTTCATGCGGCGCACGATACCGACGGGAGGACGGGGCGCAATGTTCAAGACGGACGGAGCGCGGACGGCCCCGGCCCGCAGCGGCCACGGCGGCGAAGTGGCTTTCGGACTAACCGGATACCAATCTCAGTGCGAAGCCGCTGCGACCGGGGACCGGTCGCGCTCCGCCAACTGCATTATTGCCTCGCGCGCCACGCTTCCGCATTCTCTCGCGCCATGACCGTTGCCAACAACGAAGCCACGGGCGCGAGTCCCGCGCCGGCGCCCAGCGATTTCATCCGCGACATCGTCGCGCAGCACGTCGCGGAGAAAAAATATCCGCGCATCCACACGCGCTTCCCGCCGGAGCCCAACGGCTACCTGCACATCGGCCACGCCAAGAGCATCTGCCTCAACTTCGGCATCGCCCGCGAGTTCGGCGGCGTGTGCAACCTCCGCATGGACGACACGAATCCCACCAAGGAGGACATCGAGTATGTCGAGAGCATCCAGGCCGATGTGAACTGGCTCATCGCGGGTTGGGCCGATGACCAACTCGGGTTGAAATCGGAGGCCAAGCCGTTTTTCGCGAGCGATTACTTCGAGCAGATTTACGAGTTCGCCATCGCGCTCATCCAGAAAGGCAAGGCCTACGTCTGCGATCTGACGCCCGACGAGACCGACGAATACCGCCGGCACGCCAAGCCCTCACCGTTCCGTGACCGTGGCGTCGAGGAAAACCTCGCGCTCTTCGCGCGCATGAAAGCCGGCGAGTTTCCCGACGGCGCGCGCACGCTCCGCGCCAAGATCCAGGTGGACGCGCCGAACATCTGGCTGCGCGATCCGTTGCTCTACCGCATCCGTCACGCGGAGCATCACCACACCGGCGCGAAGTGGTGCCTCTACCCGATGTATGACTTCGCGCACTGCCTGAGCGATTACCTCGAAGGCATCACGCACAGCATCTGCACGCTGGAATTTGAAGTGCACCGGCCGCTTTACGACTGGATCCTCGAATCGCTCGATCTCCCGCGCGCGCTGCCGCATCAATACGAGTTCGCCCGCCTCAGCCTCGGCTACACGATCATGAGCAAGCGCAAGCTCATGCAACTCGTGATGGAGAAACTCGTCCGCGGCTGGGATGATCCGCGCCTGCCGACGATCAGCGGCATCCGCCGACGCGGCGTGACGCCGGAGGCGTTGCGCGCGTTCGCCTACCACATCGGCATCACGAAATACAACGGCGTCACCGACGTGGCCGTGCTCGAACACGCCATCCGCGAGGACTTGAACCAGCGCGCCCTGCGTCGCCTCGCGGTGCTGCGGCCGGTCAGGGTCGTCATCACCAATTTTCCCGAGGGTAAAATGGAGGAGCTCGACGCGGTCAACAATCCCGAGGACGAAAGCGCGGGCAAGCGGAAGATTCCTTTCAGCCGCGAACTCTACATCGAGCGCGACGACTTCGCCGAAGTGCCGCCGCCGAAATTTTTCCGCCTCAAGCCCGGCGGCGAGGTGCGGCTCAAATACGCCTACATCATCAAGTGCGACGAGGTGATCAAGGACGCCGCCGGAAACATCGCGGAGCTGCGCTGCACCGCCGACCTCGACAGCAAAACCGGCGGCGCGACCGCGGGCCGCAAGGTGAAGGGCACCATCCACTGGGTCAGCGCGGCGCACGCGGTGGACGCCGAGTGCCGCCTCTACGACCGACTCTTCACCGAGGCCGAGCCGGAGAAGGACGGGCGCGATTTTAAGTCGGTGCTCAACCCGCACTCGCTCGAAGTGGTGACGGCGAAGCTGGAGCCGGGCCTGAAGGATGCGAAGGCGGAGGAGCGCTACCAGTTCGAGCGGCTCGCCTACTTCGCGCTCGATCCGGACTCGAAGCCCGACCGGCCCGTCTTCAACCGCACCATTACGCTCCGGGACACTTGGGCGAAGGAGGCCGGCAAGGCGTGAGCGCCGATCTCCGCCGTCCGGTTTTGAACTTTGAACTTTGAACCTTGAACTCTGAACCGTAGCGTCCCGCCCATGTCCGCACCGGATTTCGACATCCAATACGTCGCGCACCTCGCGCGGCTGAAGCTCACGGCCGACGAGGAGGCCAAGCTGGGTTCGCAGCTCACCAATATTCTCGGCTACATCGCCAAGCTCAAGGAAGTGGACGTCGCCAACGTCGAGCCGACCGCGCACGCCTTCCCGCTCGTGAACGTGATGCGCGCGGATGAAACGCGTCCCTCGCTCCCGCACGACGAGGCCATGCGCAACGCGCCCGCCAAGGCCGGCGGCCTCTTCGTGGTGCCGAAGATCGTGGAGTGAGAAACCACGAATAGACACGAATGAACACGAATCAGAACGTGCGCGTTTCCTCTCTGCTGCATTCGTGTCCATTCGTGTTCATTCGTGGTTAAAATTTTTCCGATGCTCAACCAGCTCACCATTTCCGCACTCGCCGCCAAGCTCGCCACACGCGCGACGACCGCGCGCGCCGCGATGCAGGCGTGCCTCGACCAGATCGCCCGCGTGGACGGCCAGATTCACGCCTTCCTCAGCCACGATGATGCTGATGCGCTCGCGCAGGCCGATGCCGCGGACAAACGCCTCGCCGCCGGCGAGCGCGGCCCGCTCCTCGGCGTCCCTATCGCGATGAAGGACGTGCTGTGCGTGAAGGGCCAGCCGGCGAATTGCGCGTCGAAGATTCTCGGCAAGTTCGTCTCGCCCTACGACGCGACGGTGGTGGAAAAACTCCGCGCGGCCGGCGCGATTATTTTCGGGCGGCTCAACATGGATGAGTTCGCGATGGGCAGCTCGACCGAGAACTCCGCCTTCGGCCCCACGCTCAATCCCTGGGACACCACGCGCATCCCCGGCGGTTCCTCCGGCGGCAGCGCGGCGGCGGTCGCGGCCGACGAGGCGCTCGCCACGCTCGGCTCGGACACGGGCGGCTCGATTCGCCAACCGGCGGCGTTGTGCGGCTGCGTCGGCCTCAAGCCCACTTACGGTCTAGTCTCGCGCTACGGGCTCATCGCGTTCGCCAGTTCGCTGGATCAAATCGGCTCCTTCACCAAGGACGTGCGCGACGCGGCGACCGTGCTTGGCGCGATTGCCGGACACGATCCGCGCGATTCGTCGAGCGTGCCGCGGCCAGTGCCGGATTATGCCGCGTCGCTCGGCCGCAGCATCAAGGGCCTCAAGCTCGGGCTGCCGAAGGAATACATGATCGGCGGCATGGACCCCGAGGTGAAGGCCGCCGTGGACGCCGCCGTGAAACAGCTCACCGCCCTCGGCGCGGAGGTCGTGGAAATTTCCCTGCCGCACACGGATTACGCCGTGGCGGTCTATTACATCGTCGCCACCGCCGAGGCCTCGGCGAACCTCGCGCGCTTCGACGGCATCCGCTACGGCGCGCGCGTGGATGGCGCGGACCCCACCGCGCTCTACAGCAACACGCGCGGCGCGGGCTTCGGCCCCGAGGTGAAGCGCCGCATCATCCTCGGCACCTACGTGCTGAGCAGCGGCTACTACGACGCCTACTACCTGCGCGCGCAAAAGGTCCGCACCCTCATCCGCCAGGATTTCCTCAACGCCTTCGAGAAAGTGGACGCCATCGTCACGCCCACGACGCCGACCGCGGCGTTCAAGGTGGGGGAAAAATCCGACGACCCGTTGCAGATGTATCTCTCCGACATCTTCACCATCTCGTGCAACCTCGCGGGCATCCCCGGCCTGAGCCTGCCGTGCGGCTTCACGAGGTCGCCGAAGCTCCCCATCGGCCTGCAACTCCTCGGCAAACCCTTCGGCGAGGAGACGCTTTTCCAAATCGCGCACGCCTACGAGCAGGCGACGCCGTGGCACGGGGAGAAGCCGCCGCTGAAAGGCTGATTGCACCTCGCGCCGCGCCGCGCTAAGATGTCCGCCATGAGCACCGTTCAGGAAATTGAAGCGGCGATCACCAGACTGAAGCCGGAAGAAATCAAAGCCGTCGCCCAATGGCTGGACGAACTGCGCGAGGAAATGTGGGACCGGCAGATCGAGGCGGATGCCCGCGCGGGCAAACTCGACAACCTGATGGAAGAGGCCAAGCGCGACTTTGAGGCCGGTCGCTGCAAACCGCTTCCGTGAACAGTTTCACCTCGCCGCGCTTCTGGCGGCACTACAACGCGCTGCCGCCCGCGGTCCGCGATCTGGCGGACAAGAACTTCAAGCTTTTCCAAATCGATCCGCAGCATCCCTCCCTTCACTTCGAGCGCAAGAAACCGGACCTTTGGTCCGCGCGTTGGCCGCGGTCATCGGGCGCTAGCGCGTCAAATGGACGACAACCTGATCTGGTTTTGGATCGGGCCGCACGATGAGTATGAACGGCTGCTTCGGAGTTTGAGAAACTGCGCGCCTCACTCCATCAACGGCCGGTGCGCGCCGGGGGAATAGAACGCGATGCTCTCCGGCTGGCACCCGTGCGCGATGCGGCGGGTGACTTCGAGCCGGTCCTCGCCGTAGGCCGCCTCCACGAAACCGCATTCGCCGCACGCGAGGCACTGCCATTTCTTGTGCGCCTTGCGCAGGTGCTCCGCGGCCCCGGCCTCGTGACGCTCCGACCAGAAGGAATCACGGCTGCCGACATCCACCGGCGCGGGAGTGCGGGACGGGCGGTCGTTGCGGTTGGGCTGGCTGGTGCTCATGGCTCGCTGGCTGGGCGCAATCTTCCCCAGCTTTGCCCAAAGGTAAAGCCGCGCCTCACACCCCCACCGTGATGCTCGCGACGGGTGTGTATTCACCGGTCGAGGCGTCGTCCTCGAAAAAGCGCAGGCGGTATTCGCGCGTCTCGGGCTGGCCGGCGACCAGCAACGGCCGCTTGTCCACGAACGGGCTCGCCATGTCCACGCCGAGCATTTCCCAATCGCCCCCGGCGCGCTTGCAATGGATCACCACGCCCTTGCGGCCGTATTTGCGGAAGCGGATGCGCACGTGCTGACCCTGCGGCGCCGTCACTGTCTCCAGCGTGAACGTCGGCACCGGCGCCGCCGCCGCCTCGCCCGCGCCGATGATGCCCATCTGCACACACATCGTGGGCGTGCAGGCCGGACGCGCCTTGATGAGCTCCACAAACTTCATGATCCGCCGGTGCGCGCCCGGCGCCACCGGCACCACCGCGTGCAACGTCCCGTCGCTCCCCGGCAACGGCGGCACCTCGAACCCCAGCATCGGCACCGGCACCGTCCCGCTCCCGCCGACCGCGCCGCGCACCGCCGCGGTTGACGCCTTGGCAAACGCCCGCGCCGACGGGCCGTAACTGCCGGTGCAATATGCGAGATACAGCGCGTCCGCCACGCTCGCCACCACCTCCGCCGGCGGCAGGCCGAGCGCGGGACCGAGTTCGTGAAGGCCGCGGGCGTAACTGCCATACCAGAGCGCCCGCGCGCTGCCACTGCGGGGAAAGAAACGTTGACGTGCCATGAGGTGATTTAGTGTTTGAGGTGAATGCGCCCGACTGCCGGTGCCCCCGCCGAACCGGTGCCGACTCAGCACCACCCAACCAGCCCTCAATCCGGCTCCGCTGGGCTGTCTGGCGGGGACTTCGCGGCCACCCTACTCCCCGCCGGAGACGTGTCAAAAACATTTTGCCCCGTGACAAAATAAAATTGGCGCGGGGCAAATTAAATTTGTCATGTGACAGAAAGATTATGTCACGAGACAAAATAGTTTGGTCTCGGGTAAAAATAAAATTGTCACGGGACAAAATAATAATGACACGTGACAGAATAAATGTGTCACAGGGCAAAAACATTTTGGCACGTGACAAAATTAAATTGTCCCGTGTCAAAATCATTTTGCCGTGTGACAAAATGATTTTGCCAAGCCACCGGAATGCCGGGGAAGGGCGTTTTGAGGGCCGGCAAGCCGCCCCGGAGGGCTTTTGGTCGGGAGTTCCGACTCGCCGGCAGGGTTCCGGCGTTCCCGGCGGCTGATTTAGGACCCGGACTTCTTGGGCGGCTCGCGGAGGATGACGACGTCCGGCGCGCGGCCCACGGTGAAGGTCACCAAGCCGGCATCGCCGGAGAGCCAGAGGTCGGTGAGCGAGAGCAGGCCCCACATCCGGTAGTTGTCGGCGAGGGGATGCTCGTCATCGAACCACGAGGGGGGCGGGTCGGGCTTCTTCTTCACCGCCACATCGCCGCCCTCCCCGTCGCCGGTGTCCTCATCGGATTCCTCCTCGACTTCCCACGGGGCGGGCGGGGGCGGGAGCGGGGCGGGGGTTCACGGTGCGCGCGCCGGCCTGATAAGTCTCGAAGCCGGCGTTTCCCCAATCCTCGCAGCCGAGCCGGCGCGACACGGCGCGCCCGATTTGTCGGGCGACCCAGCGCGCTTCGCACTGGCGCAGGCCATCGTCCATCGGCTCGCGCTCGCCGGGGAGGTAATGGAATTCGCGCGGAGGCGGCTGTTTTCCCAGCGGCGCGGAGGTGATGCGCAACGGCGGCAGCGGGTGCGGCTCCGGCAGAAGCAAGCAATCGTCCCACGGCGGGAAGGCGGCGTTCAACGCGGCAACCTCGGTGGCCACGGGCGGACAGGCGGGCACGTGGAGTTCACGCAGCGAAGGGGACTCGGCCAGCGGGGAATAGTCGCGCGGCTCGCCGGCGATGTGTGCCCAGCGGTACTCAAAAAGAAAGGCGGCGTAGGCGAGCCGGGGCGCGCGCGCGAGCGGGGCGACATCGAGCGGCTTGGCGCTGTGGCAGGTGAGGCAGGTGA
>JACQFS010000200.1 GCA_016199935.1 Verrucomicrobiota bacterium
CAATCGTGGTGGCGATGACTTCGCGGGCGATGGCCTGGAGTTCGTCGGTGAAGGTGACGACGTGGTCGCTGTCCCAGCGGACGCCGCGGCTGACGTGCAGCAGAATCTCCGGCAGGTAGAGCAGCACGCTGGAGATTTTGTCGGCGATGCTCTCGGTGGGATGGAAATGGCCGGCGTCGAGGCAGAGGAGCTTGCGGCGCGTGATGGCGTAGCCGAGGTAGAATTCGTGCGAGCCGACGGTGCAACTCTCCGCGCCGATGCCGAAAAGTTTTCCTTCCACGGCGTCGAGGTTGTGCTTCGCGGGGAGCGGTTTCTTGAAGACCTCGTCGAGCGCGGCGGCGAGTCGTTCGCGCGGGGACTGGCGGTCGGCAGGCGTGTCCTTGAAGCCGTCGGGAATCCAGACGTTGGTGACACAAGGCGTGCCGAGCGCGCAGCCCATCGCCGCGCCGATTTCGCGCGAGCGGCGGCAGTGCTCGATCCAGAAGTTGCGGATGCCCTGGTCGCGGTGCGAGAGCGTGAAGCCATCGGCGGCCTTCGGGTGCGAGAAGCAAGTCGGGTTGAAATCGAGTCCGAGTCCGTTCGCCTTCGCCCAGGCGATCCAATTCTTGAAGTGCGCGACTTCAATTTCATCTCGGTCCACGCGCTTGCCGCCGAACTCGCCATACATCGCGTGAAGGTTGACGCGATGCTGACCGGGGATGAGCGAGAGGGCCTTCTCGAAGTCAGCCCGCAGTTCATCCGGCGTGCGCGCTTTGCCGGGATAATTTCCCGTGGCGACGAGTCCGCCACCGAGCGCGCCGCCAAAGTTCTCGAAGCCGCCCACGTCGTCGCCCTGCCAGCAATGGAGGGAGACGGGGATTTTCGCGAGCGACTTTAGTGCGGCGCTCACGTCCACGCCGAGGGCGGCGTAGCGTTCGCGGGCGAGGTTGAAGGCGCGGCCGACGGGAGAACCGCCCGAAGTCCGTTTCAGTCGTGGGTTCATGCCGGGCCAGATTAGGCGCGCGGTTCCTCCCGTTCCACAGATTTTACGACCGCGGCATGGTCATCGTTTCTTCGCGGGCTTCGAGCCGTAGGCCGTGCTCCGATCATATTCCTCGTCGCGGCGGCGGTAGTCGGCGATCACGCGGTCGGCGCGGTCGTTGAGAATTTTCTTGAGCGCGTCGCAATCGGTTGGCGGCCCGGCCCGGCCAAATTCTTTTTCGATGGCGGCCGCCGCGTTCGTGCCGTTGCGCGCGTGGCCGGCCTCGTGTTGCACCAAGCCCTGAAAGAAGCGCGCCCATTGTTCGCGCGTGTCCGGCGTCGCGTCCACTGGCGGCGTCCACGCGGGCAGGGTGGTGACGATCGCCGTGGTGGTGCTGAAGCCGGTGCAGACGCAACCGCCGTCCCGCGCCGCGACGTTGAACCGCCACTCGACGCGCCAGCGGGTCTCGGCGTCGAAATTTTCCTTCCACGGCCGCGCCTTCGCGATCGAGGCGCGGATCGCGCGGAAGTCCGTGCCGGTGACGGAATAATAGTTCGTGGTCCAGCGCACGGAGCTTTGGCCGCGGCCCAGGAGCGGAAGGAAAACGCCGGCCGCCAGCGCGAGGGCGACGCGCGCGAGGCGCGAGGCGGCGGCGGGAAATTTCATCATCGCGCGGCTGGGCAGAAGCGGTGGCATCGGGGAAAGGATGGGGTGGCCAACGGGATTCGAACCCGCAACAACAAGCTCCACAAGCTTGGACTCTACCATTGAGCTATGGCCACCACCCGAGAGCAGGCGGAAGTTGCCGCGCCCGGCCCGGAGCGTCAAGCCCCGGCTTCGGGCGACCGGCGGCATTCCGGCTTTACGCTGTGGCGCGTTCTCCTAGAGTGCCGCCGTGGGTGAGCTGAAAGACAACAAAGTTTTTGCCGGACTGCTGACCGCGGAATTGCGCACGCTCGAACAGACGAGCCTGTTGAAAAAATTCGCCGCGGGCCAGCCGATCTTCACCGAGGGCGATCCCGGCGCGGCGCTCTACCTCGTCAACGACGGCCGCGTGCAAATCTCGGCGCTCCTCGGCGACAACGAGCGGCGCGTGCTCGCGACCATCGAGCCGGGTGATTTCTTCGGCGAAATGGCGGTGCTCGACGACAAGCCGCGCTCGGCCAGCGCCACCGCCGAGGTGGCCAGCACTGTGTGGGAGGTGAGCCGTGACGAGTTGCTGCGCGTGCTCGCGCGCTCGCCCGAGGTCGCCGTGAGCATGCTGCGCGCGTTCAGCCAGCGGCTGCGCGAGTTCGACCGGCAGTTCGTGGATGAACTCCTCCAGGCCGAGCGGCTCGGGCTCGTCGGCCGTTTCACCCGCTCCATTTTGCACGATGTGAAAGGGCCGCTCGCGATCATCGCGATGGCCGCCGAGCTGGCCACGATGCAGAACGCCTCGCCCGACCAGCGCCGCACCGCCGCCGAGCGCATCGGCAAGCAGGTGGACCGCATCAGCAACATGATCAACGAACTCATCGAGTTCACGCGCGGCTCGCACGCCGTCACCGTGCTGGCCGCGATGGACTACCGCGCGTTCGTCGCGCCGCTGATCGAAGATCTTCGCTCCGAGCTGTCCATCCGCAGCATCGAGCTCGTGCTGGAAAATCCACCGCCGGCAGTAAATGTGAAGTTCGACCCGCGCCGGCTCGCGAACGTTTTCCTCAACCTCGTCCACAACGCCGCCGACGCGATGAACCGCGGCGGCAAGGTCACCTTCCGCTTCGCCGTGGACGCGAACGAGCTGCGCACCGAAATTCAGGACACCGGCCCCGGCATCGCGCCCGAGATCGCCGGCCGGCTTTTCCAGCCGTTCGTCACCCACGGAAAATCCCGCGGCACCGGTCTCGGCCTCTCCATCTGCAAACGCATCATGCGCGACCACGGCGGGAGCATCACCGTCCGCAGCGAGCCGGGCAAAGGCGCTTGCTTCACCTTCACGCTGCCGATTGGATAGGAAATGACGAATGACGAAATCCGAATGACGAATGACGGGCTCGCTTGCCCGCGCGTTGGAAGGTTCGTCATTCGTCATTCGTCATTCGTCATTTCATGAACCGCATCCGCCTCCTTCCCGAACACGTCGCGAACCAGATCGCGGCGGGCGAGGTGGTCGAGCGCCCCGCCAGCGTCGTGAAGGAACTCGTGGAGAACTCGCTCGATGCCGGCGCGACTCGGATCACCGTCGAGGTGCAGGCCGGTGGGCGCAGCCTGATTCGTGTGACCGACGACGGCACCGGCATGAGCCGCGACGACGCCCTGCTCTGCCTCGAACGCCACGCCACGAGCAAAATCCAGCGCGCCGAGGACCTCGCCGCCATCGCGACGATGGGCTTCCGTGGCGAGGCGCTCCCGAGCATCGCGAGCGTCAGCCGATTCACGCTCACCACGCGCGAGCGCGACGACAGTTCGAAGGAGGCGACGCAGATCATCATCAACGGCGGAAAAATCGCCGAGGTGAAATCCGCCGGCGCGCCCGCGGGCACGAGCCTCGAGGTGCGCCAGTTGTTTTTCAATCTGCCGGCGCGCCGGAAATTTCTCCGCGCCGAGGAGACGGAGTTCGCGCACATCCAGCATTACCTCACGCTCGCGGCGATGGCGCATCCGCGCGTGGCGTTCACCTTCATCCACAACGGCCGCACGCTCTGGGCGCTCGCCGCCGCGACGCACCCCGAGCGGCAGCCCGCGCTCGCCGAACGCCTCCGCGCACTCTGGGGCGGTGAGACGAACCTGCTCGCGGTGGATTTCTCCGGCGAACTGCCGACGACTCCACTCATCGCGGAGGCCACCGAAGCGGTGACCTCGAAACTCGAAACCCAAAACCCGAAACTCGCGGTCTGGGGTTTCATCGGCGCGCCCGGCGTATCGCGCTCCACGCGCGAGCAGCAACTGCTGTTCGTGAACCGCCGGCCGGTCGAGAACAAGGGGCTGAACCACGCGCTGCTCGAGGGCTATCACAACGCGCTGATGAAGGGCCGCTACCCGGTCTGCTGCCTCTTCCTCGAAATCGGTCCGGGCGAAGTGGACGTGAACATCCATCCGTCCAAGCGCGAGGTGAAGTTCCACCACGAGCGAGCGGTGCGCGGACTCGTCGGCCAGGCGGTGCGCGAGGCGCTCACGGAATTTCACGCGCGGCCGGCGACGGAGTTCAAAGTTCAAAGTTCAAGGTTCAAGGTTCAAGGTTCGTCAGCGCCCTCGGCGCCGGGCGCGCCGTTGCCCGGGACGGAGAAGTCGCCCGAGCCGATTGAGCTTCCCAACTTTTCGCCGTCGCTTCCGGCGCGGCCCGCGGTGCTTCCGACGAAGCCCGAGCAATCACCGTTGCCGATGGGCTTCGCGGCCGCGCGCCCGGCCGAGTCCGCACCGACGGCTCCCGCTCCGGCGCTTACGCATCACTCCTTACTCGTTACGCCCACGCCTCCCGTTTCCGCTCCCGTCCCGCTGCTCTCCGTGCCGATGCGGCTCGTCGGCGTGATCGGCAAACTTTACGTCGTGCTCGAGTCCGACCGCGGGCTGGTGCTGCTCGACCAGCACGCGGCGCACGAGCGGATTCTTTACGAGCAGATGCTCGACCGCATGGAGCGCGGCGACGCGCCGTCGCAGCGGCTGCTCCTGCCGGAGACCGTCGAGCTGCCGCCGCGCGACGCGCAGTTTCTCCGCGAGAACCTCGCGTCGCTCACGCGGCTCGGCGTGGGGCTGAGCGAATTCGGCGAGCGCACGTTTCTGCTCGATGCGCTGCCGCCGTTCGTGAAGGTCGCGGACGCGCGGCGGTTCGTGCTGGAGATGATTGACGAGTTGAAGGCCGCGGGTCAGTCGGTCGGATCGTGGCGGCTCGGCGAGAGCGTGGTGGCGAAGACGGTCTGCCGCCACGCGGTGAAGGCGAACGACCCGTTGCGCGGGCCGGAGCTGGAGGCGCTCGTGGAAAATCTGCGCGGCTGCCGGATGCCCTACACCTGCCCGCACGGCCGGCCCACGCTGATCGAGATGAACTTCAAGGAGCTGGAGAAAAAGTTCGGGCGGTCCCAGTAATGCCCGCGAACCACGCGAAGGAAGCGAATCGGCAGCAGTTGAATCGGAAACTTTTCGCGTTCTTCGCGTGGTTCGCGGGCAAACAAAAAAGGCGCCAGCGGTTTCCCGCAGGCACCCAAAGTTTGCTCAATGCGCCCGCTCCGGTTTACGCCTGCGGCGCGGGAACCGAGAGCGAGCCGGCGGGGACTTCCTCGATGCGCGCGAGTTTCTGGAGATGGTCGAGCGTCTTGCCGGTGAGGAGTTGCTGCTGGATTTCGCTGTAGCCGTCGCGCTCGGACAACTGCTTCGCAAACTTTTCCACCGGCATCTGGTTCGCCTCGGCGAGCTGGTAGATGCGCTGGGCGAGTTCCTGCTGGTTGACCGTGATTTTCTCGGCCTCGGCGATCTTGTTGAGGACGAAGACGGCCTTGACGCGTTCCTTCGCGCTGCTCGCGGCGAACTGGTAGATCTGCTCCTTCTGCTGCTCGATGGCCTCGCGGCTCACGCCGCGCTGCTGGTTCTCGCGGACCATGTCGTGAACGACGTTGCGCGTCTCGGCCTGCACGACGGACTCGGGCAGCTCGAAGCTCACGGCCTTGAGGAGCGACTCGACGATCTGATTGCGCTCGTTGCGATCGCGCGTGTAGGCGAGTTCGTTCTGGAGATCCGTGAGGACACCCTCTCGAAGTTTCGCGAGGCTTTCCGCGCCGAAGGACTTGGCGAACTCCTCGTCGAGCGCGGGCAAAACTTTTTCCTTAATCTGGAGCACCTCGACTTCATACACGCCCGGTTTCTCGGAGAGCGTGGCGGCGACAAAGTCCTTGGGGAAGGTGACGTTGACGGTCTGCTTGTCGCCCGCCGAGCGGCCGACGAGCTGCTCGGTGAAGCCAGGGACGAAGGAGCCGGGCTTGATTTCGAGCCAGAAATTTTTCTGCTCGGTCAGGCCGCGCGCGGTGGGCGCGAGTTCGGTGAGCGGCTTGCCCTCGCTGGTGCCGGTGTAGTTGACGACGACGATGTCGCCGGCCTGCGCGGGGCGGGCCACGTCGTTGAAGGTGACGCGCTGGTCGCGCAGGGTGTTGAGCGCCTTGTCCACGTCCTCGTCGGTCACGGTGCGAGCCTCGCGCTTGACGGTGAGATTTTTGAAATCCGGCGCCTCGAAGTCGGGCGCGATCTCGACAGTGGCGGCGAACTGGAGCGGCTTGCCGCGGCCGAACTGGATCTCCTCGATGTCCGGGTAGCCGAGCACGCGGAGCTTCTCGTTGACGATGGCCTGGCGGTAGGTGTCGGGGATGAGCTTGCGCTTGACCTCGGCTTCGATGTCGGTGGCGTAGCGCTGGAGCACCATGTGGCGCGGGGCCTTGCCGGCGCGGAAGCCGGGCAGCGCGGACTGGCGCTGGAAATTGTTCGTCATGTCCTCGAACGCCTTGTCCACCGTCGGCGCGTCGAGCTCGACGCGGAGGAGTTTCTTGCACGGCGAGAGTTGTTCGACTGTCACATTCACTGGGTTGCCTTTCGCTTTGGATGAAAAAGCCCCGCGGATTCCGCGGAGCAGGGACGCGGACAGTAGGAGCGGCTGGGGGAGGCGTCAAGCGTGGCGTCGGAGGGAAATGAAAGCACCAAGCTCCAAGCACCAAGCTCCAAAGAAGCTCCAAGGCGCAAGCTCCAAGGGCGGTGAGTGGCGCGGCGCGCTTTTGGATTTGGGGCTTGGAGTTTCTTTGGAGCTTGGTGCTTGGTCCTTGGAGATTCGCAGTCGCTCCTTTCCCCCACGCTTTGATTTTTGAACTTCGCGCGCCGCGCCCCTGTCCGATTTACTGCTTTCTAAAGCCGCGCCGCCTCCACTATAACCAGCGCCCATGCAACTACCGAACCGCTCCGCCGCCGCGTGCTCCGGGCGCATCCTCGCCGGCACGATCGTGTTCATCGGCGGCCTCGCGCTGCTGCTGGCGTGGATGTATCACCGCAGCTTCGAGGCGGGCATCCTGCACTTCGCCAACGATGCGCCCATCGGCACCGTGATCGCGGAACAACTCCGGCTGCCCGGCGGCTTCAGCGGCTACTGGTTTGATCTCAACTGGATCGGGCAGGCCGCGGGCTTCTCGCCGCCCAGCATCAACACCGCGCTGCAAATGGGCTTGGGGCCGATCGGCTACGCGAAATTCTTGCCGCCGGCGGTAAGCTTCATCCTCGGCCTGTGCGCGTGGCTTTTTTTCCGGCAAAGCGGCCACTCGCACGCGGTCTCGGGACTCGCCGGACTCGCGGCGGCGCTGAACATGAACTTCATGTCCAACGCCTGCTGGGGCCTGGGCGTGCGCTCGCTCACGCTCGCGGAAATTTTCCTCGCGATGGCCGCGCTCTCCTCGCCCGCGATCCGTTCGTGGTGGATCAAGGCGTTGCTCGCCGGCGCGGCCATCGGCCTCGCGGTGACGGAGGGCTTCGACGTCGGCGCGATCTACAGCCTCTACGTCGCGGCGTTCGCGGTCTATCTCGTCGTCCTCGACGGCGAAGGCGCGGTGGCGAAACGCTTCGCCAAAGGCGCGGCGGTTGTCGCCGTGATGGCCGTGTTTTCCGCCGTGATCGCGGTGCAGGTGATCGAGACGCTCGTCGGCACTTCGCTCAAGGGCATCACCGAACTCCGCGAGCAGCAGATGAACCCGCAGGAGCGCTACGACTGGGCGACGCAGTGGAGCCTGTGCAAGGCGGAGACGTTTCGCGTGCTCGTCCCCGGCATCTACGGCTACCGGCTCGACGCCACGGGCCAGGGCTGGAGGGGCGGCGACTATTGGGGCCGCGTGGGCCAGCAGCCGAACTGGGAGCAACACCACGGCGGCTTCCCGCGCCACTCCGGCTCGGGCGAATACGCGGGCCTCTTCGTCGTGCTCGTCGCGATCTACGCCTTCGCGCAGAGTCGCGCGCGCGGCCAGACGGCCTTCAACGACCGCGATCGGAAAATAATTTTGTTCTGGTCCATCGCCGCCGCGATCTCGCTGCCGCTGGCGTGGGGCCGCTTCGCGCCGTTCTATCAGGCCTTCTACGCCCTGCCCTTCTTCAACACGATCCGCAATCCGATGAAGTTCATGCACCCGTTCCACATGGCGGTGATGATCCTCTTCGCCTACGGGCTGAAGGGATTGTGGAAGCTCTACGTGGACCGCGCGGCGACCTCGGGCGCGGGCACGATGGAGCGGTTGCAAAAATGGTGGGCGTCGCTCGCCGGCTTCGAGCGCAAATGGTCCTTCGCCTGCGGCGGCGCGTTCATCCTCAGCGTGCTGGCCTGGCTGATCTACTCGTCGGCCAAGCCGGCGTTGATGGAAAACATCAAGCGCGCCGGGATGCCGCCGGAACTCGCGCCGGACATCGCCGCGTTCAGCATCCGCGAAGTGGGGCTCGCGGTGTTCGTCCTCGCGCTCTCGCTGTTTCTGCTGGCGCTGATCATGAGCGGGGCATTTGCGGGCGCGCGCAAGAGGTGGGCGGTCGTATTCGTCGGCGTGTTCGTCGCCGCGGACCTCTGGCGCGCGGATGCGCACTGGATCGTCCATTACGACTACGCGGCGAAATACGCGACGAATCCCGTGATCGATTTTCTGCGCGAGAAGCCCTACGAGAACCGCGTCACCGCATTGCGCTTCAACTTTCCGCAGCCCTACCCGACCTTCATGCAGGTTTACGACATCGAGTGGATGCAGCACCATTTCCCGTTCTACAACGTGCAGTCCATCGACGTCGTGCAGATGCCGCGCGAGCCGGCGGACTACGCGGCGTATCGCGGCATGCGCGCCGGAGCGTTCTCGATGACCAATCTCGCGGTGCAGACGCGCTACTGGCAGCTCACCAGCACGCGCTACATTTTCGGCATCGGCCAGCCCGGCTTCACCGAGGGCTTCAACCAGCAGTTCGATCCGGAGAAGCGGCGGTTCAAGCACAAGATGCTCTACACGCTCGTGCAGGAGCCGACCGGCTTCATCGGGGCAGTGACCACCACCAACGGCCCGCTCTCGCTGATGGAATTCACCGGCGCGCTGCCACGCGCAAAACTTTTCGCCAACTGGCAGACCAACACCGACGACAAGGCCGTGCTCAAGACGCTCGCCGACCCTGCGTTCGATCCGGAGAAGACCGTCATCATTGACAGCTCGAAGCTCGCCCCGCCGTCCGCCGAGAACGCGAACCGCTTCGCGGGCACGGTCGAATTCGTCAGCTACGCGCCCAAGCGCATTTCACTCAAGGCCAAGGTCGAGGTGCCCGCCGTGCTGTTGCACAACGACAAGTATGACCCGAACTGGAAAGTCTGGGTGGACGGCAAACCCGCCGAGCTGCTGCGCGCCAATTTCATCATGCGCGGCGTCGCGCTCACGCCCGGCGAACACAAGATTGAGATTCGTTACAAGCCCGTGGTGCAGACACTCTACGTGAGCCTCGCCGGCATCATCGCCGCGCTCGGCCTGTGCGCGTTCGTCGTGCTCAAGGCGCGCGCGGCCCGACCCGCGACTTCGGAACCAACCGCTCCGCCTCCGAACCCAACGCCGCCCGCCACGCCGCCGCCCGGCCCCGGGAAGGGCCGGAAGAAGTAAGCGGGAAATCAGCTTGCCAGCGTGCCAGAGTTTGCCATTTTCTCCGCCGCTTCGCAGTGCGCGGTTAGCTCAGTGGTAGAGCATTACCTTGACACGGTAGGGGTCGCAGGTTCGAACCCTGCACCGCGCACCATCTTTCCCGACCGCTCTTAATCTTAATCCTGATCTTAATCTTACCCGCCCCATGCCCTCCCGACTCGCCAACCAATGGGTCCTCATCACCGGCGCCTCCAGCGGCATCGGCGAAGCCGCCGCGCGCCAGTTCGGTGCCGCGGGCTGCCACCTGCTCCTCGGTGCGCGCCGCTTAGACAAGTTGAACGCCGCCGCCGCCGCCGCCAAAAAATCCGGCGCGGCCTCCGCGCACGTCCACGAACTCGACGTCGCCTCGACGCCCAGCGTGGAGGCGTTTGTGAAATGGGTCCGCACGCTCACGCCGCGCGTGGACGTCCTCCTCAACAACGCCGGCGGCGCGCACGGCGCCGACACGGTGGCCGAGGGCAAGGACGCGGACTGGGTCGCGATGGTCGAGTCGAACCTGCTCGGCCTCATGCGCGTCACGCGCGCCGTGCTGCCGCTGATGCTGCCGCACCAGAGCGGGACGATTTTAAACATCGGCTCCATCGCCGGCCGGCAGCCTTACGAGGGCGGCTCCCTTTATTGCGGCGTGAAGGCGGCGGAGTTCGCCATCACCAAGTCGCTGCGGCTCGAACTCTGCGGCACCGGCCTGCGCGTGGGCACGGTGGACCCCGGCCTGGCGCAGACCGAGTTCGCCGTCACGCGCTACAAGGGTGACGAAGCGCGGGCGTTGAAAACCTACGAGGGCATGACGCCGTTGACCGGCGACGACATCGCCGAGGCGCTCGTGTGGGCCGCGAGCCGGCCGGCGCACGTGTGCATTGACGAGATACTTCTCAAGGCGACGGACCAGGCGGCGGTTTACAAGGTTCACCGGCGGACGGGAAAGTGAGTTCCAATTCTAAGCCTGCGGGAGCGTGAGGAAGAAGGTCGTTCCCTTTTCCAGTTCGCTCTTCACCCACACTTCGCCTTTGTGCGACTGGATGATGTGTTTGACGATGGCGAGGCCGAGGCCAGTGCCGCCGCTGCCACGCCCGCGGTCCGCTTTGTAGAACCGCTCGAAGACACGCGCCTGCTGGTCGGGCTCGA
>JACQFS010000195.1 GCA_016199935.1 Verrucomicrobiota bacterium
CGCCGCGGTAGCTTCGCCGGCCGTCACCGGCTCAGCGAGCCGCGATCACGACACGCGCCGGCGACGGCACCAGGTCGTGCAGCGTCGGCCGATCGAAGCCCGTATTCCGGAGCATCGTCGACAGCTCCGGGAAGGTGTACGCGTCGCCACCGGCGGTGCCGGCCAGCATGACGAGGCCGAAGCGGACGGCGTCGGCGGGACCCATGCGATCGTCGTCGGGGACGAACTCGACGATGACCACTCGCCCGCCCGGCGCGAGCGCAGCCGAACAGGTTCCGATTCGCGGCCTCATCGCCGCCATCGAAGCCGTGTTGCGCGAGCCGCGGCGCGTGATGTTCGCGCTGCGCCAGCCGGGCGCGGGCGCGGTCGTCGCGGCGCTGCTCGTCATCGCCGTTTTCAGCGCGGCCATTTACGGACTCGTTGTCGGCTCGTTCAGCGGAGGCACGCAGTGGTGGGCCGCGCCTGTGAAAATCTCGGCGGGCCTGCTCGTCTCGGCGCTCATCTGCCTGCCGAGCCTGTTCATCTTCGCCACGCTCGGCGGCGCGACGGCGCGGCTGGCGGAAGTCTTCGGCATCCTCGCGGGCAAGCTCGCGCTCACGACCATCCTGCTCATCGGCTTCGCGCCGGTGGCTTGGGTCTTCTCGCAAAGCACCGAGTCGCTCGCGTGGATGGGCGCGCTGCACCTGGCGTTCTGGGCCATCGCGGCGTTCTTCGGCGCGCGCTTCCTGCACGCGGCGTTCGCACACCTGGTGAAAAGCGGGCTGGGCATCAAAGTGTGGACGATCATTTATCTCCTCGTCGCGCTGCAAATGACCACGGCGCTGCGCCCCATCCTCGGTGAAGCCGAGGCGACGTTCCTGCCGAAGGACAAAAAGTTTTTCCTCGCGCACTGGGGCGACGTGATGGATCAAGCGGCGAAGGCGAAGCCTACCAAACGGAGTGAATGATCGCGAAACCAGACTCCTCGGCCGCATCCGCGCGTGGGTGGTCCTGTTCATCATCGGCCTCGTGCTGAGCGGGGCGACGGCGATTCCGCTGGAGACGGAACTCAACTGGCTCGTGAAGGTGTTGCGCATCGACTCAACGACTTGGGCACCGTGGGATGACGGATTCAGGGGCTGGGTCTATTACATCTGGATGGGAGTGCGGGAGACGAACGATCACTACCCGTTCCTCGCTTACGGCACGGACTGGCTGGCGTTCGGGCACTTCGTCATCGCGCTGGCGTTCGTCGGCGCGTGGCGGGAGCCGGTGCGGAACCGGTGGCTGTTCGACTTTGGACTCATCGCGTGTGCGCTCGTGATTCCATTCGCACTCATCTTTGGCGGCGTGCGCGGGATTCCGATTTACTGGCGGCTGATTGATTGTTCGTTCGGCGTCTTCGGCGCGGTGCCGCTGTGGTTGTGTCGGCGGGATGCGCGGGAGCTGGAGGCGATGGGGAAGTAGAGTTGCCTGCGAACCACGTGAAAGCGCCAGGGGACTGGCGCAGTCCAAGACGCTGGCGCGCTGACGGGGGTGCCCGGACTCGCGCCAGCGTCTTGGACTGCGGCGGCCCTCCGCCGCTTTTGATTTGTGTCGCGCGTCCGGACCCACCCGCGATTGACTCGGCATTTGTCCCCGATAACACTCCCGCCATGAACTCCGACTCCAATCCCCAACACCAAACCTCCCGCCGCGAATTTCTTTCCCGCACCGTCGCCGCCACTGCGCTCGCGGGCGTGGCGATCCCGCACGTCCACGGCGCGGCGGGCGACAATCACGTGCGGCTCGCGCTCATCGGCAGCGGCAACCGCGGCAGCGGCGCCGTGGCCAACGCGATGGAGGCGCCCGGCAGCCCGGTGAAGCTCACTACGATGGCGGACCTTTACGAGGACCGGCTCAACGCCTCGCACCGCTCGCTGCTCGCGAAGTTTGGCGAGCGCGTGGACGTGCCGACGGAGAACCGCTTCATCGGCTTCGACGCCTACAAGAAGGCCATTGATACGCTGCGCCCCGGCTCGGGCGATGTCGCGATGCTCACGGGCTACGCGGCGTTTCGTCCGCAGCAGCTCGAATACGCCGTGTCGAAGGGCGTGAATGTGTTCATGGAAAAATCCTTCGCCACCGATCCGGTCGGCGTGCGGCGCGTGATCGCGGCGGGCGAGGCGGCGGAGAAGAAGGGGCTGAAGATCATGGCCGGCCTCATGTGCCGCCACTCGCGCAACCGCTGGGAGCTCATCCGCCGCATCAAGGCGGGCGAACTCGGCGAGGTGCTGCACACGCGCGCCTACCGGATGCAGGGCATCGGCGGCCTCGCGCCAAAACCCGCGAACAAGACCGACCTCGAATGGCAGCTCCGCAATTTCACCAAGTTCCTCTGGGTCTCCGGCGGGCTGTGGGCGGAGATGGACATCCATCAGATTGACGAGTTGTGCTGGCTGCACGACGCGTGGCCGGTCTCGGCGCACGGCGTGGGCGGGCGAGTGGCCAACAGCAAGGATTGCAGCCAGAACCTCGACTCGTTCAACGTGGAGTGGACTTTTCCCAACGGCTCGAAGGGCTATCACACCGTGCGCTACATCCCGAAGTGCGAGGACAGTTTCGTCACCTACGTCCACGGCACGAAGAAGGCGGCGATGTTCTCGGGCAACATCCACGCGGGCACGGTGGAAATCTACAAGGACCAGCGCATCGGCCGCGAATACGTCGAGTGGCGCGCGCCGAAGGAGGAGAAGACCGCGTGGGACATGGAGTGGATGGATTTCCTCGAGGCGATCCGGGAGAACAAGCCGTTCAACGAGGCCAAGCGCGCGGGGCTATCGAACCTCGCCGACATCATGGGCCGGGCCGCGGTCCACATGGGCCGCACGATCACGTGGGACGAGGCGATGGCGTCGAACTTCCAGTGGTTCCCCGGCAAGGACACGATGACCCACGACACGGAGCCGCCCATCAAGGCGGATGCGGAGGGGCGCTATCCCGTGCCGGTGCCGGGGGCGTGGAAGGAAATTTGAGGGGCGCGGCGCGCACCTTGACACACGCACTTCTCGTTGCGGTGGCACTCCCTCTCCTCCGCGCTTCGTGCGGGGGAGAGGGAGTGTTCCTGATGGCGCGGCCTTTCAAGCCAAACTTCGCTTGCCTCACCGGGCGCTCTGTGAAAACTTCGCGCCCTGAATTTTATGGCACACGTCAAGTTGCACATCCCCGGCCCGGTTGAAGTCAGCAAGAAAACCTTCGAGGCGTTCTGCCAGCCGATGGTCGGCCACCGCGGGCAGGGGTTCAAAGACCTCTACGCGAAAGTCCAGCCGCAGCTCCAGACGCTGCTCGCGACGAAGCAGCTCGTCTATCTCTCCACGTCCAGCGCGTGGGGCGTGATGGAGGGTGCGTTGCGCAACCTCACCGCGAAGAAAGTGCTCAGCTGCATGAAGGGCGCGTTCTCGGACAAATGGCTCGATGTGGCGAAGCGCTGCGGCAAGGACGCCGAGGCGCTCCAGGTGCCGTGGGGCTCGCCCATCCGCGCCGAGGACGTGGACAAAAAACTGGCGACCGGCCAGTTCAACTCGCTCACGCTCATCCACAACGAGACGAGCACCGGCACCATGTCACCCGTCGCCGAGATCGCCGCGCTGAAGAAAAAATATCCCGACGTGATGTTCATCGTGGACGCGGTCAGTTCGATGACCGCGGTGCCGCTGGGCTTCGACGCGCTGGGCGTTGACGTGCTGCTGGCGGGCACGCAGAAGGCGTTCGCGCTGCCGCCGGGCCTCACCGTTTTCACCTGCTCGCCCGCCGCGCTCGCGAAGGCGGCGACGGTGAAGGACCGCGGATACTATTTTGACTTCGTGGAGTTCGAGAAGAACGCGAAGGAGAGCATGACGCCGAGCACGCCGAGCATCCCGCACATTTACGCGCTCAGCTCGAAGCTGGACGAATTTTTCGCCGAGGGTCTGGAGAAGCGCTACGCGCGCCACGCGCAAACGAACCAGATGACGCGCGACTGGGCGGCGAAGCACGGCTTCACGCTGTTTCCGGAAAAGGGTTTCGAGTCCGTCACGCTCACGTGCGTGAACAACGGCGCCAAGTCCGGCGGGCGCACGGTGGACGTGGCGAAGCTCCAGAAGCTCGTGAAGGACCAGGGTTTCCTGATTGACGGCGGCTACGGAAAAATCAAGGGCACCACGTTCCGCCTCTCGAACATGGGCGACGAGACGCCGGAGACGATGGGCCGGCTCTACGCCGCGCTTGACAGTGCCATGGGGCGCCTGTAAGCAACCCGCAGTTCCCACAACAACGCCGGCCGCCACGCGCGCGCCGGCAGGCGTTCCATAAAAAACCACAAACTATGAGCACCGAAAAACCCGCTGGAGCTGAAAAGAAAATCGCCGCCGGCATCTGCGGCATCCTTCTCGGAGGATTGGGCATCCACAAATTCATCCTTGGCTACACCAAGGAGGGCATCATCCAGATCGTGATCACCGTTGTGACCTGCGGCGTGGGGTCCATCGTCGGTCTGATCGAGGGCATCATCTACCTCACCAAGAGCGACGAGGATTTCGTCCGCACCTACGTGCAGAACAAGAAGGGTTGGTTCTGACCGGCCGTCCCGCGTCCGGTTTGGACGCGAGGGCCGTCGTCTGAGTCGGGGCGGCGCATCGCGCTCGTCAGTGGTTTCATTTCCCCGCGTTGCAATCTGGATCGTCCCCTGTCATTGTCCCGCCGTGAGCAAAGCTCAAATCATGCGTGAAGTGGCTGCGTGGCCGCGCCGGCAGCAGAACGAACTCGCCGCCTACCTCCTTCACTTGCGGCTCCAGCACGACGACGCCTGGCGCAAGGAAATGGCCGGGCGGATTGACGACCGAAATCCCGCCAACTGGGTCAGCCTCGAACAGGTCAAGAAATCCCTCGGGCGGAAGCGGCGCGCCCGATGACGCCGTATCGCGTCTTTGTGGAAGCCGGCGTGTTCGCGACGCTGCGCGGTTTCAAGCGGAGTGAACAACTGCAATTCATCCGGTTGCTCGACCGGCTCGCGGACGATCCGTATCAGGAGGGAGATTATGCCGAGCGGGATGAAATCGGCAGGCTGATTCAGGTTTTGGTTTCCCGCCGGCACGCCGTTTATTTCTGGGCGGACCACGCGGTGAAGGAAGTGAAGATCCTCGATCTCAAGCCGGCCGGCCGGTGATTTATTAATGTCCAAGTCCGAACTCAAACCCATCCCGCCCGCCGAACTCGTCGCGCTCGCGCAGGGCGTGATGAAGGCGGCGAAGTTTCCCCAACTCGCGACGATTGATGGCGACCAGCCGCGGCTCCGGCCCGTCTCGCCCGTGCGCACGGAGGGCTTCACGGTTTATGTCGCGAACCTCCGCGTTTACCACAAGACCGGCGAGATCGCCGCGAATCCGAAAGTGGAACTCTGCTACGTGGACGACCACCACAATCAGGTCCGCATCACCGGCGTGGCCGAGGTGCTCACTGAACGGCCGTTGCTCGAAGAAATCTGGAACAGCAATCCGCTCCTGCGCCAATACCTCGGCTCGCTCGACAACCCGATGCTCATCGTCTATCGCATCCGACCCGCGCGCGTGCGCTACATGGTCGAGTGGGCGCTGGAGTATTATGAGGTGCCGACCGCGTAATGAGTAAGGAGTAATCCGTAAGCGGTGAGCCGAGCAGCCGCGTCTTCTTACGGATTACTCCTTACTCATTACCCTCATCTCACGGAGAGACCGCCAACCGTTCGTCGCCGGCTTCCTTCGTCATCAACACGCCCTGTTCCTTGTAGGGCTTGAGCATGAAATGCGTCGCCGTCGAGACCACGCCTTGGATCGTGGCGAGCTTCTCGGAAACAAATGAGGCGACCTCGCGCAGGTTGTCGCCCTCCACGATCACGAGCAGGTCGTAGCCGCCGGACATGAGGTAGCACGACTTCACCTCGTCGTAGCGCGCGATGCGGTCGGCGAGACGGTTGAAGCCGCCCTCGCGCTCGGGCGTGATCTTCACCTCGATGACGGCGCGCACGAGGTCCACGCCGAGCTTCTCCTCGTTGAGCAGCGTGCGGTAGCCGAGGATGACGTGGTCGCGCTCGTAGGCTTTGATTTTGGAAACGACCTCGGCCTCGGTAAGATTGAGCATCGCGGCGAGCTGGGCGGGTTTCAGCGCGGCGTTCTCGTGGAGCAATTTCAGCAGTGAATCCATGCGGCGGAGGTTTGACACGAATCTCACGAATTGAACACGAATTTTTCCATGGCCGTAACTGTCCCGGGCCGGCATCGTCTTCCACCGAAATGCTGACGAAACCTCGCTTCCTCCTCCCCTTGGTCCTGCTGCTCACGTCGGCGACCGCCTGCCGGTTGCAGCAGAAGGCCCCGCCCGGCGTCGAGATCATCCACGATGTCGAGTATGGCAACGTGAACGGCCGCGCGTTGCACCTCGAGATCGCCATTCCGAAAAACCGTCCGCCCAAGCCCATGCCGGCCGTGGTGTGGATTCACGGCGGCGGTTGGGAGGGTGGCTCGCACAAGCAGAACATGGCCATCGCCTTCGCGGGCAAGGGCTGGTTCACCGCGAGCGTCGAGTATCGCTTGAGCGGCGAGGCCAAGTGGCCCGCGCAGATCGAGGACTGCAAGCTCGCCATCCGCTGGCTGCGCGCGAACGCCGCGAAATGGAACATCAATCCCGACCGCATCGGCGTGTGGGGCATCAGCGCGGGCGGGCATCTCGTCACGTGCCTTGGCACGATGGACGAGCGCGCGGGCTTCGATGTCGGCGCGCTCACGAACTTCAGCAGCCGCGTGCAGGCCGTGGTGGATTATTGCGGGCCGGTGGAACTCTCGCCGGCCAGCGGCGGCCCGTCCGTTCCGAAGCAGGGCGACGAGCCCAAGATGCTCATCAAACTCTTCGGTGCCACGTATCGGGAAAAGCCCGCGGCGTGGAGGTCCGGCAGCCCGGTGTTTTACGTCACGAGCAATGCCCCGCCGTTCCTCGTCGTGCACGGCGACTCTGACAATCTCGTTCCCCGATGGCACGCGGAACGGCTCACCGCCAAGCTTCAGGAGGCCCGCGTGCCGTCCGACCTCGTCATCGTGAAGAACGGGAACCACGTGATGTTCCCCGCCAAGTCCGGCCAGCCCGCGGTGCCGAGTTGGAACGAGCTGAACCAGCGCGTCGTGAACTTCTTCGACGAGCGGCTGGCGAAGTGAGTTGCTCACGGCTCCGTTCACCGGCGGTCACTCGCCGTTTGCAGAATCGCAGACCACCGGTTGATTGGCCCTCACCCCGGCCCTCTTCCGGAGGGAGAGGGAGAATCGTTTCGCAGCCCCCTGCGTCCATCCGCGCCAGGTCACACGACGCGCTGAGTGCGTTTCCCCCTCTCCCATCGGATGGGAGAGGGCCGGGGTGAGGGCGGACATCGCGGAAGCCTCCGAATCACCCGGCGCGATTGCGCGGCCCTGTCCCCGTGCTTTCTTCGTATCCATCCGCGTCCGGCCGTGCTTCACTCCGTTGCAAAGGTCTCATGCGCATCGCCAATCTAAACCCCGACACGAACATCGGCGCGAGTGCGTGGTTCGTCGAACTCGACGGCCACCGCCTGCTGATGGACGCGGGCACCCACCCCAAGCTCGACGGCCGCGAGAGCCTCCCGCTCTACCAACTCATCAAGAAGGAGGAGCTGGACGCCATCGCCATCACGCACTGCCACCACGATCACGTCGGCTCGCTGCCCGTCGCCGTGCGCCATCATCCGCGCGCGCACGTGTTGATGACGGAGCTGAGTTATTTCCTCGTCGAGCGCGTGCTCCACAATTCCGTCAACGTGATGACCCGCCAGCGCGACGAGCTCGGCATCAAGGAGTATCCGCTCTTCAGTCACGTTCCACAAGATGCGCGCGGGCCACACGTCGCCCACGCTGGAATTTTTCGACGCCGGCCACGCGCTCGGCTCGGCGGGCGTGATGTTGCGCGGAAAAAAGGAGACGCTCTTCTTCACCGGCGACGTGTGCTTTCACGACCAGACCATCCTCCGCAGCGCGCGCTTCGAGGACGTGAAGGCCGACGTGCTCATCATGGAGACCACGCGCGGCAACCGCGCCACCCCCGCCGGCTTCAGCCGCGCGAAGGAAGTGGACCGCCTCGCCGCCTCGATCCAGCGCGTGCTCAAGCGCAAGGGCACCGTGCTCATCCCGGCCTTCGCGCTCGGGCGCACGCAGGAAATCCTCGCCATGCTCGCGCTCCTCATGCGCGAGGGGAAAATCCCGAAGCAGCCGGTTTACATCGGCGGCCTCGGCCGGGTCTTCACGGAAATCTACGACCTCGAGGCGCACCGCGCGCACCGGCAACACACCAACCTCAAACTCACCGAGGCGCTCAACCTCGTCGTCGCCGCGCGCGAGGAACTGGAGAACATGAAACTGCGCGGCAGCCGCATTTTCGTCCTCACCGCCGGCATGATGACCGAGAACACGGCGGCGCACGAACTTGCCGCGCGCATGGTCGGCGAGGAGAAGCACGGCATCTTCTTCGTCGGCTACGCGGACCCGGATGCGCCGGGCGGGCGGCTCAAGAAATCCAGGCGCGGCGAGACCTTCGTCCTCAGCCCCAGCGCGGGCCAGGTGACGCACAAGTGCGACGTGGAGGACTTCGACCTGACCGCGCACGCCAACCGCGAGGACCTGCTGGACTTCGTGGGCCAGGTGTCGCCGCGCGTGATCTTCCTCGGCCACGGCGATGTGGATTCGCGCGCGTGGTTCGCGGAGCAGATTCACGCGCGCTGGCCCAAGATCAAAATCCATCAGCCGGAGCCGGGGAAAATGATCGAGGCGTGAGGTGGACTGAAATTCGAAGCTCGAAATCCGAAGCCCGAAACAATTTCAAAACTCGAAACACCAATGACCGAAACGGTGTGATTCCGTTTCGGTCATTTTGCTTTTTGAAATTGGGATTTGTTTCGGATTTCGGATTTCGAGCTTCGTGTTTTTTGGGGCGGCTCGCGCTCCACTTCAAAGCAGTGCCTGCTGCGTCTCGGGTTTTTCTTCGGCCGGCACGGCCGCGGCCTCTTTGCCGGCGAGGCTCACCACCGATTTGCGCAGGAGTTGGCCTTGGAAATTGATGCCGGTGGCCAGCACTTCGCCGATGGTCGCGCCTTTTTCCGCCTGCGCGTTTTCATCGGCGAGCGCGTGCGCGGCGTCGTCGAAGGGCGCGCCGGGTTCGGGCACGAAGGGCACGAGACCCTGCCGGCGCACGAGGTCGTGGCACACGGCGCGGAAGCGGGTAAGCTGCGCGATGACGTTCTCCTGTCCGCTGCGCACGGCGGCGGCGTGGAGCGCGTTCACGTGGTCGAGCAGCGCGACGACGGTCGAGAGCCAGTCGCCCTGCGCGCGGCGGAGTTTCTCCGTCTCGAAGGTGAGCGTGCGCTTTTCGGAATCGGCGGCCTTGCCCATGAAATCGCGGAAGCGCGCGGCCTCGTCGGTCATGCCGGCGGCAATTCCCTTGGCGAGCGCGACGGTCTTGTCGGCGGCGGTCTGAGCGGCGTCCCACGCATTGGTGCAGGAGGAAATCTGGCGGGCGACCTGTTCGAGCTGCTGGATTTTGGCGACGGCATCGGTGAGTTGATCGTTCTCGGTGAGGCGGAGCGCGGCCTGATGCTTGAGCACGAACGGCCAGCAGCCGAGCAGCGCGGCGGCCGCGAGCGCGGCGAGGCACGCGAGCATCTGGGCCGTGCCGAACGGCCGCGCGTAAAACGCCAGATACGCCGCGAAGGCGACGAGCACGGCGTCGCCGATGAGGAAGGGCAGGGGGTTCGCGCCGGGCGCGGAACGTTCAGTCATGGGGCGGATGGTCGGGGAAACAGGGAAGCGTGGCGAATGAATTTTCACCGGCCCGGGGAACTTGTTCTTACGCATTACTGCTTACTCATTACGGAACGAGTAAGCAGTAATGCGTAAGGCCGAGGCCGCGTTGACTTCCCCCCGCCGCGCTCCTAGCTTTTCCGCGATGACCATGTTGCACGATTCGCTGGTGGAACTCATCCGCCGCACGTCCGCCGAAATTCCCGACGACGTTCTGCAATCCATCCTCGCCGCGCTCGAGGCGGAAAAAAAAGGAACCATCGCGGAGGCGGCGATGAAGATCATCGAGAAGAACATCGAGCTGGCGAAGCGCAAGTCGCAGCCGATCTGCCAGGACACCGGCAGTGTGATCTTCTACGTGGATTGCCCGGTGGGCTTCGACCAGATCACCT
The DNA here is from genome assembly GCA_016199935.1 of Verrucomicrobiota bacterium. Taxonomy (GTDB): domain Bacteria; phylum Verrucomicrobiota; class Verrucomicrobiia; order Limisphaerales; family JACQFS01; genus JACQFS01. The sequence continues at coordinate 10,217 of JACQFS010000195.1, forward strand.
TTCACGAGACGGCGCGCGAGGCGGTGAAGGACGCGACGAAGAAAGGTTTCCTCCGGCAGAACTCCGTGGACTCGCTCACCGGCAAGAACGACGGCACGAACCTCGGTCCCGGCGCGCCGACGGTTCACTTCCACCAGCACCGCACCGAGGACGTGCAGGTGCGGCTGATGTTGAAGGGCGGGGGATGCGAGAACGTGGGCGCGCAGTATTCGCTGCCCATCGAGAAGCTCCACGCGAACCGCGACCTCGACGGCTGCCGCAAGGTGATCCTCGACGCGGTGTTGCAGGCGCAGGGCAAGGGCTGCGGGCCGGGTGTGTTGGGCGTGTGCATCGGCGGCGACCGCGCGACGGGCTACGAGTTTTCCAAACAGCAACTTCTGCGGCTCATCCCCGACCGCAATCCCGTGCCGGAACTGGACAAGCTGGAGCAGGACATTTTCAAGACGGCGAACGAACTCGGCATCGGCCCGATGGGATTCGGCGGGAAGACGACTTTGCTCGGCGTGAAGATTTGCGCGGCGAACCGCGTGCCGGCGTCGTTCTTCGTGAGCGTGAGCTACATGTGCTGGGCGTTCCGGCGGCAGGGCGTGTCGCTCTCGCCGGCGGGGAAGATTGAGAAGTGGCTGTATTAAAATGAAAACATCAACGCCCATCGTCGTCGGTCCGTTGCTTGGTTTTGAGCGCGGAGATTTTTACACGGTCTGCATTTTGACGGATGGCCTGGCGGGAACGCCAACGTTGGAAGTCGCGGGCCAAAAAATTCCCTTCACGCCGTTGGAACTGGTCGGTGCGGCGCAGTTCTGGCGCGCGGAATTTCAGCCTGCGATTCCCGGCGGCGCGACGGGCGGGCCGGTCACGTATGCCCTGCGCGCGACGGACGGCAGTCTGCTCGCCGACCGGCAGGCGCTGACCCAGTGGACGTTTTACGTTCCCGGCGCGACCGAGGCGGCGCGCGTGGCTTACGCGTCGTGCAACGGTTTTTCCTCCGCCACGTTGCTCCGGGACACGAGCGAGCCGTATGCGCTCTGGAAAAAAATGGCGGCGGCACACGCCAAGGCGCCCTTCTCGCTGCTGCTCATGGGCGGCGACCAGCTTTACGCGGATGCCGTCTGGTCGGCCAAACCGGGCACGGCCATCGAAGCGTGGATGCAAAAGGGTTACTCCGAGCAGAACAGTGCGGTGGCGGGCGCGAAGATGATCAAGGAGTTCACGGATTTTTACGACGGGCTGTATCCGCACGGTTGGAGGAATCCCACGATGGCGCTGATGTTCGCCACGATTCCCTCGGTGATGATGTGGGACGATCACGATATTTTCGACGGCTGGGGTTCGTATCCCGACGACCGGCAGAAGTGCGACGTGTATCAGCAGGTATTCGCGCAGGCGGAGCGGACGTTCAGATTGTTCCAACTGCGCGGCGCGGCGAACAACCGCAGCCGGATCAATCCGGCGGCGAAACATTATTCGCTCGGCTTCAAGTTCCGCGACTTTCACATCCTCGCGCTCGACAACCGCGCGGAGCGGACTTACACGCAGATCATGTCCGAGCAAAACTGGTCGGACGCGAAGGCGTGGCTCAACGCCCTCGCCGGTGAGCCGGTGAAAAACCTGCTCGTGATGGTGGGCGTGCCGGCAATTTACCGTTCGTTCGCGACGGTCGAGGCGGTCTACGACACGACGCCGTGGCATGAGGAATTGGAGGACGACATTCACGATCACTGGTCGGCCAAGCCGCATCACGCCGAGCGCATCCGGCTGGTGATGGTGCTGCTGAAATTTTTGGAAGACCGCAAGGCCACGGACAAGACGAAGGGGGTTTTGCTCTCCGGCGATGTCCACGTGGGCGCGCTCGGGCAGGTGTGGAACGAGCGCCGGCAGGTCGGCCTCACGCAAGTCATCTCCACCGGCATCGTGCATCCGGCGCCGTCGTCGATGGCGTGGGTGGGCATCACCCTGACGACGAGCGACACGCCGGAGGCGATTGACGATGGCGACACCGTTCCCGAAATGCTCACGCCCGCGGGCGGCAACCGTTATCTGCGGACGCGCAACTTCGCGACCCTCACCGTCGGCACGGACAGCAAGCTTTGGGTGAACTGGATTTGCGAGGACGCGAAGCTGAAGCCGGCCTTTGCGATCAATTTTTGAGCCGCCGCCATGATCAAACTCTCCCTCCCTTTCACCGAAGAAAAAATCCGCGCGCTCAAAGTCGGCGACGCGGTCGAAGTCAGCGGCGTCGTCTTCACCGGCCGCGACGCGGTCCACAAGTATCTGCACGAGGGCGGGAAGCTCCCGCCGGGCGTGAGCCTGCGCGACGGAATCATCTACCACTGCGGCCCGGTGATGATGCAGCACGACGACGGCTCGTGGAAATGCACCGCCGCCGGCCCGACGACTTCGATCCGCGAGGAGCCGGATCAGGGGCAGATCATTCGCGACTTCGGCGTGCGCGCCGTCATCGGCAAGGGCGGGATGGGCGATCGCACGCTCGCGGCGTGCAAGGAGCACGGGTGCGTTTACCTCCACGGCGTGGGCGGCGCGGCGCAGGTGCTCGCGGAGTGCGTGAAGAAGGTGCGCAATGTTTATTTCCTGAAAGAGTTCGGCTCGCCCGAGGCGATCTGGGAACTGGAGGTGGAGAATTTTCCCGCCGTGGTGACGATTGACGCGCACGGCAACTCGCTGCACCGGGAAATTTTCGCGGCGAGCCAGGCGAAGCTGGCGCAACTCATCTGACTGGTCGTCGCGCGGAGCGTCGTGCCAACCGCGGTTTAATTTCATCCGATGCGGATCCAGACCAAACTGCTGCTGCTGCTCCTGTTGCTGGTGTGCCTTTACCTCGTGGAGGTGGCGCACGAGCGCGGGGCGGAGCGGCAGCGGCGCACGTTGTATCTGCAGCAGCGGCGCGAGGAGGTGGGCACGTTGTTCGACCGCTTCGTCACCCTCAAGGGCCAGCCGCTCGAGGCGTTCGTCAACGACTACACCGACTGGGATGACCTGGCGAAATTTGCCAGCAAGGTCGACCCGGCGTGGGCGCAGGAAAACCTTGCCCCGGCGCTGACCTCGTTCGATCTGGATGCGGTGTGGATCTGCCGGACGAACCTGACGGTCGTTTACTCGACCAACGCGGTGCCCGGCCTGCCGATGGACGGTCCGCCGGGCGGGCTCATCGCCGTGGAGCGGTTGCTGGCCACTTCGACCAACGCCCACTACTTCGCCATCGTTCCCGCGGGCCTGCTCGAAGTGCGCGGCGCGGCGATTCACGGCAACGCCGGCACCGCGTCTTCCGGCCAACCGTCCGGCTACCTGCTGGCCGGCCATTTGTGGGACGCTGAACACCTTGCTGATTTCGCACTGCTGCCCGGCGCGCGGGTCAAACTGCTTCCCCCGGCCACGGGTGCGCGCGACGCGACCAAGTCCGACCGGACGACCGGCGCCACCCGGCTGGACCGCGTGTTGCACGGGCCGGACGGCGCACCGGTGCAGGAACTCCAAGTGGTGCTCGACTCGGCGTCGGACCGGCTGCTCGGCGAACTGGAGGATCGGGAATTTCTTTTCCTCATCGCCTTCGGCTGCGCCGTGGTGGGGTTGCTGGGCGCCTTTCTCTATTGGTGGATCAGCCGACCGCTGTCGCTCATCGCGCGGGCGCTGGACTCGGGCGACGACGCGCCGCTGAAACCCCTGTTGCGGGTCACCGATGAAACCGGCCGGCTGGCGCGGTTGGTGACCGAGGCCTTCGCCCAACGCGAACACCTCCGGGAGGAGATCGCGCAACGGCGCACGGCCGAGGAGTCGTTGCGCGCCAGCCAGCAGCGGCTGCACGAGGCCATCGAGGACCGCGTGCGGCTCGGGCGCGACCTGCACGACGGCATCATCCAGTCCATTTACGCCATCGGACTGGGCATCGAGGATTGCCGCACCCGGCTGAAACAGGAGCCGGCGCAACTCGACGAGCGGCTGGAAAAAGCGCTCACCAGCCTCAACGCCCTGATCAAATCCGTGCGCGGCTTCATCCTGCGCAGCGAGCCGCAGGGCGCACTGGGCGGCGACTTCGAAAACGACCTGCAGCAGATCATCGAGTCGTTCGGCGAACCCTGGACCTCGCGCATCGTTTCGGACATCGAGTCCGCCGGCGGGGAAAAATTGACGCCGTCGCAGGCGAGCAACCTGTTGCTCTTCGCGCGCGAGGCGCTGAGCAACTGCGTGCGCCACTCGCAGGCGCGCACGGTCGAGATCGCCATGCAGGGCCACTCGGACATATTGCGCTTTCAGGTGCGCGATGATGGAATTGGATTTGAGCAAGACGAGACTTCCCGCACGGGATTGGGTCGCAGCAACATGGCGGCCCGGGCCCGGGAACTTGGGGCCGAATTGATCATCGATTCCAAACCAGGCGCGGGGACGACCGTCATACTGAAGCTACCTATCTCCAACATCACATGAGCGAACCCACTCCGAAGCCAATCCGAATTTTAATCGTGGACGATCACCAGGTCGTCCGCCTCGGGCTGCAAACGCTCTTCCAGCGCTACCCGCAGATCAAGGTCGTCGGCGAGGCCGGCACCGTGGCCGAGGCGAACCGCGTGGTGCAGCAGCTCAAGCCCGACGTGGTCCTGCTCGACATCCGCCTGCCCGACGGCAGCGGGTTCGACGTGGCGCGGCACATCCAGCAATCGCAGGTCGAGAGCCGCGTCCTCATCCTCACGGCCGTGGCGGATGAACAGTTCGTCTTCGACGCCATCGCGTGCGGGGCCGACGGTTACCTGCTCAAGGAGATCGGCGGCGACGGCTTGGTCAAGGCCATCGAGCGCATCGCCGCGGGCCAGTCCATCCTCGACCCGGCCGTGACCCGGCGCGTGCTCGGGCGCGTGCGCAAGGAATCCGAGGCGCCCACCGCCGGGAGCAAACTGGAAAAGCTCTCGCCCCAGGAACTGCGCGTGGTCGCCCTCGTCGCCGAGGGCAAGACCAACAAGGAAATCGCCCTGGCCCTGGGCCTGAGCGACAAGACCGTGAAGAACTACCTCAGCAACGTTTTCGAAAAACTCCAGTTCAGCCGCCGCTCGCAGGCGGCCGTGCTCTTCACGCAGAACTCCCAGAGCTGAACGCCCGCGCGGCTCACGCCGGGTTCGCGTCGCGCATCCGCGTCAGCGCGGCCAGCGCGGCGGCGCTTTCCGCGACCCGTTTGCTTTTGCCCACGCCCCGGCCCAACTCCACCCCCTGGTGGTGCACCGAGCACTCGAAGTTTCGGTCGTGGTCCGGGCCGGTCACGGATTCCACGCGATAGACGATCGGTTCCGGCGAGCGCGACTGGAGCAACTCCTGCAACTCGCCCTTGGGATTCTCGATCACGCGCAGCGAGTGCGTCTCGTTGGTCGGCGGGTGGAAAATTTTGTGTATGAACGCGCGCGCCGGCTCGATTCCGCCGTCGAGGTAGATCGCGCCGATGACGGCCTCGAACGTGTCCGCGAGGATCGAGGCCCGCTCGCGTCCGCCGTTCTGCTCCTCCCCGCGGCTGAGGATGAGGAAACGCCCCAGGTCCAGCTCACGCGCGTGGCCCGCGAGGGCGTGCTCGTTGACCATCCCGGCGCGCGTTTTCGTCAGCGGGCCCTCCTGCTCGTCGGGAAACATTTCATAAAGCCGGTGCGTGAGCAGCAGGCCGAGCACCGAGTCGCCGAGAAATTCCAGCCGCTGATTGTCGGGTTGTCCGCCGCCCGCCTCGTGCGGCACGGAGGAATGGGTCAGCGCCAGGCGCAGCAGGGCGGGGTGCCGGAACTGGTAGCCCAGGCGTTCCTCGAAGTCAGCGACGGCGGGCATGGCGGGCCTTTCAGTGGGCCGGGGCGGCCTCGGCCGGAGGGGCATCCGCCGCGGGGACCGGTTCGACCGCGGGCGGCGGAGTCAGGCCGTGTTCGAGCAGGTGCGCGACCTCGCGCTGCACCTCCTCGAGTTGGTGGAGCTGCAACTGCGGGTCGAGAATCGTGTAGGCGTCACCGTTGCCCGCGTGCTCGTAGACGAAAAAGCGTTTGCCCTCCTGCCGCAACTGGTCGCGCACTTTCAGGATGCGTTTGCGTTCGAGCATCACCGCGAGGATGTAACGCGTGGCCACGTGCCGGTCCTCGTTGGCCTCGACGAGTTTCTTCAGCAGCGTCTCGGCGGTCTCGTGCCGGATCGCCTCCACCTGCGGCGGGGGCGCGAGATAGACGCCCTGCCAGTGCGAGACGAAACCCTTGCGGCTGGTCGCGCCCTGGCTGAACTGGGATTGCCAGCACGCCTCGCACGCGTCGAGGCGCGCGAAGTTTCCGCGCTCATCGAACAGCAGCGTGTGGTAGGCCTCCTGGTCGGCGAACGGCTTCTGGCACGCCTGGCAGGCGTGCGACCGGCTCTGGATGTTCCACTCAATCATGGGAAAAAATCATGCGGCGCAATGCGTGGATGCATTATTGCGGCCGGGCGGGCGACTGCAATTCCTTTCGTCGGGTTCGGCGGGATGCCGGTGGTGAAAATAAAAAACGGGCGCGACGGTGGTCGCGCCCGTTGGCCGGGGAAAAGTCCACTCACTGTCCGCCGTTGGCCTTGGCGCCGGTGATGATCTGCGCGCGCTTCGCGTGATACTCCTTCGGCGTGAGCTTGTTCGCCTTGTAATCCGAGGTGAGGACCACGAGCTGGTCCCACTGCGATTGCGTGATGGGCAGGCCCTCGGGCATCGTGGAACTGCTGCGCGGGCGCGGCGCGGGCTTGGGCGTGGCGGCGGTCGCGGGTGAGGTGGTCGTTCCCGGTGTCGTTGCGGCGACGGCGGGCGCCTTGGGCATCGCCGCTTCTTTTTGGTCGAGCTCCGCCATCTTCGCGGCGAGGGCCGCCTGCACTTTGGCTTCCTGTTCCGGCGAGAGCGTCGCGGCGGGGATGACCGGGGCCGGTTCCGTCGGCTTGACGGTGGCCGTCGTCGGCGTGACCCGCACGGTGACGGGTTTGGGCGCCGGCTTGGGCGTGACCGCGACGGGCTTGTCTGATTTCACCGGCACCGGCTTGGGGGAAGGTTTGACGGTGACGATTTTGGGCTCGGGGGACTTCGTGGTGCCGGCTTTCTGGTCGCGCGCGTTCAGCTCCGCCATTTTCAACATCAACGCCTCGCGCGCCTTGGCTTCCTGCTCCGGGGTCATCTTGCTTTCGGAAACGATCACCGCCGGCGTGACCGCTGCCGGCTTTGGCGCGGGCGCGGGCTTGGGGGTGACGGCGATGGGCTTGCTGCTCTTGGGGGTCGGCACGACGACGACGGGGGCGGGCTTCGAGGCCGCCGCCTTCTTGGCGTCCGCTTCAGCTTTCTTCTTCGTATCGGCCGCAACGCGGGCCTCGGCTTCGGCGATCACCTTGCGGTCGGCCGCGGCCTTCTTCTCCGCGTCGGCCAGGCGTTTGGCTTCGGCGTCGGCAAGTTTCTTCTTTTCCGTCTCGGCCTTCTTCGCGGCGGCTTCGGCGTCCTTCGGCGCCTGGGCGGCGCGCTTGGCTTCGGCCTCGGTGCGTGCCTGCTTTTCCGCCTCGGCTTTCTTGGCGGCTTCGGCCTGCTTCTTGGCTTCCTTGTCCGCGAGACGCTTCTTTTCGGCGTCGGACATTTTCGCGAGATCGTCGGCTTTCTTTTTCTCGTCGGCGATGCGCTTGGCCTCGGCGTTGGCGAGCTTCTGCTTGTCCGCTTCAGCTTTCTTCGCGGCGGCTTCGGCATCCTTCTTCGCCTGCGCGGCGCGTTTGGCTTCGGCCTCGGCTTGCGCCTTCTGCTCGGCTTCGGCCTTCTTGGCTTTCTTGATTTCGTCGGCGGAAGAGGTGGGTTTGGGCGTGGCCGGCTTGGTATCGAGTTCGCTCATCTTCTTGCGCAGGGCCTCCTCGGCGGCCTGGCGTTGCTCGGGCGTGAGCGCTTGGGCGATGACGAAAGTGGCGGTCAGCGTCACGACACCGATGAGCAAAAGCATCTTGGGCGATTTCATACGCCTTATTTAGCAAATGGGGCGGCGGACGCAACTGGATTTCCGGTCGCCCTCAACTGCTCCGGCACCGCTCAAACTGCGTCCGCCACACCGGCGGGTAGAGCAGCCCGGCAAGTGAGCGGCCCATGATGCCGCGCACTTCGGCGCGCGTGACCTTGAGGCGCTGTGCGGGATCGAGCGGATTGAGCCCGGCCAGTTGCAGCCCGGAGGCCTTGCCGGCCAGCACGCCGCTGAGACAGAGGAAGAGCGTCGTCTTACCGGCGCCATTGGGCCCCACCAGTCCCACGCTCTCGCCCGCCGCCAGCTCAAACGAGATATCGGTCAGCGCGGCGCGGCCGCCGGGATAGGCGAACGACAACTGCTGAACTCGGATGGCGGGAGATGTGGGCACCAATAGCAACTCGCCTTTCGGAAAAGGTATCAGCGACCGAGCACATCAAGAGTCAGCAAGGTCGCACTCACAGTCAGAACGGCGGCAAAGAAGACAATGTCACTCCACTTTGTATGACATTCCGTCAGCGACCGGAAGCGGCCGTCGAACCCACGGCAGCGCATGGCCTGTCCGACGCGCTCGGCCCGCTCGG
>JACQFS010000203.1 GCA_016199935.1 Verrucomicrobiota bacterium
AAAACTCTAGCCGGAGGTCGTAAAACTCTAGCCGGAGGTCGTAAAACTCTAGCCGGAGGTCGTAAAACTCTAGCCGGAGGTCGTAAAACTCTAGCCGGAATCTCCATTTCCTCGCAAGGCCAGTTTCCCCCGAAAAGCGAGCTATTTGTCACCGCGAGTTGAACGGCTCCACGCCTCGGTCACTTTCGCCGGGCGCATCTTACTGCCTCCGGAGCGCGGCTGTGTCGAAGACCAGCCGCAGCCGCTTCGCCAGACCCGGGCGGCTGACCTTCGCCCGATGCCCTGGAGTTTTCCCCGGTAGTGCGGCTGGTGCTCCGCACACAGCCGCGCTCCGGCCGAGGCGCAATCGGCGGCAGTGTCGAGATGCGCCCGCTTTCGCCGGCGCATCCGGGCACTGCCCCCGGAGCGCGGCCTTCAGGCCGCTTCAACGTGCGAAGGGCCTGGATGAAACGATTGACCGGTGGGCTTACGAATGATGAAGCGGCGTAAACGCCGCGCTCCGGCCCGGTTGCCATCGGGGGCAGTGACCAGATGCGCCCGCTTTCGCCAGTTCCCTCGGATGCTTCCTTGACGATCCCGTATCTTGTGTGTTACGCAACGCGCAACAACTCCCGATTGTGGTTTAACCCATGCGTTGTCCGAAATGCGGCAGTCAGGAAGACAAGGTCATTGATTCGCGGAGCTCCCGCGAAGGGGCAACCATCCGCCGCCGGCGCGAGTGCCTCTCCTGCTCCCACCGCTATACTACTTACGAGGTGATCGAGAAGCAGGCGCTCATGGTGATCAAGCACGACGGCCGACGGGAGGAATTCGCGCGCGAGAAACTCGCCGGCAGCATCATGCGCGCGTGCCAGAAACGCCCCGTGAGCCACGACCAGATCGAGGCCGCCGTGGATCGCATCGTGGAAAGCCTCGGCAACCGCTACGAGTTCGAGGCGCCCTCGATGGCCATCGGCGAACGGGTGATGGAGGAGTTGCGCGGCCTCGACAAGGTCGCCTACGTCCGCTACGCGAGCATTTACCGCGGCTTCGAGGAGGCCGCGGAGTTTGTGCAGGAAGTCCAAAAACTGGAGAAACGACGCGATGATCCAGCTCAGCAACGATTGCCTGGTGTTCCAGCTCTCTGACGGACAGGCCATTCCCTGTTCCGTCGAGCGCTTCACCCTCGAACTGGTCGGGGACGCCGCGGCGCAGGTGGACCCGGAAATCATCCGCAACGCCGCCAGCGCCGTGCTCCACTACTTCCGCGAGGAACTCGGCCGCACCGCCGTCACGCTCGGCGAGTTCACGCAGGCGCTCGAACGCGTCCTGCGCACCTTCGGCCTGAGCGTCACCGCCGTGCCCACGGCGGATTATTCCGAGCCGGACGCCCAGCTCGCGCCCGTGCCGGCCGAGGCCGCCGCGCTCGACCTGCTCACCGCCGAGTCCGGCGAAATGTGCGAGCTGCTTTTCTTCAACCGCCTCCGCTCGGCCATGCGCGAGCGGCTCGGCACGTCGCCGTCGCTGGTGCGGTTCACCGGCCTGCGCCGTTGCGCGAAGACGCTCGTGGGCGCCCAACGCTGGTGCCCGCGCAGCGCGCGCATGAGCGAGCAGATCGTGGACTTCATGCGCGACTGCCTCACCGCCGAGGCGCAAGGGGCGCAGTGCGCCTTGTGGGTCAAGTAAAAGTGTCTGATGTCAGGCGGAGGTCAGCGCGTGATTTTTTCACCTGACACCTGACACTTCGCACCTGAAACTTCGGCCATGACCCTCTTTGAGAAAATCATCGCCCGGCAGATTCCCGCGAATGTCGTATACGAGGACGACCTCGTGTTTGCCTTCCACGACATCAAGCCGCAGGCACCGACGCACGTGCTCATCATCCCCAAGAAACCCGTCGTCCGCATCGGCGAGGCGCAGGCGGCGGACCAGGCGCTGCTCGGGCATTTGATGCTGAAGGCAGGCGAGGTCGCGAAGAAACTCGGCCTCGCCGAGAGTGGCTACCGGCTCGTGATCAACAACGGCCGCGACGCCGGCGAGGCGGTGCCGCATCTGCACGTCCACATCCTCGGCGGACGCGCGCTCGGCTGGCCGCCGGGGTGAAAGGATGAAGGATGAATTATGAAAGATGAATGAAGCCACCGCTCGCACTCGCTCAGAATTTCATCCTTCATAATTCATCCTTCATCCTTTCCGCCAAAGCATCCACACGATCTCCTCGAAGAAGGCGTTCTTGCTCGGGTAGCTGAAGAGTTGCGGCGGCTCCTGCTTGAGGAAGAACGCGCCGCGGTTGGGCAGCGCGTGCGGCGCGAACTGGAGCAGGTCGCGCACGAGCAGCGTGAAATTCTCCGGCTCGCTTTTCTGCCGGCGCGCGCCGAGGTAGTTGAACAGCATCTTCCCGCCCTCGATCTGAAACCGCTGCACGCCGCCGGCGAGGATGATTTCGAGCAGTGGCTTGAAAACAAATTCCTCATGCGTCCGGACCTGCGGAGCCAAAGTTTGGTTGGCGTATCGCTCGTTCGTGAACGGATTGGCGGAGGTTTTCTCCGTCGTGGTTCGGAACTCTGAAAGCCGCACATTCCCCGCCGCCACCAGCATCACGTGCCGCCACTCGATGGGGAAACTGCGCCCGAGCGGATCGTAAACCATCAGCGCGTCCGGCCCGCAATCCACGCGATGCACGAACTTCCCGGCGGCATCGCCGGCAGCACGTCCATCGGCACCAGCTCCGTCTCGATGCCCTGCGCGCGCAGCGCGCCCTGGAGCCGCGTCGCGTCCTCCGCCTCGAGGTTTTTCACGAGCACACCGAACGCGTCGCGGCCGAGGATGTGCGCGTCGGCCGGCGTGAGGTTCTTCAAACCGGTGAAGGCGCGTTTGAGTTGCTCCACGTCCGGGAGTTCGAGCGTGGTCTGCACGACGGCGTAGGTGGCGGGCACGGGCGAAGCGTAGCGCGACGGGTTGAAAAGTTGAAATTTTTTTGGGCGGGGCCTTGATCCGCTTCGATCCTTCGATTCGTTGTGAATAACATTCTTTGAAAATTGCTTCACAGGTATCGGCTCGTCTGTTTTGATCACTTTAATAACTCCAAGAGACCGCTCCCGGCCCAAGACTCCCGAATTTGGAGCCAGCCCGGCGGTCGAGAGTTGTTCGGCAGGATGGATCATGCGTGCAGTTATCACATTTCTTCTGGTGACCCTTGCGGTCTGCCGCGCGGTTGATCGGACACCTCCCCCGGAAGCCGCCGCAGCCGGCAAGACTCAGCTCGGACAGTTTGCGCCCGGCAGCGATTCGGAACGCGAACTGGAAAAGATGCTTCAGGGAAAGGATCAGCGAATCGACCTCGCATGGGCGAACTGGCTCATCGCGGCGGATGTCCCGCAGTTCCGCGACATGACGCGGGACGATTACTACGCCCGATTGGATGCGATGACCGAAGCCGTCCGGAAGGACATGGCGAAGATGCAAACCAGCGGATGGAGCGGGACGAATCCCAAGGACCCCGCCTCAGGTTGCCGCGTTTTCTGCAATGCCATCATCCGGTTGCACTTTGCCTACGCCGAGGAGTTCCGCGATGAGAACCTGACCCCGGCGAAGCTGAAAGCGCTGCACGCCGATGCCAACAATACATTCCTCGCCGGCCTGCTCCGCACCCGCCGGGGTTCGTGTGTTTCGATGCCACTGCTTTACCTTGTAATTGGGCAGCGGCTCGGGATGCCGGTTCATCTCGTCGCCGTCGGTCGGCATTACTTCATCCGCTGGGAAGAGCCGGGCTTCCGGACGAACATCGAAACAACGATTGTGGACAAGGTGTCAGTCACGCCGGACGATTCGGGTTACCTCGAAATCGAGGGGTTGAAACGATCGCAACTGGCCGGCAGCCAGATGCGCAATCTGACCCGCCGCGAGGTCGTGGGGAATCTCTTCTTTACGCGGTCAGCGTATTGGGCGGCGAAGGACACAAGCAGCAAGACTCAGCAATGTCTTGACCTCTCCCGCGCCCGACACCTCGCGCCTGATGACCCGGCGATCAAGGCAACGCAGGAGGCAGTCTTTAATTTCTACGGCATCAAGCCGGAACACACCGCCATCGACATCCGGATCACCGCCAAACGGTAGAAAGGAAACCATTATGAAAAACCTCCAATTCATCTCTGGCCTGTTGGCAGCAGCATTTTTTCTCGCCCCCGGAAATCTGCACGCAAGATGGTTAAGTGCCCAAACGGGAAGATTCCAAACGATGGACTCGTATGAGGGTGAAAAGGAAATGCCTCAATCGCAGCACAAATACGTGTTTGGGCATACTGACCCCGTAAACAAGACCGACCCGAGCGGCTTTGATGTGGGCTTCTCGGTAGCTGGACAGGTAAGTGTTCAGGACATCCACATAAACTCGCAGTCAATGGGAGGAAGCACCGTATCGCTATTCGCGAACTCGGTTCGTGCCTCTCTTGTCTACAGGTTGGGAGCCTACGCCGTTCTCGGAACCTCCATCGCCGGAAACGTGTCGGTGGTTACCGATGCCATCCTCAAGACCCAGCCAATGAGCTTGGATTTCCAACCGGCCCCAATACTGGATGAAGATGACCAATTGTTAGGAGACCTGACGGTCCACCGGATGGGTGGAAAAGCGAACCTCGGTTTGACCACCGCCGAACAGGGTCTGAATCCGCCCGGCTTTTCGGTTTTGATTGGAGGAAGCCCAGAAGAAGCCGCGCATCAATTTCGAACGGCATTTCCGTTTACTCGAATGATTGCACTGTCGAAAACAGTTGGTAGCGCTAAGGTTTCGAGCATCAGAGCGGCCGGTTTCGACGTCGTCGCGAAACCGGGCACGCTTCCAAATCATGGCCGTTTATTTCATCAAAGCCAAACAGCAGCACCATTCGATGACTTAGGCTGGCGATCTGTCCTGTCTATGGTGTTCAGTGAAACGTATGTGCCGTAATTGGGAGTGCGGACTGTGAATACGAGCGGAATTCTTCGGGATCGGAATCGGAGAACGTGGGCGAAGTTCTCGGACGCCCGCGATTCCTACGGGGCGGTGGTCGCACGTTTCGAGCTTATCGATATGCCGCATGAAGCCAGAGCGGTATTTACTGAACATGAGCAGCGAGTCTCAAGGCAGGAGCTTTCCTTCGTCGATGACCTCAAAGAAAAAATCCGTGGATTCGAACTTCAAGTTGTCTGGGATGGCGAATTTCAAAGCAGGAAGGTGATGGATGTGCAGTTGTTCGAGGGTGAGCTATCGTTTCGGGTGGCTGGCCCGTAAGCCGATTCCCGCTCCGCTGGGCGTGAACCGCAAACTTGCCCGAAATCTCCATTGCATTCCCGCCCGCCTCTGTTACAAACCGCGCTCCCGTCCCTGCCGGACGGGCAAACACCACGAGCCATGTCACAGCACCGCAGCCTCCGCGCCGCCGCCGCCACCGGCGGAAAACGCAATGTCCTCAAGCGCTTCGAGCGCCTGGAAATCCTCAAGAAGTCCGGCGACTGGAAGACCGGCGACCGCGTCACCGGCCTGCGCAAGACCAAGCCGCCCGCCTGAGCGCTGGCGACGGGCGATTCAGATTTCCGGATTGCGGCCCGCCCCGTGCCGCGGGGTCAGCCGTCCTGTTTCCGCTTCGCCGTCCGCTCCGCCAATCGTAAATCAAAAATCGTAAATCATAACTCCCGCCCCCGCCTTGCTCCGTCTCCAAAAATTTCTCGCCGAAGCCGGCCTCGCCTCGCGCCGCGCGGCGGAGCAGCTCATCGTCGATGGGCGCGTCCAGGTCAACGGCCAGCCAGTCCGTCAGCTCGGCACCAAGGTGGACCCCGAGCATGACCTCGTGTCCCTCGACGGCTCGCCCGTGCGCGTGAAGCGGAAGGTTCATCTCGCGATGAACAAGCCGCGCGATTACCTCTGCACCAAGGCCGATCCCGAGGGCCGCCGCACGATCATGGATTTGCTCCCGCCGGACTGGCGCAACGTCTATCCCGTCGGCCGGCTCGACCGCGAGAGCGAGGGTTTGATCTTCATGACCAACGACGGCGACTTCGCGCTGCGGCTCACGCATCCGCGTTACGGCGTGAAGAAGCGCTACGTCGCGACGGTCGAGGGAAAAGTTCTGCCGCAAACCGCGTCGAAGCTCGCCGTCGGCGTCGCGCACGAGGGCGAGACGCTCAAGGCCGAGCGCGTGCGCCTAATTTCCGCGAACAACTCCCACAGCGTGCTCGAACTCGAGCTGGCCGAGGGCCGCAACCGCGAGGTGCGCCGTATGCTCGAGGCGGTCGGCTTCGAGGTCGTCAAACTCCAGCGCGTGCAGATCGGAAAAATCACCCTCGGCGAATTGCGCGTGGGCAAATGGCGAACGTTGACAGACACCGAGATTAAAACTCTAATCACGCCCCTATGAAATTTAGTTCAGGCCGGATACTGGCCGCACTGTTGGCCATCGGTCTGGTGAGTGGAAACGCTTTCAGCCAGACGGAAATCAAACCCACGACCGAGCCCAAGCCGGCGCCGTCGAAGAAAAAGGCCGCGCCCAAGGCGAAAAAGGAAACCGCCAAGCCAACGGCCGCCGCTCCCGCCGCGCCGTTCGGCGAGCCGGTGAGCGCCACCGTCGTGCGCGACCGCGTCAACATCCGCGGCCTCGCCGCGCTCAAGGGCGAAGTCATCGCGCAGCTCAAGAAAGGCGAGACCGTAACCATCCTCGACGAGATTCCCGTGAAGAATCCCGCGAAGGGCGACCCCGCCGTGTGGGCCAAGATTCAACTCCCCACCAACACGCCCGTGTGGATCAACATGCTCTTCGTGGACACCGCGACGAAAGCCGTCAAGGCGCCCAAGCTCAACGTCCGCGCCGGCCCCGGCGAAAATTTCGCGATCATCGGCGTCGTGCGCAAAGGCGCGTCCGTGAATCAGATTCGCGTCGTGGATAATTGGATGGAGATCGAGCCGCCGCCCGGCACCTACGGTTTCGTCGCCGCGGAATATTTGAAGAAGGGCGAAGTAATCGTCGCGAAAGTTGCGGAGCCGACGCCCGTTCCCGTTGTGCCCATCGAGCCGGTGCCCGCGCCGAAGCCCGCCGTGGAAACGCCGACGCCCGCGCCGGTCGTGCCCGTCACGCCGCCGACGCCCGACCCCGCGCCCGTCGTCGCCGAGGAACCGCCGATGGTCAAGCGCATCATCACGCGCCAGGGTGTCGTCGCCCGCACCCTCAGCATCCAGGCGCCCACCGCCTACGGACTCGACAACCTCGACAACCACGAGTTGATGAACTACCTGCTCTCGACCGACGCCGAGGTGAACCTCCGCTCCTTCCGCGGCCAGACCGTCGTCGTTGTGGGCGAGGAATACGTTGACCCGCGCTGGCCGCGCATCCCGATCATCAAGATCGAGGCCATCGCGCCGATTGATCTGCCCGCCGAGCCGCCCGCGAAGCCGAAGAAGTGACGATGAGCGCCGGCAACCTCATTGACGGCCGCGCCATCGCCGAACAACTCCACGCCGAAACCGCCGCGCGCATCGCCGCGCTCAAGTCGCGCGGCATCCAGCCCGGCCTCGCGTTCGTCCGCGTCGGCGACGATCCCGCGTCGAAGGTTTACGTCGGCATGAAGGAGAAAACCGCCGCGCGCCTCGGCCTCGCCTCGACGACGACGGTGCTCCCCGTCACCACCACGCAGGCCGAACTTCTCGCGCTCCTCGCGCAGCTCAACGCGAACGCCAGCGTCCACGGCATCCTCGTTCAGGCGCCGCTGCCCGCGCACATTGACGAGGCCGTGATCTTCGCCGCCGTCGCGCCCACGAAGGACGTGGACGGCTTTCACCCGCTCAACGTCGGCAAGCTCATGCTCGGCGACCCCACCGGCTTCGTGCCCTGCACGCCGGCGGGCGTTCACGAGTTGCTCATCCGCAGCGGCGTGAAAACCGAGGGGACTGAAGTGGTCATCCTCGGCCGCGGCAACATCGTCGGCAAACCGATGGCCGCGATCCTCGTGCAGAAAGCCAAGCACGCCAACGCGACCGTCACCGTCGTTCATTCGCGCAGCCGCGACGTGGCCGCGCACTGCCGCCGCGCCGACATCCTCATCGCCGCGATGGGCGTCGCGGAATTTGTGAAGGCCGAAATGGTGAAGCCCGGCGCGGTCGTGATGGACGTGGGCGTGAACCGCGTGCCCGACGCGACCTCGAAGACCGGCACCAAACTCGTCGGCGACGTGGACTTCGCGCGCGTGCAGCCCATCGCCGGAAAAATCACGCCCAATCCCGGCGGCGTCGGCCCGATGACGGTGGCGATGCTGATGAGCAACACCACCCGCGCCGCCGAACTGGCGACGCGTTGAGCGAAAAAATCCGCCCGCCGCGAAACGAAATTCCTCCCGAGCCGACTCAGCAAACCCTCAAACCCAACCCAAACAGAAAAGACTCCCACTGGCCACGGACCACTGACTTCCTGATCACGAATCACTCCTTACCCATGACCCCCCAACGCATTCTCCCCGATCTCCAGTGCTCGCTCATCTGCGACGGTTTCCGCCAGGAAGCCAACGGCAACCTCATTCTGCTCGGCGTGATGGATCGCGTGATGGCGCGCGATTTTCCCGTCACCGTCCCGCAGATGGTCGTGGTGAACCGCTGGACCGCGGGCAAGGGCGCGTTCAACCAGACGATCAAATTTTTCGGCACCGACCAGACCACGCTGCTCGCGAAGGCCGAGGGGCGGGTCGAGTTGCCCGACGTGGTGGTGAGCGCGACAACGATCATGGGCATCGGCAATTTCAAGCTGGAGACGCCGGGGCCGTATTGGATGGAGGTCATCCTCGACGACGTGCTGAAGCTGCGCTACGCGCTGCCGGTTTTTCAAGTCACGCAGCAACCGCCGCCCGGCGATGCGCCGCAAGGTGCGCCGCCGCAGCCGCCGGTGTGAGCGCGGAAATCCGAAGCGCGAAATCCGAAGTCCGAAACAAATCCGAACGCGGAAATTCTCAAAGGCCCGGGCCGCGCGGATTCGTGGTTCGGTGAAAACGAAGGCCGCTCCCGACAACGACGAAGACGCCGGACTTTTCGATTTGATGGGCGGAGTTGAAAGGCCTGGTTGTTGCAAGGGAAACAGGTTGAAAATGCGGGCATTTTGTCTGGCCGATCAATTCATGGGAAGTGAACGCCGGCTGCCTGCGGCACGTCTGGGAAAAGTCGCCGCTTGTCAAAGCCACGGGGCGGGAGTAGGAATGCTGCCATCCCGAACAAAGGCCGGCTGAATCGCATCTTGCCACTTCGGTGTGCGTTCCTCGAGCTGGCTTGGGTGGCCCAACCACCACCCGTTCCGAAAGGTCGACATGACAACGCTGCTTCTGTTCCGCCCGTTTCCCGGACGAATTCTTCACTGCACTCTGGCATGGGCGCTCTGGTCGGCGCTCCCGTTTGCCGCGCGCGCCGTCTCTCCTCCCGACACGCCGGTGAACCTCACGCTCACCAACGGACGCAACAACCTGCTTTCGTGGAACGCGAGCACCGGCCTTACCTATCGCGTCCAGACCCGGACCAACCTTGGCACGAACACGGTTTGGAAAACGGAGGACGCGCCGGTCGCCGGCTCGAACCTTATGCTGTGGCTGGACCCGCTGGCGCGCGGCACGAACCCGCAAGGCTATTACCGAGTGCTCAACCCGCAGCCCGAAATCCGCCGCGTCGAGCCGGCCTTCGTCACCACCAATGCCGGCAGCAACCTTTACCTCGTCGGCCAGTGCTTCACGAGCAACGACCTCTTTCGCATCAACGGGGTGCTCCTCACCAACCCGGTCGTCTTCGGCAACACCAATGCCTGCGTATCGCTGCCGTCGCTGCCGCCGGGCACCTACGATGTGGAAATGCTCAACGCGCAGACGCAGGTGGTCGCGAGGCTCAACTTCGCTCTCACGGTGGACGGCGCGCCGAACACGCCGCACCTGGACACGCCGAAGCCGCCGCCGGCCGCACCCGTGCCCCGGCGCTTTGTGGATCCGCTGCCGGAAGTGCATTCGTTCTTCGACGTGTTCGTGGAGGTGGAACTGCCGCCGGCCGCTCCGCGCACTCCGCAAATTCCGCAACCTCCGCGACCTCCGCCGCGCTTCGTGGATCCGATGCCGGAGGTGCACTCGTTCTTCGACGTGTTCGCGGAGGTGACGATCGAGCCGCAATCGCCGCGCAAACCGGCTGCGTTCGCCGGTCCACGTTCGTTCTTCGATGTCTTCGTGGAGATTCCCCTCGGTGAGACGCATCAGCGGTCGGTGGATCTGCTGGTGCCGGGGCGCGGCCTGAACTTCGCCTGGGCACGCCACTACCGCTCGCGGCTGGGGCCCAGCACGGCCCAGGGAAACAACTGGGATTTTTCCTACAACCTTTCCGCCCAACCGGCCGGCTCCAACGTCGTGGTCGCCGACGGCAACGCGCGTCACGACACCTTTTACCTGCGCAACAACGGCGCCTACGCCGCCGACGGCATTCCGGCGGAGGGTCAGTTTCAGAGTAACGGCATGTTTGTCGTCACGTGGGCCAACGCGGGCAAGTGGGAGTTCAAGCCGACCGGCGGGCCGGCGGGCGGGATGATCAACCGCATCATGGACCGCAACACCAATCAGCTTTCGTTTGTTTACGACGGCCTCGGCCGGCTGGTGCAGGTCGTGGACACGCTCAACCGCACCAACCAGATCGCCTACAATGCCGACGGGTTCATCCAGAGCGTCACGGATTTTTCCGGGCGCCAGGTGAGCTACCTCTACCACGACGGGACCGACACCAATGGAAATTTTGGCGACCTCAAGGCGGTGATCACGCCCGCCGTGACGAACACGCCGACCGGCAACGATTTTCCCGGCGGCAAAACCAACCTCTACACTTACTCGACCGGTGCCGGCGACGCCCGTCTCAATGGCAATCTCCTGACCATCACGGACGCCAAGGGCCAGGTGTGGCTGCGAAATTCCTACGCCACGAACTCCGACCCGGCGAACCCCCTGTTCGACCGCGTCGTCAGCCAGCAGCGGGGAAACTCGAACGACCTCGTCATGTTCGCCTACCTGCCGCAGACGGCGGCGCCGTCGAACCAGTTCGCCACGCTGCGGTCGATCGTCAACGACCGCGTGGGGAACGTGCGCGAGTATTACTCCGATTCGCGCGGGCGCCTCGTGCGCCGGCAGGCTTTCACCGGCCGCGCAGTTCCGGGCGTGACCACGACCGACGTGGCGAACCGCCCGAGCGGCCCCCTGCGGTCCGCCGATCCGCCTTATTTTGAAACACGCTGCGAGTGGAACGCCGACAATTTGCTCACGCGCTGCGTGCAGCCGAACGGCAACGCCATCGAGTGTGTGCATGAACTGGAGTGCGATCCCGACGCCTCGCGGCTGGCGCGCGGCAACCTTCGCGTTTACCGGTGCGAGCCCGGTCCGTTGGGCGGCGACCAGTCGGAGTTGGCGACGTTCTTCCAGCACGACCCGCGGTTCGGCACCATGTATGTCCCGACCGAGATGATTGCGCTCTCGCTCACCAGCCAGCCGCGCATTCAGACGGAAATTCTCGCACTCGGCCTGGATTCCTACCCGACGCTCGTCGTGGATTCGCGCGGCAATGTGACCGTGGACAGCTACGACGCGCGCGGGAATCGCACCAACACCGTCCACCGGGTGCCGGGCGTCGTGGATGATTGGGAATACAATTCCGCCGGCCAGCTCACCGCGCACACGCTGCCGGACAACGGGGGCAATTTCCGGCGGCGCGACGAGTTCCATTACTACAGCGGCGGCTCGTCCAACGGCTACCTGCAAAGCGTCATCGTGGATGTGGCGAGCAACGCCTGCACCACCCGTTACGAATACGATCTGCTCGGCAACCTCGTCCGCGTGATCACGCCGCTGGGCAAGGATTTTCTGCTGACGGTGAACTCGCTCTCCGAAACCGTCCGCATTCTTTCCCCTGAGATCACCGACGGCAGCGGCATCCGTTACCGGACCGACTACGTTTACGACCCCAACGGCAATCTCGTCCGCCGCGACCGCGAGGAGCGCGACGAGCTCGGCGTGGTGACGAGCAACTCGCCGCTCTCGGTGACGTTTGGGTTCGACCTCCTCAACCTGCCGCTCATGGTCACGCAAAAAATCTCCGCCGTCTCCAACACCGTCACCGAGTATCAATACGATCCGAACCGCAACCTCTCGCTCGTCCGCTTTGGGCAGGCCACTTCGGGCGCGGACACCAACAACGTCATTCAGGTGCGCTACGACGAGCGCAACCTGCGCTTCCTGGTGATCCGTGGGCCCGGCGGCACGAACCAGTCCACGAGCCAGTTCGACTACGATCCCAATGCGAGCCTGCTGCGCCTCATTCAAGGTTTCGAATTCAATCCGGAGACGAACAGCTACGCCTACGACGGCTACGGACGACTGGTGCGCAACACCAACGCGATGGGATCGGTCGCCAGTTACTCCTACGACCAGAACGGCAATCTGGTGCGCTCGCGCGTGGACGGCGAGACGGACGACGTTCCCGGCGGTGCGGGCAACGTGCGGCTCGGCGAACGTTTCTTCGCCTACGATGCGATGGACCGGCCGATCTTCCGGATCGATTCCTTCTTCGACGTGCTCACCCAGTTGAACCTCGACGACGGCGCCAACACCACGCTCTTCAATTGGACGGCCAACTCGCAGCTCAAGAGCGTGACCGATGACCGTGGCGCCACCACCGCGTTGAACTACGACTCCGCGGGCCGGCCCCTCATCATCGTCGATCCCAAGAACAATTCGATCACCTATGCCTATGACGCGGATGGGAACCTGATCCGGGCCACGCGGGTGGACAAGTCCGACCTGCTCAGTCCCGACCAGTTGTTCACCAACAAATTCCGTTACGACAATCTGGACCGGCTCACCAACCGCGTGGACAACGCGACGAACTCCACCCTTTATGCCTACGACTCGCTGAGCCGCCGGTTGCTCGCCACCGACCCGCTCAATCACGCCACGCGCTACGAATACGACGGGCTGAACCGCCTCGTGCGCACCACGCGCGACATGAACGGCAACGGTCCCAATCCATCCGAAGCGGCGGACATCGTCACGAGCTGGGGTTACGACGCCAACGGCCGCCTGATCAGTTCGACCGACGACAACGGCAACACGACGCGATATTTTTACGACTCGCTCAACCGCCTCGTCCGGCAGGGGCTGCCCGACCTCACGACCAACCGGTTCAACTACGACCCGCACGACAACCTGGTGGTGCGCGTGGATGCCAACAGTTCGTCCGTCAGCAACAGTTACGACGCGCTCAACCGCGTGACGAACCGGAGCATCGCCCGCGGTGCCGGCGTGGTGGGGCCGGCGACCGAGGGCTACCGCTACGACAGCCTCTCGCGCATCGTTCGCGCGACGAACCAGGACGCAATCGTCGTCCGCGTTTACGATTCGCTGGGCCGGCCGACGAATGAAACGACGCAGTTGCTCCCCGCCGGCGCGGTTCGGACCAGTTCGGCGCAGTTCGACGCCGTCGGGAACCGAACGAACTTCACCTACCCCGGCGGGCGCCTCGAGCGGCTCCAGTTCGATGTGTTGAACCGCGTGACCAACGTCACGATGCAGGACGGAATCTTCGGCCAGGTCACGACGCCGGCGATGGTCAGTTACGTCGGCCGGCGCATCGAGCGCGTGGACTACGGCAACGGCACGCGACTCTTCCTGGGCTACGACGCGGCGGGCCGGCCGAACGCGCAGTTGCTGCAATACGTGCCCACGGTCACGGCGCTCGATGCGCGCTCCAGCCTGTGGGACGGCGCGAACAACCGCCTGGCCGAGCAGGATCCGCTGGCGTCGCATTCTTACACCTACGATGCCAACAACCGCTTGGCGGCCTCCTTCATGCCGCCGTCGTTCAACATCGGATACGGTCTGGACGGCGCGGGCAACCGCACGAACGTCACCGGTTCGCTGGACGCGGGGATTTACTTCATGACCGGCACGCTCCCGACCCCGGCCGATGCCGAGGTGAATCAATATTCGCAGACGCCGTTCGATTCGCGCCAGTATGACAACAACGGCAATCCGTTTTTTGTGTTCTCCTCCACGCAGAAACACCTGTCGTTCGATTACCGGAATCAGGTGATGTATTTCACCAACTCGAACGGTTCCATCAGCGTCAGCAATCGCTACGACGCGTTCGGCCGGCGGCTGGAGAAGAACGCCAATGGCGTCATCACCCGTTATCTTTACGACCACGCCGGGAATCCCATCGAGGAGCAGAACGGCTCGGACAACACCACCGCGACCTACGTGTTTGCCGGCCCGGCGGTGGACAACGACGACGCCGAGGTGGTCTTCGTCTCGCTCGTCGGGATGCAGCGCAACGCCACGAACTACAACTTCCACCTCGACGACCTCGGCAGCGTCGTGAAAGTCACCGGGCCGTCGGGCAACGTGCTCGAGCAATACGCCTACTACGATTACGGCCAGACGTTTTTCTTCAACGCCGCCACCAACGCGCTCACCGGCAGCGTGCTCGGCAATCCGATGCTCTTCCACGGGCTGCGGCTGGATTCCGACAGCGGCCTGTATGTCACGCCCGGCGCCGGCTTCACCCAGCTCTTCGAGCCGCGCAGCGGACGAACGGTCAGTCGCGGCCCGGACTCGCAATCACAAACGGTCAATCCGACCGGTTCGCTGCAAGCCAGCACGGCTTACGCCGGCAACAACCCCGTCTCCGCCAACCCGCATGCGCCCGCCCCGTTGCCCGCCGGATTCTTCGATTCCGGAAGCGAACCTTTCGACGGGACGGTCAGGCTGGGTGGTTCGGATGTCGGGGCGGACACGATCGTTCAACGCTCCGGCGAGCCCGTTACCCCGGCACCCGCGGCGGCCCCGAAATCGACCTTCGTGCTGCCCCATCTGCTGGAGCAAAGTGGCCGGCTCAACAGCACCAGCTACACTTTTGATACCACGATTTTCTCGACTTACGTGTCGGGCCTGGGGAACACCGTGGACGGAGGCGGCGCAACGGTGGATCTTTATTTCTTTGACCACGCCACCGGACAGCCGATGAATGGCTCGGGGGGTGTGGTGAACGGTCCCAACTCTTTCAATGTGGACGCGTCGCATCGCAAGACGAAGATCACCGTGGATGACGTGCTGCAACATCACGGCTTTGTCTCGCCGGTGTTGCTCGGGTTCGGCGTCATCGTGGTCGGCGGCACGGACGCCGACGGCGTGAATCCTCTTGGGTTTGTGGTCAACTCCCACACCGGAGCGGCCGACCTGTCGGTGTTCGGATTTACGCCGCCCGAGTTGAAAGCCGCGCCGCCGTCGGGGCCTTGAATTGCTGAGCGATCCTCGTGTGATTCAACCCGAGCCTGAATCTGACACAAGTGGCAGTAAAGTTGATGGCACTTCACTGGTGCCTCAATCGATTCTTCGACTGTCCAAGCCCGCCTGATGATTCTCGCCCCACGTGCAGGCAAGGTTTCGGATGTGACGTGGTTGGAATTCTATTTGAAACGGGTGAAGCTGACGAACGACGCCAGTCTGCTCCTGGACGCAGGGGTTTCAACGGCGGAACCATCTCGTCCGGCGCACTGCTAACTTCAGCGACTGGTCACCGTCGGAACCATCCTGTTGGCCGTGAACTCCAGCTTGCTGAACCTCCCCCCAGCGTGCTTCGATAGATGGGAAAATCATTCGACTTCAGGAGACCAGCCGATGAAATCGAGGGTTGATGTTCACGCCGTCAGCCCCGCTACATCGGTGCAATTAATGGCGGACGCACCCAACGGAGGCTGAGAGGGCAGGGGTGAGGGTGGATTTGCGAAACCATTTCGACGCGGCCGAAGTACTCAATTACCGGGCCGTCAGCAATTTAACCTTCGAACTTGTTTCAGATTTCGAGCTTCGGGTTTCGGATTTTCCCCGTTAAAAACTCCGCGTCATGTCCGCTGACGCGACCCAACCAATCCCGCCCGCCGCGTGGCAGCCGTTCACTTTCGGCGGCGTGGCGGCGTTTGCGCGCGCATCCGCCGACCGCGCGCTCGGCCTCGCGCTCGGCGTCGCCGTGCTGCTCGCGGCGGTGACCTTCTGGTTTCTCATCAGCGCGTGGGTGCCGGTGGTCGAGGGCGTGATCTCCAAACTACCCGAGCATGCGGAGGTCCGCGGCCGCGCGCTCGTGTGGACGAACGAGCCGCTCACGGTTCTCTCCGACAGCCGCTTCTTCACCGTCGTGGTGGACCTCGAAGGCAACGCGTGGGAAGGCCGCGTGGCCGACGCGCAGCTTGTCCTCCGCCGCGACGACGTGAAGCTGTGCTCGTTGCTCGGTTGCGCGCGATTTCTGTATCCGGCGGGCTACGTCATCACGCTCGACCAGCGCGAACTCAAGCCCGCGTGGGGCGCGTGGAAGCCGGCGCTACTCGCGGAGGTCACGCTCGGCTTCACGCTCGCCATCGGCCTTTCGTGGCTCGTGCTCGCGACCCTCGGCGGTTTGCTCGTGCGGCTCTTCGCCTTCGCACTCGATCGCGACGTGACGCTCGCGGGCGCGTGGTGCGTGGCGCTCGCGTCGCTGATGCCGGGCGCGGTGTCGCTCATCGTCGCGCTGGCGGCCTACAGTTTTCATCAGGTCAATCTGCTCGGGCTGCTCGCCGCGTTCATCACGCACTTCGTGCTCGACGCGATTTATCTCGTCGGCGCACTGCTCGCGTTGCCGCGCGTGGCGGCGATCGCGGCGGTGAAGACGGGAAATCCGTTTGCATCCGCGCCGGACAATCCGAGTTGAGTCGGCAACGAAGCGGAGATGCTCATAACTTTTTTAAAAAAAGAATTGAACGTTCACTGCGAGTCGCTATCAAACACCGCGTCAACTAAAACCGTTGGCCTGTGGAGAAGGGATCAACTGGGCTCCGCAGAAAAGTAAATCGATGTCGGTCGTGTCGCGTTGGTGGTGGTC
Organism: Verrucomicrobiota bacterium; assembly: GCA_016199935.1. Lineage (GTDB taxonomy): Bacteria > Verrucomicrobiota > Verrucomicrobiia > Limisphaerales > JACQFS01 > JACQFS01. The sequence goes on from JACQFS010000203.1 coordinate 16,907, forward strand.
AAGGGGAGTAGCGCTTCACTTCACTGGGTGGAACTTGAACGGCGAACCGTGGCTGCACGGAATCATTTGATGGCGTGTGTCATCATGGCCGGAAGAGTTCTTCGCAATTCATGCAGAACGACGGTTTAACCCGCCGGCGTTTCCTGCTGAGCCGATCCGCAAAAAATCTAAATCATGTTGAGCAAGTCCGTAACTTTGCTCGCCGCCTCCCTGTTGCTTGGTGTAACCGCCCAAGCCCAGTCACGCAGCGGGACCTTCACACTCGGAAACGCCGCCACGACCAGTGCCGGCGTGTTCGACGCCGGCGGAAATCTCGTGCGCACGCTCTGGAGCGGCACGCGGTTCAACGCGGGCGCGCAAAATTTCACGTGGGATGGGAAGGACCAGTCGGGCACCGTGCTGGGCGGTTCCTACTCGGCGAAGGTCGTCGCGCACAACGTGAGCTACGTGTGGGAGGGCGTCATCGGCAACACGTCGAGAAACCTCACGGGGCCGGATGTGCTGCGCTCGTTCGAGCCGGTGTGGGGCTTCGCCTTCGCGCCAAGCGGCGTGGGCTTCTCCTGCGTCGGCTACAACGAGCAGCAGTATCCGATGTTCCGCTTCCACATGAACGACTACCAGGCGCGTCTGCCGGTCGGGCACGATGACTACCAGCGCGGCTTCAGCTTCGTCGTGGCGGACGCAAGTCGCGCGTATTTCGCGAACACCGGTTCGGGCTTCAATTCGTTGAACTTCGTCATGGCGTTCGACATCACGAACACGAACAGCTACCCGCAGTCGCTCTTCACGTCCGGCGCGGTCGAGTCGCCCGGCACACCGGGGCAGCGGTGGGAGAGCGTGATTGACAGCGGCACGTCGGTCATCAGCGGCCTGGCTGTGCAGCAAAATGGCAACCTTCTCCTCGTCGCGCACCGGGACGCCAACGTGGTGAAGATTTTCAACAAGACGAGTGGCGCGTTTCTGCGGCAGTTCACCGTCACCGCACCCGAAGGACTTGCCACCACGCCGGCCGGCGATGTGTGGGTGATTTCCTCCGCGGCCAACAACCCCACGGTGATCCGCTTTACCAACCTCGGCGGGGTGCCCACCGCGGCCGTGACCTTCGCCGGCCTGTCGCTGCCGCTGGCGCTGGCGGTTTCGCCGGACGGTTCGGCGGTGGTGGTGGCCGACGGCGGCGCGAGCCAGCAGTTGAAGGCGTTCAACAATGTCGGTGCCAGCGTGTGGACTTACGGCCAGGCCGGCGGCTACACGAACAGCCCCGACGTGACGACGGATAAATTTCTTTTTCGCGACCGCACCTACTGGCGTGACCGCGCGTATCTCGCGTTCTCGCCCGATGGCCGGCTGTGGGTCGGCGACGTGGGCAACGAGCGCACGCTCATCTTCGATGCGAACCGCAACTACCTCGACCAGATCATGTATCTGCCGCACAGCTACACCACCGCGGCGGACATCAACGACCCGACGCGCGTGTTCAATTATTGGACCGAGTTCCAGGTGGACTACACGAAGCCGATCCAGCAGGGCTGGAAGCTCGTGAAAAACTGGTCGGCCACGCTGGCGAAGAATCGTTTCTCCTGTTTCGGCGAGGGACTCCAGCATGTCACGACGCTCACCTCGGGCGCGACGAAGCGGACGTTCGCGTTCGTGCCGGACACCGCGACCTACGGGCCGAACAAGTTTGTCGTGTTCGAACTTCCGGCGAGCGGCGGGTTGCGCGAGACCGGCCTGCGTTTCCCGGAGCAGAAATCTCTCTACCCCGACGGCAGCATCCGTTTCGCCGACGACACCACGACCGGCGTGCAAAAGATCTGGTCGCAGCCCTTCGCCGGTTTCGACGCGAGCGGCAACCCGACGTGGGGCGCGGCGGTGCTGCTCGCCACGGCCCCCGCGGGCGCGACGGATCCGATCTATCGCGGCTCGTTCTCCGGCACGAGCGGGCCGCGATTCCCGATCACGCAATCGGGCGCGGTCGTTTTCCTCGACCAGCAAAAGAAGGCGACCAACTACTCCGGCTGGCATCTCGGCGGCGTGCAGACCGGCGCGACGGGTTGGAAATGGCGCACGAGCCAGGGCGGCACCTTCAAGAAAG
>JACQFS010000204.1 GCA_016199935.1 Verrucomicrobiota bacterium
CGCGAGCCGTCCCGGCTCGCAGCGGTTCCGCCGGCACCGAAGCGTCCGGATAATCTGAACGCGGGTCGGCACTCGTGGCCGCTGCGAGCCGGGACGGCTCGCGGTCCGACCCAGGGGCGCTCGCTTCCCTCATCCACGATGAAAAGGTGCGCCTGAACGGCGCGGACCGAGTTTTGCGGCAAAAAACGGCCATTTTCCGCGTTTCCGGCACCATCACCTGAGACAGGTGACGCTACACCTGCGTCAGGTGACGCACTTTCCGCCCCGAGTGGCGTTCCCGGCGCGGCAGGTGGCGAACTTTTTGCCGAAAGTGGCGTCCGTGGAACGCCGGGTGACGTTCGCGGAGCGAAAAGTGGCGTCCGCGCCGCCGCGGGTGACGCATCACCAGCGCCAGGTGACGCGCCACCTGGGGCAAAAGGAACGCCACTTGCCGCAAGTGTTGCGCCCCTTGCGGCGAAAAGTCCGCCACTTGCCGTGGCGCGAGCGTCACCTGCGGCGGGTGATGCGCCCTCCGGCGCGGCGGCGGCGCGGTTTCGGGGAACAAAAACGCCGCCCGGAACGGCGGCGAAAGCACCCGAGGGAGAAAGAATCAGCGACCGGACGGAGGACTCGACACTTGCACTATTGCGCGGTTGCGCGGTTGCGCGGTTGCGCGGTTGCGCGGTTGCGCGGTTGCGCGGTTGCGCGGTTGCGAGAAGCGGACAACAACTCCGTTGTCGAGAATCCTTTCATGGCTTGGTGTGGAGTGAAAACTTCCCGCCGCTTTTTGCAAGCGTATTCTTGGCGTCCGGCAAGTCTCGGGCGCATCTCAGTTTCTTGCCACGTGCCGCCGCCTCTCATTAGCACCCGGCTTTAGCCGGGTGGAAGGCGGCGAACGACGCTTCCAACCGCTTTAGCGGTTTGCCACGCTGGATAAACCGCTAAAGCGGTTGGAGCCTTGCCTGACGCTCCCTCACCCGGCTAAAGCCGGGTGTTAATGAGAGGCCGATCCTCGCCCGCCGGAAACTGAGATGCGCCCGCAAGTTTCAGTCCAGCCCGAACAAGCAGGAGGCGGTGAAATTCAACGCCAAGACGCAAAGGCGCGGGAGGGGGAAGGAGAAGTCATCCGCGAATCTGCGCCAATCTCCGCGAATCCTTTGGGTCAACCGGCGCTCATTCGCGAAAATTCGCGAAGATTCGCGGACAGAAATTTTTCCCGCCCGCGTCTTTGCGTCTTTGCGCCTTTGCGTTAAAAAGAAATTCCTCCCGCCCGCGCGTCACTCGCGTTTGAAAACCGCCTTGCCCTCCACGTAGGTCGCCACCGGCTTGATGCGCGCGATTTCATCCTCGGCACACGTGAGAATGTCGCGGTCGAGGATGACGAGGTCGGCGCGCTTGCCGGGTTCGAGCGAGCCGGTTTCCGTTTCGAGGAAGAGCAGCCGCGCGTTGTTGATGGTGTAGAAACGGATCGCCTGCTCGCGCGTGAGCGACTCCTCGGCGTGCATCGGGCCATCGAACCATTTCGCGCGGCGCGTCACGGCGGTCGCGATGCCGAGGAAGGGATTGTAGGGATTCACGCTGCGGTCGGGGCCGATCTTCTGCATGTGGTCCGAGCCGCCGCCGGTCGTCACGCCCGCGGCGAAGAGGCTGTGGAGCGGCTGGAACCAGCGCGTGCGCGTCTCGCCGAACTGTTTGTGCAGCGTGCGCGAGTCGAGGTAGAGCCACGCGGGCTGAACGTCGCAGCCGATGCCGAGCTTCGCCATTTTCGCGATGGCCTCGGGCGTCATGAAGTTGCAATGCGTCACGTTCGGCCGCGTCGTCGCGACGGGGAGCGTGCGGTTGATTTCCTCATACACGTCCACGAGCGCCGTCACCGCGCCGTCGCCGACGGAGTGCGCGGTGAACTGCAAATTATTTTCCACGGCTGTGCGGACCACGGGCAGCAATTTCTCCGGCGGGATGAACCGCACGCCGCGATACGCGGGATCGCTGATGCCATACATCGCGCTCACGCCCCACGGCTCGTTCATGTAGGCGCTGCCGGTGAGCATCCCGCCATCGAGAAACATCTTGATGCCGATAATGCGCAGCCACGGATCGCGCCGAGTGAAGAGCGGATGCTTCGCCACGTCGCGAATCTGCTCCTGAATTTTCGCGGTCGGTGCGAGGTAGCTCACGCCGTAGCTCGCGGCCACGCGCACGGTGAGTTCGTTCGCGGCGCGCAGCTTTTCGTAAAGCGCGAGCGCGGCCTCGCTGCTGTCGCGGTCGCAGATGGTCGTGAGGCCGATCGAGTTGTAGTCGGCGAAGAGTTCCTTGAGCCGCGCGAGCTTCTGCGCGTCGGTCGGCGACTTGGCGGAGGTTTTGGACTTCACGAAGCGCGTCGCGTTGCGCAGCACGCCGGTCGGCTCGCCGGTCTTGGGATCAAGCTCGACGAAGCCGCCGGAGCCGTCGGTGATTTTGAAATTGCGATCAATGCCGCTGAGCTTGAGCGCGAGCGAACTGCACATCGCATCCGGCCCGGTGCGGTAGAGGACGGGATTGCGCGGCGCGACGGCGTCGAGTTCCGCGCGCGTCGGGTAGCGCGACTCCCGGAGCCGGGTGATGAACACCTGCTGCATGATGATCCACTCGCCCGGCTTCACCTTCGCCACGCGGCCGCGGATGTATTCGAGCACGTCGGCGATGCTCTCCATCGCGGGAATCTCGTGGTCGAACTCGGTGACGCTCGCGCCGGTCGGGTGCGTGTGCGAATCAATGAGCCCCGGCAGCACCGTCTTGCCGCCGAGGTCCACCACCTCCGTCTTCGGCCCGCGCAGCCGCATCATGCTGTCGTCGGTGCCGACGCCGATCACGCGTCCGTTGCGGATGGCGATGGCTTCGTGCGTGGAAAATTTGGCGTCTGCCGTCACGATCTTGCCGTGGTGCAGGATGAGGTTGGGCTCGGCGGCCTTCACCGCGAAACCAGAGAGGCCGAGAGCGAGCAGGACAGACGTGGTGGCTTTCATGAGGCGGGTGGCCAGGCGGCGGGCTTCTCCGAATCCTCCTTCATCCGCGCGCCGCGGACGGTCGCGCCGATGACGAGCGCCGCGCTGAGGAAGACGATGTTCTTGATCACATACTGGCCGAGCATCGTCGGCGCGTAGGGCACGTGCGAGAACGCCTCGGAGGGAAAAAGGAAAAGCGGTGTGAGCGTGCCGAGCATCTGCGCGAACAACAGGAACAGGATGAATCGAAGAAACCGCCCCGCGATCAAGCCGATGCCGATGACGCTCTCCAGCGTCGCGAGCAGGACGACGGCGACCGGGTCCGGGATGACGCCGAAACTCAGCTTGTGAATGGTGCGCACGGCGATTTCCTCCGGCGGGTTCACGCTGGGAAAAAATTTCAGAAAGCCGAACCAGAGGAACACCACGCCCAGGCTCAGCCGCAGCAGCGTCACGCCATGCCGGGCCATCCAGCCCGTGAGCGCGCGGTCCACGGCGTGGAAAAGTTCAGCGGGCCTGCTCATGTGAACTTGGGCCGGCGAGCAGCGCGCGCGCCCGCTCCTGACAAAAGTGGAACGCCAGCCCCAGCCCCGCGCCGAATCCAAGGCCGTAAAAAAGACCCCAGAGCAGCCGCGCCAGCGTGGCCCGTTGGGCTTTGGCGAGCGCGACGCCGAAAAGTTTCAGTTCCGGTCGGGTGCCGATGTCCGCGTAGGCGAGCCCGCCGAGAAAATATCCGAGCGCGTGCAACCCGATGAGCGCCAGGATGGATTTCAGGGCCGCGTGCTTCGCATCGAAAGCGCACGCCATGATGGCGCCGAACGCCGCGAGCCCGAGCACCAATCCGGCGTAGTCGTTGCCCTTGAAACGCAGCCCGAACCACACCGCGCTCCAAAGCACGGCGTAGGTAAGGAAGGCGCTGGCGAAGAGTTTGTAGCAACGAGTGAGCGAACCGGGACCGGTGATGAGGCGGTGGAGCAGGGGACCGCTCAACGCGATGAACGCCAGGGCACACGCGGCATACATTCCACCTTCGCCGAGTTGGCGGCCAAGCCCCATCGCCCACGGGGCAAATCCCGCCAGCCCGAGCGCCGTGAAACCAAGCGCGCCGCGCAACAACGACTCGCCGGCCGAAGGCACGTGCGGCGACCGGCCGGAAGCGCGGACGCGCGCGGCGATGCTTTGCGGATCGAGGCCGAACAAGCTCATGGGTCGCGGCGAGTCTATTCTGCGGAGGTTGGTTGCCAACCGATTTCTTGCACCACGGATTTCTTGCATCGCGCACCGGCGGCGCCCGCCCGCGGGAAATTCTTTCACGGACGGGCCGGGGATGCTCAACTCCCCGCGCCGCATTGCGCGGCGAAACTGATGCCAGCCAAATCCAGCCCAACCCGCCCCCGCATCGTCGTCCTCGACGGCCACACGCTCAATCCCGGCGACCTCGACTGGCACGGCGTCGAGGCGCTTGGCGAACTCACCGTCCACGCCCGCACGCCCGCGGCGAAGATCGTCGAGCGCGCTGCCGTCGCCGATATCATCCTCACCAACAAGACGCCCCTCACCGCTGAGACCATCGCGGCGCTGGCCAAGCTCCGCTGCATCGGCGTGCTCGCCACGGGCGTCAACATCGTGGACATCGCCGCCGCGAAGGCGCGCGGGATTCCCGTCTGCAATGTCCCCGGCTATGGCACCGCGTCCGTCGCGCAGCACGTTTTCGCACTGCTCCTCGAACTCACCCAGCACACCGGCCACCACGCGCAGACCGTCCGCGACGGCCGTTGGAGCGCGTGCCCGGATTTTTGCTACTGGGATTTTCCACTCATCGAACTCGCCGGCCGCACGCTCGGCGTCGTCGGCTATGGTGCCATTGGCGAGGCCGTGGCAAAAATCGGGCACGCCTTCGGAATGACGGTGCTTGCCAGCGCCCGCCGCCCACGCAAGGCCGGGGACGTGGAGTTTGTCTCCACCGATGAAATTTTCCGCCGCGCCGATGTCGTGACCCTGCACTGTCCGCTCACCGACGAGACGCACGGCCTCGTCAGCGCCGCGCGCCTCGCGACGATGAAACCCACCGCCTTTCTCATCAACACCGGCCGCGGTCCGCTGGTCGTCGAGCAAGATCTCGCCGACGCACTCAACGCCGGCCGCCTCGCTGGCGCGGGCCTCGACGTGCTCGGCGTCGAGCCGCCGCCGCGCGGCAATCCGCTGTTCGGCGCGAAGAACTGCCTCATCACCCCTCACATCGCCTGGGCCACCCGTGCCGCGCGCGCGCGCCTGATGGCGGTGGTGGTGGAAAATCTCCGCGCCTTCCTCGCTGGCAGGCCGCAGAACGTGGTGAACCCATGATCCCGTCACTCCGCACACCTGCCGCCGGAGGATTCCTCATCCGTCTCATTCGTCCTCTGCGTCCCATTGCCGCCGTCCTGCTGCTGCCTCTGATCGCCCACGCCGCCGCACCGCTCTTCGAGACCACGCCCGTCTTCCCCAACTCCCCGAAGAACAAACCCAACTACCGCATCCCCGCCATTCTCCAGGCTCCCAATGGCGACGTGCTCATCATTGCCGAGAAACGCAACGACGGCATCGGCGACATCGGCAATCACGACATCGTCCTCAAGCGCAGCCGCAACAAAGGCAAGACGTGGAGCGCCGAGCAAATCATCTTCGACGACGCGGATCGCGTCTGCACCGACCTCACCGTCGGCCTCGAACGCAGCAGAGGGAAGCTCTGGCTCTTTTTCCTGCGCGACAAAAAGCAATACGCCCACTTCACCAGCTCCGACAGCGGTGGAACGTGGCAGGGCCCGGTGATGATCCACGCGCAAGTCACGCGACCCGAGTGGGACAAACTCCAGGGCAAAGCCGATGAGGGCGCCGACCCGTCGAGCGCGGGACGCGGCGCGCAGTGGGCCAAGGGCTGGTCGCAGCGCTACGGTGTCGGCCCGGGCAATGCGATGATTCAACTTCAACTCGGCGCGAAGAAAGGCCGGCTCATCGTGCCCGCGCGCCATCGCGAGGACATCGGCGGCGGGAAGCTCCGCAGTTTTGCTCACACGTTCTTCAGCGACGACCACGGCGCGACTTGGAAACTCGGCGGCACGATTGGCCTGCACACGAGCGAGTGTCAGTTGGTCGAGTTGGCCAACGGCGACGTGATGGTCATGTCGCGCAACGAAAGCTCCGAGGATTCGCCCGACAACCTCCGCCACCTCACTGCCATCAGCAAAGACGGCGGCGAGACGTGGGGCACGTTGCGCCGCGCCGAAGAACTCATAACGCCCCGCTGCCACGGCGCGACGGAGCGATTCACGCTCGCCGCGCAGCACGACAAGAATCGTCTTCTATTCTCCAGTCCCGCGTCGCCATTTCGCCAGAAGGAGCATCCCTACGGTCGCTACAATCTCACCGTGCGCCTCAGCTACGACGAGGGCGCGAGTTGGACCGCCGGCAAAACCATCTGGCCGCATCCCGCCTCCTACTCCGACCTCGTGGTGCTCGATGACATGACCATCGGCTTCGTCTATGAGCGTGGCGACAAGGGCAGCACGCACTACTGGGATGAACTTCACTTCGCGCGTTTCAATTTGGAGTGGCTCACGGACGGACGTGATTCGGTGAGTTCACATCGCGAATCAAAACAATGAACGCGTGCCGCCTTGCTTCGACAGCCCTGGCTGCGCTCACCGTCGCACTCGGTTCGCTCAGCGCTCGCGCGGATGTGAAACTGCCCACGGTGTTCTCCGACCACATGGTCTTGCAGGCGGACGCCGCCGTGGCGGTGTGGGGTTGGGCCGATGTGGGCGAAGCGGTGACCGTTTCAATCGCAGGCCAATCTCAAACCACGACGGCCGGTGCCGATGGCAAATGGATGGTGAAACTCGACAAACTCAAGCCGTCGGGCGAACCGCAGACGCTGACCGTGAAGGGGAAAAACTCGCTCACCGTGAAGGACGTGCTCGTGGGCGAAGTCTGGCTCGCCTCCGGCCAGTCGAACATGGAGATGCAACTCAAGGGCCTGCACGGCGCCGTGGATCGCGCGGACGAGGAAATCGCGGCAGCGAAGTTCCCGCAGATCCGGCTGTTCGTTCACGATACGCCGTTCGACATCTACGCGCTCCCCGTTCCGCCGTCCGAGCCGCTCGCGGACCGTCCGGGCCGATGGCGCATTTGCTCGCCGCAGACCGCTGCGGAGTTTTCCGCCATCGGTTATTTTTTTGCGCGCGACTTGCACCGGCAACTCGGCGTGCCCGTGGGCATCTTGAGCGCGTCGGTCGGCGGCACGCCCATCGAGGCGTGGACAAGTCTCGCTCCGCAGCAGGCCATGCCGGCGCTCAAGCCGATGCTCGACGACTGGCGGAAACGGCTCTCGAACTTCGAGCCGGAGCGCGAGCAGAAAGATTTTCTGGAAAAGAAAAAGGTCTGGCTGAAGCAACGCGCCGAGGCGACGAAGAAAGGCGAGCCCGCACCCAAGGCGCCGTCGCCATTCAAGAACCTCCGCGTGATGACGCCCGGTGGATTGTTCAATGGCGTCATCGCGCCGCTGGTGCCCTACACGATGCGTGGTTGCATCTGGTATCAGGGCGAGCGCAACGCCGCGGGACCGTTCACCGGACTTTACGGCGCGCAGTTGCGGACGCTCATCGCCGACTGGCGCGCGCGCTGGGGCGACGAGTTTTATTTCGCGTGGGTGCAGTTGCCGGGTTTCAACAAGGAGCAAAAACTTCCGAGCGAACCCACCGGTTGGGGCGTCGCCGTGCGCGACGAAATGCGCAAGACGCTCTCCGTGCCGCGCACCGGCATGGCGATCACCATCGACCTCGGCGGTGAGAAGGCGGGGCATCCGACGAACAAGGTGGATTTTGCTGCGCGCCTCTCGCCGCTCGCGTTGCACGATGTTTATGGCAAGAGCATCCCCATTTGGTCCGGCCCGCTGTTTCGCTCGGCGCAGCGCGACGACGAGAAGATGGCGCTCACATTCGATCACGCGACCGGGCTCAAGTTCTCGAACAGCGAGCCGCAAGGCTTCGCGATTGCTGGCAGCGACAAGAATTTCGTCTGGGCCAAAGCGAAGCTCGATGGCGAGAAGGTCATCGTCTGGAGCGACACCGTGCGCGAGCCGGCAGCGGTGCGTTATGCCTGGGCGGCAAATCCGAAGGGCAATCTCGTCAACGCCGCCGGACTTCCAGCGTCGCCATTCCGCACGGATGATTGGCCATTGGCGGCGGTAACAACCAAGAAGCTCGCTTTCGAACCGCTCCCGTTGATGGAGACAGTTCGCATCGGCTCGGCGGACATTTCCACGAAGCAACTTCCCGCGAGCCTCGTCGCGCGCGATGTGCTCGGGCTCGTCACGTCGAGATTGATCAACGGCCAGGTCGTGCATCGCACCACGACGCGCGTGCTCGAAACGCGCGCGACGATCACGCCGGGCGGCGATTTCCTGCTGATATTTCCCGAGGGCGATCACTACGCGAAGAGCAAGGGCGAGAAGATGAACACGATGATGGCCTACCGCTCGTCGGACAAAGGCCGCACGTGGAAAGGCCCGACCGTCGCGTTCGACATTCCCTACAGCCAGCACGGTTTTATTCCGTTCATCCCGCGCGGCTCGAAGCGACTCTACGCTTTTGGCACGCAGCCGATTCCCGGCAAGTGGACATGGGAAAACGGCCAGCGCGAAAACGCGTCGATCGGCTACCGCTGGTCGGACGACGACGGGCGCACTTGGTCGGACGTGAAATTGATCGCGCCGGTGAACGACCCGGAGTTCCGCGGGATGTCGGTGATGCGCATGACGGAAACCGACGCGGGCACGTGGCTCCTCGGCTCGCATCTCGCCGACTGGTCGGTGAAGCCGCTCACGACGAAACAATTTCTCCTGCGCTCGGAAGACCAAGGCAAGACGTGGACGCTGTTACCCGGCGCGCGACCGAACGGCTGGTTCGCCGTAGGCTTCGATCGGATGGACGAAGGTCGCCCGCTGAATCTCGGCGGTGGCCGCGTGCTCTTCATGTCGCGCACGCCGCAGGGCCATCTCTTCACCGCATGGAGCCAGGATGACGGCAAGACGTGGACCAAGCCCGCGCCGAGTTCGCTCGTGCATCCCGACGCGCCGCCGATGTTGTTTCCGTTGTCCGACGGCAAAACGCTCGTCGCCTTTCACCACAACAAAGTGCCACCGACCAATCCGCGCGATCTCAACGACAAGGCCGAGACAATGAAAGTGCGCTCGGAAGTCTGGGTGTCCACCTCGACCGACGAAGGCCACACGTGGGGCGAACCACGCTTCGTCATGGCCAACGCCGTGCAACCGCTCCACGCCGTCGGCGGTTTTAATTTCCAGTGCTCGTATCTCGACGCGTTCACCGAGGACGGCACGCTGCACCTCTTCATGCCGCATCGCTGGCAACAGGTGTTGCATCTCACGATCAAGGAATCGTGGCTCGCCAAGTTGCCAACGGCGGCGCAAATTATTCCCGCTGCCAAACGATAATCATCAGAAACCGAATCCTGTCATGTCATCATCCCGCACCCTCTCGCACTCCGATCTCCTCCAACTCAAACGCTGGAACACGCCGACCATTTACAACGGCTGGGAGCAGATCACCAAGCGCAACCCCGCCGCCGACGCGTTCAACGTCGAGGAGACGCGCGACTTCATGCCGCAGATGGGGCCGATGGTCGGCTACGCCGTCACGGTGGTGATCGAGCCGAGCAACAAGAAGCATCGCGAGACGAATCCGAACGGTTGGGCCGACTACCGCCGCTACATCGCGAGCGTGCCGGGGCCGAAGATCGTGGTCGTGCAGGACCTCGACAAGCCGCGCGTCATCGGCTCGCTCTGGGGCGAGGTGAGCAGCAACATGCACCGCTCGCTCGGCTGCGTCGGCACCATCGCTGATGGCGCGATCCGCGATCTCGACGAGATGACCAATGCCGGGTTCAAGGCGCTCGCGCGGCGGCTCTGTGTCGGGCACGCGCACGTCAGCCCGGTGCAGTTCGATTGCGACGTGGAAGTTTTCGGACGCAAGGTTTCGCCCGGCGATTTGATTCACGCGGACAAGCACGGCTTCCTCGTCGTCGCGCCCGAGGAACAGGCCGCGCTGCTCGACGCCGCGCGCTTCATGGACAGCAACGAGTGCAACACCGTCATCCCCGCCGCGCGCGACACCGCGGGCAAGAGCAGTGAAGAAGTCCTCGCGAATCTCGACAAGGCCGTCGCGAAGTTCAGCGAGAACGTGAAGGCGAAATTCAAACGAGCGGGCGAATGGTGAGGAGCGCAGGCGGCCCGCCCGCGCGAAATATTTTTGAACCACGGATGAACACGGATCGACACGGATTATGAAAAAACAACTCATTGCAATGTTGCTCGGAGCGCTCGCGCTGACGTCGATGGCCGCCGAGCCGTTCGTCGAGAAGCTCGACCTCTTCAAGGTTGGCGACGATCCGGCTTACAACATTTACCACATCCCCGGGATCGTCGTGACGGCGAAAGGCACCGTGCTTGCGTGGTGCGAGGCGCGCAAGGGCGGCGGCGACTGGTCGGACATCCGCATCCTGCTGCGCCGCTCGACCGACGACGGCAAGACGTGGAGCGCGCCCAAGAGCATCGCCGACGTGCCGGGGCCGAAGCCGAAGAATCCGTTCGCGTTGCGGATCAAGAACGTCAACACCAACGACCTGACCTACAACAACCCCGTGCTCATCGCCGATCGCGACGGCACGGTGCACATGGTCTTCTGCCTCGAATACATGAGGTGCTTTTACCAGCGCAGCACGGACGACGGCGCGAGCTGGAGCAAGCCGGTGGAGATCACGGCGGCGTTTGAAAAGTTTCGCAACCGCCAGGACGACACTGCGGATTCGGCGGACGGGTCCGCGGCCGCCCGTCGCCGGTTGAACGAATACGATTGGAAGGTGCTCGCCACCGGTCCCGATCACAGCATCCAACTCCGCACCGGTCGCCTCGTCGTGCCCGTGTGGCTCTCGACCGGCACCGGCGGCAATGCGCACCGCCCCTCCGTCACCGCGACGATCTTCAGCGACGACCACGGCAAGACGTGGCACGCGGGCGAGATCGCCGTGCCTTGCACCGATGACTGGATCAATCCCAACGAAACCGTCGCCATCGAACTCGCCGACGGTCGCGTGATGCTCAACGTGCGCAGCGAATCCAAAGCGCACCGCCGCCTCGTGACGACGAGCAAGGATGGCGCGACCGGTTGGAGCACGCCGAAGTTCGATGACGCGCTGCTCGAACCGATTTGCATGAGTGGCATCGTGCGCTACTCGCTCGCGAAGGACGGCGGCAAAAACCGCATCCTCTTTTCCAATCCGCACAATCTCGAGAAGACCGGTGGCAAAGCCGAGGAGGGCAAGAACCGTGACCGCAAGAATGTTTCGGTGAAGTTGAGCTACGACGAAGGCCAGTCGTGGGCCGTGAACAAAACCGTCGAGGCAAGCTGGAGCTCCTACAGCGACATTGGCGTGACCAAGGCGGGCACGATCCTTTGCTTCTACGGCCGCGGTGCGAAGCCCGGCTTCGCGGGCGACGCGCTCACGCTTGCGCGCTTCAACCTCGAATGGCTCACCGACGGGAAGGATTCAGCGAAATGAAATCTTCCGTGTTGAACTTCATTGGGACGACGCTGGCCGCAATGCTGCTCGCACTTGTTCCAGCGGAGGCTGCGAACGCCATCTTCGAGCAGACGAATCTCTTCACGGCGGGCACCGACGGTTATCACACCTACCGCATCCCGGCGTTGCTCGTGACGGCGAAGGGTTCCGTGCTCGCGTTCTGCGAGGGGCGCAAGTCCGGGTCGGGCGATCACGGCGACGTTGATCTCGTGATGAAGCGCAGCACCGACGGCGGGCGCACGTGGTCGGCACAGCAGATTGTTTATGAGGAAGGTGACACCGCCAAGATCACCATCGGCAATCCATGCCCGGTCGTGGATGCGACGACCGGCACCATCTGGTTGCCGTTCAATCGCGACAACAAAGCGGTGCTCATAACGTCGAGCTCCGATGACGGGAAGACTTGGTCCGCGCCGCGCAACCTCAGCGACACGACGATGAAACCGGACTGGGATTGGGTCGCCACCGGCCCGGGCATCGGCATTCAACTCACGCGCGGCGCGCACAAGGGCCGGCTCGTCATCCCCTCCGATCACAAGCGGACACTGTCCGGCAAGCAGCTCGAATTTAATTCGCACATGATGTTCAGCGACGACGGCGGGAAGTCGTGGCAGATCAGCGCGCCCATTTCCGCGGGCGGCAATGAATGTCAGGTCATCGAGCGCGCCGATGGCTCGCTCCTCGTCAACACGCGGATGCAGGGCGAGTTTCAGGGCTTTCGCGGCATCGCCACGAGCGCCGACGGCGGCGCGACGTGGTCGGCGATCTCGCAGGAGAAACAACTCCCGTGTCCGAAATGTCAGGGCAGCTTGCTGCGGTATGCCGATGGTCGACTGCTTTTCAGCAATCCGAATCCGGGTGCCCCGCTCGACGGCAAGCCCAAGGGATCGCGCATCAATCTCACCGTGCGCTCCAGCACCGACGACGGGAAATCCTGGCCCGTCGAACGTTTGCTGAACCGCGGCCCGTCCGCTTACTCCAGCCTCGCGCGCCTGCCCGACGGCACCGTCCTTTGCCTCTACGAAGGCGGGGAGAAGAAAGCTTACGAGGCCTTGCGGCTTGCGCGATTCAATCTTGAGTGGCTCAAGGCCGGAGCCGAGAATCCCGCCAAGTAATTTCACCCCTCGCCGTCATGACCTCCGCCCAACTCACCACCAAACTCCGCGCCGGCGACACCGTCTTCGGCACCTGCATCGTCTCGCCCTCGCCCAAGTGGCCGCGCTCCATCGCGAATGCCGGACTCGACTTCGTCTTCCTCGACACCGAGCACGTCGCGCTCGACCGCGCGCACCTCTCGTGGATGTGCCAGACGTATTCGCGCATGGGCCTGCCGCCCATCGTGCGCATCCCGTCGCCCGATCCGTTCGCGGCGTGCATGGTGCTCGACGGCGGCGCGGGCGGCGTCATCGCGCCCTACATCGAATCGGTGGCGCAAGTGCAGGCGTTGCGCGGCGCGGTGAAGTTCCGGCCGGTGAAAGGCGAGCGCCTCTCTCAGCGGCTCGAAGGCGTGCCGTTCGAGCCCGCGCTGGAGAATTATCTGCGCGAGCGCAACGCCCAGCCGCTCATCATCAACATCGAAAGCACGCCCGCCATGCGCGCGCTCGATGAGATTCTCGCCGTGCCCGATCTCGACGCCGTGCTCATCGGCCCGCACGACCTCTCGTGCAGCCTCGGGATGCCGGAGGAATATGATCGGCCGGAATTTCTCGCCGCGTGCGAGACGATCTTCCGCAAGGCCCGCGCCGCCGGCCTCGGCGCGGGGATTCATTTCTCCGGCAACGTCGAGCAACTCGCGTGCTTCCATCAACTCGGCGCGAACCTGCTCATCCACAGTTCGGACATCACGATCTTCGGCACGCACCTGCGCTCCGAGATCGCCGAGGTGAAAAAGTTGCGCGGCATCCGCGATTCCGGCGCGGCCAAGTCCGAGCAGGTGAACATCTAGCCATGACCTTCCGCCGGCTCGTCGCGTTCCTCTCATTAACACCTGGCTTCAGCCAGGTGTCCCGGCGCACAAAGCCACCCGCAGCCGTTTTAACGGCTTTCTTGTCGCTTGCCATCACCCTGACAACCCACGCCGCGACCGTCACTCAATCCGACGTGTGCGTTTACGGCGGCACCTCCGGCGGTGTGATCGCGGCAGTCGAGGCGGCGCGCTCGGGCAAGAAGACCGTCCTCATCGAGCCGGGCAAACATCTTGGTGGCATGACGAGCGGCGGCCTCGGCATGACGGACAATGGCTCCACCGACACCATCGGCGGGTTGTCGCGGGAGTTTTACCAGCGCGTGTATCGCTTCTACACCAAACCGGGCGCGTGGAAATTTCAGAAGCGCGCAGACTACCTGACGTGGCTTCCGAAAATCTGGGGCGTGGACGGGCCGCGCATGGAGGAGATCAAGGCGCAGTTTCTCTTCGAGCCGCGCGCGGCGAAGGCGGTTTTCAATGACATGGCCCGAGAGGCCGGCGTGCAGGTGGTGTTCGGTGAGCGACTCGATCTGAAAAGCGGCGTGCGCAAGGACGGCGCGCGCATCACCCGAATCGTGATGGAGAGCGGGCGCGAGTTCGCCGCGAAGGTGTTCATTGATTCC
>JACQFS010000205.1 GCA_016199935.1 Verrucomicrobiota bacterium
CCCGCTGCGCCCACTCCGCCCGCTGCGCCCACTCAGGCCATTGCTCCCGCCCCTCGTCCAACCATTGAAAAGCAACTGGAGGATAAAGGCATCCCAGTCGGCAAGTCTTCCAACTATTTAATCATCCAAATCCTCCTGGTGCTCGCCACGCTCGGTTGCCTGGCCGTGCTGGTCTGCCTCAATTCGAACTGCTGCCGCTGCAAATGGCTCGACCGGTGCCTGCCCGGCAACAAGGGGTTCTTCATCCAGGCGTTCTTCTGGGCTGCGCTCGGCTCCGCGCTCAGTGGCTGGAAATATTATCTGGACGACAAGGAGGACGTGCACAAGGAACGCCTGAAAGACGATCCCAACCTCATCCACGCCGGCTATCCGACTTACAAAAACATCTTCGAGTATGGCTTCAATCTGGTGTTCGCCGGCGCGCTGGGCATCCTGGGCATCGCCGTGCTGCTGGCCGGCCTCGGCGCGTTTAACGCCACGGAAAAAGTCTGGACCATGAAGGAGAAGACTTGGCTGGTGGTCTATTGCGTCCTCATCGGCATGTATCCCAAGGCGTTCCTCGGCTGGATGCTGAAACTGCGTGACCAGTTCATTCGCAGCAAAGGCGATGACAAGGACGAGCAGAAGGAAAAAAGCGACAAGGAGGAGAAGGAGAAGCAGGACAAACTGAAGGAAGCAGTCGCCCAACTGAGGGCGCAACTGACAAGCTGGGTGAAGAAGGACGACAACCTCAAGAAGGCGGCGGTGAAATGGATCGAAGAAAATTATCCGCCTCAGAAACGCGATGTCGCCCAAGCTGGATTGGATTACAAGGATCCGGAAATCTTCATCGCGCATCCGCCCGGGAAGAACGAGAAGGAGATTCTCCAGAAGCTGCTCGACCATTTGAAATCAGCTCAAAAGCTAGAAGCGGCTCCTGCGGCACAACCTGCACCGGGAGCAACACTGCCCCCCGAGAAACCACCCGGTGCCGCTTGAGCTCGCGCATCCGCTTGCCGGATAGTGGACGCCAAGCGATGGGCACTTCGCCGTTGACCGGCAACGCGGGCGTCGCGTTGAATCCGCGCACGCATGAATTTCGTCACTCACCTCGAATGCGCCAATTGCGGCGCGCACTATCCCAAGGACAAGCCGCACCAGCTTTGCACCAGTTGCCAGAAGCCGCTCTGGGTGAAGTATGACCTCGCCGCGTTGAAGAAGAATTTCACCAAGAAGGAACTCATCGGCCGTCCGCCCACGATCTGGCGTTATCTCGAAATGCTCCCCATCGAGAAGCCCGAGTGCATCGTGTCGCTGGTCGAGACCATCACGCCCATCCTCGAAACGAAACGGCTCGCGGCGCATTTCGGCGTGGAGCATCTGTTCGTTAAGGACGAGAGCCGCTTGCCCACCGGCAGCTTCAAGGCGCGCGGCCAGGCGCTCGCGATCTCGAAGGCGAAGGAGTTCGGCATCACCAAGGTCGCCGTGCCCACCGCCGGCAACGCGGGCGGCGCAATGGCCGCCTACGCCGCGCGCGCGGGCATGGAGGCGTGGGTGTTCATGCCGCAGGACACGCCGGTCATCAACCAGAAGGAATGCTGGCTCGCCGGCGCGCACACGTTCCTCGTCAACGGCCTCATCACGGACTGCGGACGCATCGTCGGCGAGGGGCGCAAGGAGAAGGGGTGGTTCGACATCTCCACGCTCAAGGAGCCGTATCGCATCGAGGGCAAGAAGACGATGGGCCTGGAGCTGGCGGAGCAGTTCGACTGGGAGTTGCCCGACGTAATCCTCTACCCGACCGGTGGCGGCACGGGGCTGATCGGAATGTGGAAGGCGTTCGCCGAACTCGAAGCGCTCGGCTGGCTCAAGTCGCCGAAGAAACCGAAGATGATCTCGTGCCAGAGCACCGGCTGCGCGCCCATCGCCGATGCATTTGCGAAAGGAGAACGGTTCGCGAAGAAGTTCGAGAATGCCGCCACCGTGGCGAGCGGCATCCGCGTGCCGGCGGCGGTGGGGGATTTCATGATCATTGACGCCGTGCGCGAGAGCGGCGGCGTCGCGCTCGCCACACCCGAGGCGGACATCCCGAAATGGATGAAGCTCGCGAACGCGCAGGAAGGCATCGCGCTTTGCCCGGAGACGGCCGTGTGCTACGGCGCGCTGGAGGTGCTGCTCAAGCAGGGCGTGATCAAGCCGAAGGACCGCATCCTCGTCTTCAACACCGGGGCCGCGCAGAAATATCCCGAGGCCGTGCAGGAGAAACTCCAGCACGTGGACTGCACGAAGCCGATTGAGTGGGGGAAAATTTAGCGTGGCCACGTTCGTGAGAACGTGGGTGACTTTTCCTCGCACGGAGACGAATTCCACCCGCGCTCTCACGAGCGCGGCCACCGGCTGACAATGGACATCCTCATCACTGAAGACCTGCAAGCACCGGCGATTGACCGGCTGGCGGAGCGTTTCCAAGTCGTGCGCGACCCGGCGATGTGGAAGGACGCCGCGAAACTCAAGGCCGCGCTCGCCGAAGCACGCACGGTGATGGTGCGCAATCAAACGCAACTCACCGCCGAACTCCTCGCGGCCGCGCCGAAGCTCCTCGGCATCGGACGCGTAGGCGTGGGGCTGGACAACATCCATCTCGCGACCGCCTCCGAGCGCGGCGTGGTCGTCATCGCGCCGCTCTCGGCGAATGCGGTGAGCGTCGCCGAACTCGCTCTCGGCCTCATGCTTGCCCTCGCGCGCAAGATTCCGCTCGCGGATGTCTCGACCAAAGGCGGCGGCTGGGATCGGCGCGGCTGCACGGGCATCGAACTCTTCGGCAAGAGCATCGCGATTTGCGGCTTCGGCCGGATCGGCAAAATGGTGGCGGATCGCGCGCGCGCGTTCGGCATGAAGATTGTCGTCTTCGATCCGTTCGTGAAAAAGGAGGCGCACTCGACCTCGTGGGCGGAGATTGATTTTTGCACCAAGCTCGAAGACGCGCTGGCGCAGGCGGACTTCGTGAGCGTCCACACGCCGCTCACGCCGGAGACGAAGCATTGCTTCAACGAGCGCGCCTTCGCGGCGATGCGGCGCGGCGCGTTCTTCATCAACACCTCGCGCGGCGGCGTGGTGGACGAGGCGGCGCTGCTGCACGCGCTCAAGACGCACCACCTCGGCGGCGCGGGCTTGGACGTGCGCGAGGTCGAGCCGCCTCCGCAGCCCGGCCCGCTGGCGCTGCTCGACAACGTGATCCTGCTCCCGCACGTCGGCGCGTTCACGCACGAGGCGCAGACGCGCACCTTCGAGGCCGTGTGCCGCGACTTGCAGCGCGTGCTCGAAGGTCAGCCGGCAATTGATTTCGTGAATTTCCCCGAACCGATCTCGGAAGGACGAGCTACGCGAGTCCCTGACTGACTTGGTTCCTGCGCCCGACGAATGGGGACTCGCGTAGCTCGTCCCTCCGAATCAAATCAACGTGTCGTGGCCTTTGCGTTGGACACCGTCGGCGCGTTTGCCTAGCCTCCCGCGCAAGTTCCCAACGCGACCACCCACAAGCCTATGACCACTTTTCTCGCTGAACTTCTTGGCACGATGGTCCTCGTCGCGCTCGGCGATGGCGTCGTCGCGAACGTCGTGCTGCAAAAAACCAAGGGCAACAACGGCGGCTGGATCGTCATCACCACCGGCTGGGCGCTGGCCGTGACGGTCGGCGTGTATCTCGTCACCGCGATCAGTGGCGCGCACTTGAATCCCGCTGTGACCATCGGCCTCGCGGCCATCGGAAAATTTCCGTGGGCCGATGTGCCGGCCTACGTCGCCGCGCAGATGATCGGCGCGTTCCTCGGCGGCGTGATCGTGTGGCTCGCGTATCTGCCGCACTGGGGCGCGACCGAGGACAAGGGCGCCAAGCTCGCCGTCTTCTGCACCGCGCCGGCCATCCGCAAACCGCTGGCTAATCTCGTGACGGAAATCATCGGCACCGCCGTGCTCGTGCTCGGCGTGCTCGCGATCCTGCGCCCGGAAAATCTCGTGCCGAACAGCGGCTTCGAGAAAGGCTTCGCACCGTTCCTCGTGGGACTGATCGTGTGGTCCATCGGCCTTTCGCTTGGCGGTCCGACGGGTTACGCGATCAACCCCGCGCGCGATCTTGGGCCGCGGCTCGCACACGCGCTTCTGCCGATTCCCGGCAAAGGCGGCGGTGACTGGTGCTACGCGTGGGTGCCGGTGCTCGGTCCGATCATCGGTGGCGTGCTCGGCGCGATGGTTTTCAAATGGTGCTGGTGAGGGACCGCGCGTCGGACTGATCACGCATCACACATCACGCATTCCGCATTACTCCTTACGCCCCATGAAATACATCCTCGCACTCGACCAGGGCACGACCAGTTCGCGCGCCATTGTCTTCGATCACGCCGGCAACATCGTCTCCGTTTCGCAGCAGGAGTTCCGGCAGATTTTCCCCAGGCCCGGCTGGGTCGAGCACGACGCGAATGAAATCTGGGCCACGCAGTCGAACGTCGCCGCCGATGCCATCCTCAAGGCGCGCCTCACCGCGAACGACATCGCCGCCATCGGCATCACGAACCAACGCGAGACGACCGTGGTGTGGGACCGCGCGACGGGCAAACCGATTTGCAACGCCATCGTGTGGCAGGACCGCCGCACCGCCGGCGCGTGCGACCGTCTGCGGAAGGCCGGCAAGGCACCGATGATCCGGCGCAAGACCGGCCTCGTGGTGGACGCCTATTTTTCCGGCACTAAGCTCCAGTGGATTTTGCAAAACGTCCCCGGCGCGAGGAAGCGCGCGGCGCGCGGCGAGTTGGCGTTCGGCACGGTTGACTCGTGGCTCGTGTGGAATCTCACCGGCGGGCGCGCGCACGTGACCGACGTGAGCAACGCCTCGCGCACGATGCTCTTCAATCTCAAGACCTGCGATTGGGACGACGATCTGCTGAAACTTTTCGGCGTGCCGCGCGCGATGCTGCCGCAGGTGCGCGCGTCGAGCGAAGTGTATGGCGCGACGGCGATGTGGGGCAGCGCGATTCCCATCGCGGGCATCGCGGGCGACCAGCAGGCGGCGCTCTTCGGCCAGGTGTGCGCGCGGCCCGGCATGGTGAAGAACACCTACGGCACCGGCTGTTTCATGCTGATGAACACGGGCGCGAAGCCGATCATGTCGCGCAACAATTTGCTCACCACCGTCGCGTGGCGCGTCAACGGCCGCACCGAATACGCGCTGGAAGGCAGCATCTTCATCGCCGGCGCGGTCGTGCAATGGCTGCGCGACGGCCTCGGCATCATCAAGTCGTCCCGCGACGTCGAGGCGCTGGCCGCGCAAGTCACCGACACCGGCGGCGTTTATCTCGTCCCCGCCTTCGCCGGACTCGGCGCGCCGCATTGGGACCAATACGCACGCGGTCTGATGGCCGGCCTCACGCGCGGCACGACCTCTGCCCACATCGCCCGCGCGGCGTTGGAAGGCATCGCCTACCAAGTCGCCGACGTTCTGCACTCGATGGAAGCTGACGCGAAAATCAAGCTGAAGGAACTCCGCGTGGACGGCGGCGCGAGCACGAACAATCTGCTCATGCAGTTCCAGTCCGACCTCCTCGGCGTGCCCGTCGTCCGCCCGCGCGTCTCGGAGACAACCGCGCTCGGCGCAGCCTACCTCGCCGGCCTCGCTGTCGGCTATTGGAAGGACCAGAAGGAAATTGCGTCGCAGTGGCAGGTGGATCGGCGCTTCTCAGCGGCGATGAAGGGCAGCGAGCGCAAGCGGCTTCTTAGCCGTTTTTCTTGCCGGTAATTTTGCCGGTTTATTTGCCGTTTTCTTGGCCCGCGCCATCAGTCGTAAGTCCTATAAATAAACAGCAATATCAAGAGAATAACTGAACTGCGGCGCGATGACAGGTCTTAACACGCAGGCGGGATTGCCGGTCTATTTGCCGGTCCTATTGCCGGTTATCGCGGCACCTCTTTTTGAAGGTCTGCCCAAGCAGCCTTGTCTCCTTTCGATTGCGCGAAGCGGTCGGCATACGCCTCGTGGGTCGCGGTGGCCACCTCGTCGAAGACCGCGCCGATGCTCGTGACCAGCTTGCGCTGGTCGGCGGTGAGGATGGCGTCCACCTTGTCCTTGAACTGGTCGCGTGCCTCCTCATACGCCTTGCGGGCGGCGTCACGGTCGGCCTCGGAGGCGTTGGGGTTCGCTTTCACGGCCGCGCCGAGCTTCTGGAGTTTTTCA
This sequence comes from Verrucomicrobiota bacterium, assembly GCA_016199935.1. Lineage (GTDB taxonomy): Bacteria > Verrucomicrobiota > Verrucomicrobiia > Limisphaerales > JACQFS01 > JACQFS01. The sequence continues at coordinate 6,203 of JACQFS010000205.1, forward strand.
TTTCCCATGACCTCCTCGCGCGCGGCCACAAGCTTGTCGCACTGCTCGGCGGTGAGCAGGAGCGCGGCGTTCAAGCCCGGAATGAACGGCCCGGTGAGCGGGTTCTTCTTGGCCGACCAGAGCGGGAAGCCGGCGAGAT
>JACQFS010000206.1 GCA_016199935.1 Verrucomicrobiota bacterium
ATCGAGGACATCACGGACACGACGGCCGACGTGTTCCTCGGCACCGGGCTGCAATGCGCGCGCTGCCACGACCACAAGTTCGATCCCATTTTGCAGAAGGATTACTACCGCTTCCAGGCGTTCTTCGCGCCGCTCCTGCCGCGCGAGGACCTCGTGCTCGCCACGCCGCAGGAGCGCGCCGCGCATCAGGCGAAGCTCGCGAAATGGGAGGCGGCCACGGCGGAAATCCGCGCGGAGTTGGACAAGCTTCTCGCCCAGCCGCGCAAGAACGCCGAGAAAAGCGCGTTCGAGAAATTCATCGAGGACATCCGCGAGATGATGGAGAAACCCGTCGCCGAGCGCGCGCCTTACGAGCAGCAGATTGCCTCGCTCGCGTATCGTCAGGTGACTTATGAGTTCGACCGCCTCGACACGAAGCTCAAGGGCGATGCGAAGGAGCGCGTGCTCGCGTTGCGCAAGAAGCTCACCGAGTTCGACTCGCTCAAGCCCGAGCCGCTCCCGCCGGCCGTCACCGTGACGGATGTCGGCCCCATCGCGCCGCCGACGCATATGCCCAAGGGCAACAAGGAACTCGTCCCGCCCGGCTACCTCACCGTGCTCGACGAAAAATCCCTCGACGTAAAACCGCTGGCGAACTCGACCGGCCGCCGCGCCGAACTCGCGCGCTGGCTCACGCGCCCGGAGAATCCGCTCACCTCGCGCGTCATCGTGAACCGCATCTGGCAATGGCATTTCGGCCGCGGCCTCGCGGCGAACACGAGCGACTTCGGCAAGCTCGGCGAGCAGCCGTCGCATCCCGAGTTGCTCGACTGGCTCGCCGCGCGTTTTCAGGCCGACGGCTGGAGTTTCAAGAAAATGCACAAGCTCATCCTGATGAGCGGGACGTGGCGACAATCCGCGGTAGCAGCTGACGTAAGGAGGCTCACTTCAAACTCGGGTGCTGAAACGCGGAACGCGGAAGATAGTCAGAGCCTCCTCACGTCGGCTGCTACCAAGGACCCCGAGAACAAACTCTACTGGCGCGGCAGCGTGCGCCGGCTCGAAGCGGAGCAAATCCGCGACGCGATCCTTTCCGTCACGGGCGAGTTGAAGTTGAACGGCGGCGGGCCGAGCAGCGACTTCCTCACGCCGCGCCGCACCATTTTCAGCAAGGCGATGCGCAACGCGCGCGATCCCTTACTCGATGTCTTCGACCTCGCCGAGTCGTTCTCCAGCGTCTCGCAGCGCAACTCGACCACTACGCCCACGCAAGCGCTGCTGCTCTTCAACAGCCAGATGATGCTCCGCCACGCGCGCGCCTTCGCCTCGCGGCTGGAGAAGGATGCCTCGATGGACGATGGCCAGACCGTCGCGCAGGCGTATCAACTCGCCTTCGGCCGCGAGCCGCGTCCGGCGGAAGTGAACGCCGCGGTGAAATTCCTCGCCGACCAGGCGAAGCGCGCAAGCGGCAAGGCCGCGGCGATTTCCAGCGCGCCGATTGCGACGGAGAAAATGCCGTATCGCGATGGCGTGGCCGCGGTCATTTCGCCGGAGATGGGTTCCGACGCGCTCGCGGTGCCCGACAGTGAGACGCTGCCCAAGGGAGATTTCACCATCGAGGCCGCGATCCTCGTGCGTTCGGTGGAGAAGAGCGGAGCCGTCCGCACCATCGCCGCGAAGTGGGACGGCAGCACGAAGAAACCCGGCTGGGGATTCGCCGTCACCGGAGCCGGCTCGCGCCGCAAACCGCAGACGCTCGTGATGCAGATGATCGGCACCAGGCAGGACGGCAGCTTTGGCGAGGAGGCGATTTTCTCCGACCAATCGCTCACGCTGGGCCGGCCGTATTTCGTCGCCGCGTGCGTGAAGCTCGCGACCGCCACCGCGCCGGGCGAGGTGACTTTCTACGTGAAGGACCTCGGCAATGACGACGAGCCGATGCAGATCGCGCACGTGCCGCACAAGCTCACGAGCGGATTGCAGAACACGCTTCCGCTCCACCTCGGCGGGCGCGCCGCGAAATCAGGCGGCTTCGACGGCATGATTGACGACGTGCGGCTCTCGGCCGGCGCGCTCAAGGAAACGGAACTGCTCCCGAGTCACGACGCCGCGACCGAGGCGACGGCGGGCTTCTGGCAGTTCGAGGCCAAGCCCAGTGCCTCCGCCGACGCGAGCGCGCGGCACAACGACATCCATCCGCACGCGGGTGCAACCGGGGCAAAATCCGCCACACAACTTCGCTCCGCCGCGCTGGCTGACTTCTGCCACGCGCTGCTCAACTCGAATGAATTCCTCTACGTGGACTAAGCCATGAAACCAAATTCCGACCCCCGCTGTTTCCGCTCCGAGACCATTTCCACCCGCCGCGATTTTCTGCTCAAGAGCGGCGCGGGCTTCGGCGGCCTCGCGCTCTCGCACCTGCTTGCGGGCGACCGGCTCTTCGCCGCGCCGACGAAGAACATCCTCTCGCCCGTCGCGCCGAAGCCGGCGCAGTTCCGGCCGCGCGCGAAGTCGGTGATTTTCCTGTTCATGGAAGGCGGGCCGTCGCACCTCGACACGTTTGATCCGAAGGAGTCGTTGAAGAAGAACGCAGGGCAGCCGTTGCCGCCGAGCTTCACCAAGGGACTCATCACTGCGATGGGTGAATACAACTCGCCGATTTTTCCCGACAAGCGCGAGTGGCGTCAGCACGGGCAAAGCGGCCTCTGGATTTCCGACTGGTGCCGGCACGTCGCCGGTTGCGCCGATGACCTCGCCGTCATCCGCTCCTGCTGGGCCAACGGCATCGTCCATTCCAACGGCGTGTGCCAGATGAACACCGGCTCCATCCTCGCGGGCCGGCCCTCGCTCGGCGCGTGGGTCAGCTACGGACTCGGCACGGCGAACCAGAACCTGCCCGCGTTCGTCGTCATGCAGGACAACGCCGGCACCGTCGTCAACGGCCCGCGCAACTGGGGCGCCGGCTTCATGCCCGCCGTCTATCAGGGCACGCGCATCACGCCTGGCAACGAGCCGATTGCGAACCTCAACACGCCCGAGGGCGTCGGCGAGGCGCAGCAGCTCGGCAAGCTCGATTTCCTCAACGCGATGAACCGCGAGCACGCGCTCTCGCGCCCGCAGCAGACCGAGCTGGACGCACGCATCGCCGCCTACGAACTCGCCTTCCGCATGCAGGCCGAGGCGCCCGAGGCCGTGGATGTCTCGCGAGAGACCGAGGCGACGAAAAAACTTTACGGCCTCGACGACACCGTGGCCGCGCCGTTTGGCCGCATGTGCCTGCTCTCGCGCCGGCTCGTCGAACGCGGCGTGCGCTTCGTGCAGCTCTACAGCGGCGCGGGCAGCAAATGGGACGCGCACAGCGGCATCGAAAAAAACCACGGCGACCGCTTCCGCGAAACCGACAAGCCCGTGGCCGGCCTGTTGCGCGACCTCAAGGCGCGCGGCCTGCTCGACGAGACACTCGTCGTGTGGGGCGGCGAATTCGGCCGCACGCCGATGAGCGAGAAGGGCGACGGCCGCGACCACAACCCGACCGGCTTCACCATGTGGATGGCCGGCGGCGGCGTGAAAGGCGGCCAGGTCATCGGCAGCACGGACGAGTTCGGCCTCCACGCCGTCGAGGACCGGCTGCACGTCCACGATTTGCACGCGACGATTCTCTGGCTCATGGGCATCGAGAATCTCCGGCTCACCTACCACTACAAGGGCCGCCCCGAAAACCCGACCATCAACGAGGGCGAGGCGTATCGGAAGATTGCGGGGTAGAACCAGAACGACATGACGCGGTAGCAACCGAGGCAGTAATCTCGAAATGATTCCATGCCAGACATTGCAATCGCAAATCGATTCCTACCTCGACTTAGCACAGAACAACGGGCTGGTGAAGCAAGTTGGAATCACCGGACGCGACGTTGCCGGCTGGGAATTTAGTGAGCTAGGCCGCGAAAGATTTGCTGACGCTTCACAAGCAAGCCGCAAACCGGAAACTTCGGAAGCGCCCGCAGTTGTCCCGCGAGCCATTCCTGCTCCCGTGGTAAACGCGACTGATCCCGTCGCAAGCATCCTCTACCCTTGGCAACGGAACGCTCTCGATGCTTGGGAAGCGGCAGGATGTTCGGGAATTACCGAGGCCGTGACGGGAACCGGGAAAACAGTTGTCGGTGCGGGAGCGATTGAAAGGACGAGAGCACGAGCAAAAGGCACTCAGACGCTGGTGGTGGTGCCAACCATTGTCCTGATGAATCAGTGGCACAAAAAACTCAGCGCCTTTTTTCCAGGCCGGCGCATTTGCCGCTACGGCGGTGGAGTCCACGAAGATTTTTCAAAAGGGTCGCTGGTCATTGCTGTTGTGAACTCGGTGTATGGCCAAATCTGCGATTTCATGGCGCACTGTGAACGGGGCGGTTTTCCAAGCCTTTTGATTGCGGACGAGTGCCATCACTATCTCGACGCTCCGGAGTTTTCGCGGCTGTTCGATTTTGCCTTTAGTCACCGAATGGGCCTGTCGGCGACTGTCAATAGCAGGAACGCTGGCAAACTCGGAGGCAAATGCTTCTGCTACGATTTCAAGCAAGCACACGCGGACGGGTTGGTGCCGTCGTTCAAGATAATAAACGTCGCAGTTCCGCTCACATACGAGGAACGGGGGTCTTACGACAGATTGTCAGAGGCGATTGGAGACCAATTGGAATTCGTAAACCGCTTTTACAAAGATGAGCTAACCGAGGTGGAAGATTCAGACCTCTTGCGATGGATAAGCGAACGGCTTCGCCGCGAAGGAGCGGAGAGCCATCCGGCGCTGGCAAAGCTGATGGGCCTCATATTCAAGCGCGCATCAATTCTGTGCCTTGCGGAGAGCAAGATGGTGCTCAGCGCGGAATTAGTGCGCCTCTTCGTCAATCATCGGATGAAGGTAATGGTGTTTTTCGAGCGCATCGCGTCACTCACCGATCTTCGGAGCGAAGCTCTCAGCCGCTTGGAGCGAATCAAAGAGCCTGCGCACTATTGGTGCGAAACATTCCACAGTAAACTGGACGACGAAGAGCGCACCGAAGTGCTCAAGGATTTCGAGGCACGAAAGGGAGGTGCTCTCCTTGCTTGCCGTTCTCTGGACGAAGGTTTGGACATTCCGACAATTGACGCCGCAGTGCTCGCCGCTTCATCACAATCTAGCCGCCAACGCATTCAGCGAATTGGGCGCGCGTTGCGCCGCGATGGGGAAAAGGAGCCGGTTATCGTGACTCTCTACGCAGAGAGAACTCGCGATACCAACGTGATTCGTGACGACCGACGTAACTTTGATGGAGTCGCGGAAATCTTTGACGCCGACTCGCGAAATTGCATCTCACTCCTCACCCGTCTGCTTGAAGCGATCCCAAGGAAAACGTAGATGGATACCAGATTCGCCCGGAGGAGATTATCGTCGTGGCCGTCATGGATTTGCGCCGCAACCCGCGTCGGTGGGAAGACCGGGTGTGAGAGAAGGTGTTCCTCCTTCGCCGCCGCGCCCGACGCGCCAACAACTTCAAAGCGTTGCTTGACCTTTTCCGCGCGGTGGCCACACTGCGCGGCTCTCGGTTTGGCCGGGAGGCGGTCGTTCGACGGGCCAGCCAGTTTTGCTCGCCCGGCTTCCGCATTACGCATCACTGATTACTCGTTACGCCCATGCAGCACATTCGAAACATCGCCATCATCGCCCACGTGGATCACGGCAAGACCACGCTCGTGGACTGCCTCCTCAAGCAGTCCGGCACCTTCCGCGCCAACCAGCACGAGTCCTCGGAGGAGCGCCTCATGGACTCGATGGATCTCGAAAAGGAAAAGGGCATCACCATCAAGGCCAAGAACGCCGCCTTCAAATACAAGAATTACCACATCAACATCGTGGACACCCCGGGCCACGCGGACTTCGGCGGCGAGGTCGAGCGCATCATGAACATGATTGACGGCGTGCTGCTGGTCGTGGACGCCACCGACGGCCCGCAGGCGCAGACGCGCTTCGTTTTGCGAAAAGCTTTGGAAGCCGGCGCCAAGCCCATCGTCGTCATCAACAAGATTGACCGCGACAACGCCACCCCCAAGAAGGTGCTCGACGAGGTGTTCGAACTCTTCATGTCGCTCAACGCCACCGACGAGCAGCTCGACTTCCCGTTCATCTACGCCTCGGCCAAGGGCGGCTACGCCAAGGCCGAACTCGAGCACGTCAGCGGCACCATGGAGCCGCTCTTCGACGCCATCGTGAAGCACATCCCGCCCCCGCGCGCCAAGGCGGGCGACGGCTTCCAGTTGCTCGTGGCCAACCTCGACTACTCCGATTACCTCGGCCGCATCGCCTTCGGGAAAATCGTCGAGGGCAAGGTCAAGCTCGGCGACCCCGCCATCTGTAGTCACGGCCACGGCAAGATCACCAAGGGCAAGATCACCGCCATCTTCCACTTCGAGGGCATGAAGCGCATCGAAGTCCAGGAGGCGCACGCCGGCGACATCGTGGGCCTCACCGGCTTCGAGGACGTGTTCATCGGCGAGACGATTTGCGATTCTGAACTGCGCGCGGGCCTGCCCTACATCCCCATTGACCCGCCCACGATTCAGATGGAATTCGCCGTGAACGACGGCCCGCTCGCCGGCCAGGACGGCAAGCTCGTCACCGCGCGCCACATCTGGGACCGGCTCGTGAAGGAAATCCGCACCAACGTCGCCCTCCGCATCGCCCAGACCAGCGACCCGAAGATTTTCGCCGTCTCCGGCCGCGGCGAAATGCAGATCGCCATCCTCGTCGAGCAGATGCGCCGCGAGGGCCACGAGGTCCTCGTCTCCCGCCCCGAGGTGCTCTGGAAGAAGGGTCCGAACGACACCTCGCTCGAACCCATCGAGAAGCTCTACGTTGAAATCCCCAACGACTGCCTCGGCAACATCATGGAAAACCTCTCCGCCCGCAAGGCGCAGATCACGAACATGAGCCACGTCGGCAACACCGTCTCCGTCGAGGCCCTCGTGCCCATGCGCGGCCTCATCGGCTTCGAGACCGACCTCGTCAACTCCACCAAGGGCATGGGCGTGATGAGCCACCTCTTCCACGAATACGGCGAGGACCGCGGTGAGATTGCCGCGCGCAAGAACGGCTCGCTCGTCTCCATGGACAACGGCGAGGCCACCTCCTACGCGCTCAACATGGTGCAGGAACGCGGCCGCCTGATGATCGAGCCGGGCGACCAGATTTACGTCGGCATGATCGTGGGCGAAAACACCCGCGAGAACGACATCCCCGTCAACCCCGTGAAGGAAAAGCGCCTCACCAACATGCGCTCGCAGGGCGACGGCAAGGGCATCCAACTCGCCGCCCCGCTCAAGCTCTCCCTCGAACGCGCCCTCGAATACATTGACGTGGACGAATACGTGGAGGCCACGCCCAAGAACCTGCGCCTGCGCAAGAAGGAACTCGACGAGAACCGCCGCAAGCGCTCCGAGAAATCCCGCTCCATCAAGTTCATCACCGAATAATCCGGTCAGCCCAAAAGAGCCCCGGCGGACCTCCGCCGGGGTTTTTGCTTTTCAGGTGCGGGCCGCGTTCAGCCGCCGAACGCCACGCCCGATTTGCCTGGGAATGGCCGCCTCCACCCGCCGCGACTGGCAACCGACCCCTGACAACCGCCAGCCGACCGGCGTCCCCTGACAAATCACCCGCGTCGAACGCCAACCGACCCGGGTGACTTGACAAGTCACCATGGTCGAACGCCAAGTCACCATGGTCTTTTGCCATCCCACCCCGGTTGAACGCCAGCCGACCGTGGTCGGGCGGCAAATCACCACTGGCGAACACCAACCGACCATGGTCGGATGGTAAATCACCATGGTCGGATGGTAAATCACCATGGTCGGACGGCGAATCACCATGGTCGGACGGTAAACTACCATGGTAAATTGCCAAATCACCACATCTCCGCCACAGCCGAAACCACCAATTTTACGCTCAAACCCGCGGATTTTGACTCCCGATGCCCTGGCGACCCTCAAAACCACCCTTTTCTGAGGCGCTCATGGACCCGGCGGCGCCGGGTTGGATCATGCTTGTCCGGTTGGTTGACAAAGCATGACGCGAATTGCGCGAATTGGCGCGAATTCAAAAACAATTTCTTCAATTCGTGTAAATTCGCGCAATTCGCGTCACGTCTTTTTTGTTTCTTCGTTTTGTCAGCAAACCGGATAAGCATGGGTTGGATAAACGAGCGCCGACTTGGCCGCCGCCGCCGCTGCGAACAGTTCCGCCAACAGCAACGGCGTGAAACTGATCGACACCTCCACCTTCAGCGAATCACCCAGACTCGCCAAGGGAAGCCGAATGGACGAGGACCAGTTCGCAGCCTCCTGCTGCGGTGAGGGCCGCACCGCGCGACCCGCTCAGATCGCGAAGTCGTTGTATTCCGGCTTCACCGCCGCCCGCGGCGGGAAGAGCATCACGGCCACCGAATCAGGGCAGTTCCATCACGCGGTAGAACCGCCGGTTCGTGATGGCGATGGCCTGGTCCACGTATTGGAACAGCACGCTGGTGCCGGTGAAGTTGGTGAGGAAATTCCAAGCCGTCAGGTTGGCCGACCACTCGAGCCGGTAGTTCTGCCCCGCGGCGGTGGGAATGGTCAGCAGCAGCCCGTTGGAACCCCGGCTCACGGCGAGGGGCGGGAAGGCGCGATTGGTGAGGCGGAAACTGAGCAGGCCCTGCGGCACCGGAATTTCAAAGGGGCTGACCGGATCGCCAAGCGGCGGCGAGATGAAGGGGGCGGACTGGCCGCGAACCACGGCGTTGCTGTAATTGGTGATGGCTCCCCCCGCATTGTCCCACGCGCGGACGAGGAGCGCCGGCGTGGTGCCCCGCCCAAAGCCGGGGATCGTGATTGCACTCTCGTTGAAATATCCGGCGAACGCCCCCGAGAGGAACGGCCCCGGACCGCCGAGCGCCGTGAAGGGGCCATTGACGGTGGCCGCGAAGCAGAACTGAAAGGAGAAGCCGGAGCCGGCGAGCAGGGTGCCGTCGGCGTTGCCAATGGGGGCGTTGACGCTGGTGCCGCCGGCGCCGTCGCCAAGGTTCTGCCGCGAAATCGCCCCCTGCCCGAAGGCAGACGGTCCTGCGGCCAGGAGAACCAGCAGGGGGAGAATCCACGAGGCAAGGCAGGCGGATTCGGCGGGTGTGGTTCGGTTCGTTTTCATGCGATTCATTAAAATGAAATCCGCCTCCCACCGGATGAAAGCCATCCCAGTTGAAAATAAACCCGCGACGCCCCGGCAGCAAGGGGGTGTCGCCGGGAAGGGGTCAGGAAGGGGTCGCTCCGGAAGGGGGTCGCTCCTGAGAATTTGCCGTTGGTCCTGAATCCGCCGTCAGATGGCGAAGTCGTTGTATTCCGGCTTCACCGCCTCCAGCGGCGGGAAGAGCATCCCGGCGGCGACGGTCTGATTCGTCCCCTGCTCGATGAGGATGAACGAGCCGGTGAGCCGGTTGCGCTCGTAGCCGTCGAAGATGAG
>JACQFS010000207.1 GCA_016199935.1 Verrucomicrobiota bacterium
AGGACGCTCTCAAACATTGTGTTCTCTCGCGGTCAGAGTTTTCCATAGTTTCGTGGCGAGAGCTAGGCGCGTGATCATCGCTGTTTTTTGTCCTTCACGTCGTAGCAGAGCAGCACGTCCTGGTCGCGCAGGTAGAGCCGGCCGTTGGCGATGACGGGATGTGGCCAACTGTTCTTGTTGCTGCGGTTCGGTTGCTGGAAGCGGCCTGTCTCCTTGTAGCCCGTGGGCGTCGCCTCCACGAGCGCGACCGCGCCGCCGCCGCCTTTGCCGCCCTCGCTGCGCACGTAGAGATGGCCATCGGCGAAGGTCACGGAGCCTTTGCCGACGCTTTCATTTTCCCACACGACCTTGCCGGTTTTGAAATCCATGCAGGTCAGGAAGCGCGGGTCGTTGATGCCGTAAAGATGGTTGCCCACGCGCACCACGCCGCCGTGGTGGTTCTTCATGTCGGTGTTCGCATAAACTTCCGTCGCCGTGAACTTGCCGCCGGCCATCGAGATTTTGAAAAGGTTGCAGCCGATGCCATAGCCGGAGGTCACGAAGACATGGTTGTCGAACACGATCGGCGTGGGGATGACAGCGGTCTTGCCGGGCCGCGGCGCGCGCCAGAGCAGCTTGCCATTCGCGGCGTCCACGCCGAAGACGCTCGCGCCGGTGAACTGGATGTATTGCCGTTTGCCAAAAAGTTCCGCGACGACGACGGACGCATACGCGGCGGCATCCGTGACCTCGGCGGTCTGCCACAATTTCGCCCCGGTCTTTTTGTCGAGCGCGAGCAGCGTGCCCTGCGCGCCGCCGGGAGTGCAGATGAGTTTCGCTCCGTCCACGAGCGGCGATTCGGAAAAGCCCCAGCCGGACATCATGCGCCCGCCGAAATCACTCGCGAGATTCTTGTGCCAGCGCAGCTTGCCGTCCGCCGTCCCGACGCACGACACGTCGCCGCCGGTGCCGACGACGTAGAGCGCGTCGCCATCCACAGTGGGCGAGGAGCGCGAGCCGTCGTTGTAGCCGATCTTTTTTTCGACGCCGGAGGGTTTGCCGCCGGTGCGGCAGACCCAAACTTCTTTTCCGCTGCTCGCGTCGAGCGCCCACACGACTTCGTCCTCACCGCGATAGCTCATGCCGTAGATGCGCCCGCCCGCCACGGACGGCGTGCTGTAGCCGCCGCCGAGCGCGCGCGTGGTCCACACGAGCTTCGGACCATCGGTGGGCCATAGCTTGAGCAGGGCGGTCTCGGCGGAAATGCCGTCGCGGTTTGGCCCCTGCCATTGCGGCCAGTCGCCCGCAAAGAGCGCGGACGCGGCGAGAGTGGTAAACAATGAAACGGTGGCGAGGGTGCGGGTGTTCATGCGATGTGTGGCGATTGCTTACCGCGTTGGACGCGCGGGCGGAAGATTTATTTTGGCTGAGTTCGAGCACCCTTCCCGCCGGGCATCTTTTCAGCGTGGGGTGCGACAGTCGAAGATCGGACCGCGAGCCGTCCCGGCTCGCAGCGGCCACGAATGCCGAAAGACGCATGGATTGACCGGACGTTTCCGTGGATGCGGAGCCGCTGCGAGCCGGGACGGCTCGCGGTCCGAACCCACGATAGCAAGATGCGCCCCCTTCTCGCCTCCCACCCCAAGTCCACCACAAACAAAATGGACTCGCCGAAACTTCGGCTTGTTTCCTCCGGCGGCGGGAGTATTCGTTGCCCATGTCCCCGCGCCGCACAGCGTATCGTTATCCGTCAACTGCCCACACCGGAGCCGCATCATGAAACACACTCTCATCCTCCTCGCCTTCGCCGCGCTCATCGCCATGCCATCCCCTGCCCTTGCGCAAAAGGAAAAATCCGCCGACGTGACCGGCCTCGCCTTCTTCACCGCGAAGAAACGCGGGCACGTCGCGCAGTTCGTGCCCGGCCTCACGGCGGCGCTCCAGTTGAGCGCGCAGCAGAAGGCGGACATCCTCGCCGCGCGCGAGGAAATTTTCAGCGCGGAAGGCGTCGCCTCATCGCGGCGCATTCAGAAGAACGACCCGTCCGTGACCGACGCGCAGAAGCAGGCCGCGCGCGCGGCAATGGAACAGGCCGAGGAGAAATTCCGCGAGCGCCTCGCCACGCTGCTCACCGCGGAGCAAGGCGACCTCATCGCGAAAATTGACAAGACCTACCAGGACGCGCAGGTCGAGATGGCCATCGCCTACGAGGACCGCTTCGGCTCCGTGAAGGACGACGCGGCGGCGCGGGAGAAACTGCACATCGAACAGGCGGAAGATTTGGAAGCGCTGTTCGTGCGCAAACTCAACGCCCTTCTCAGCCCCGCGCTGAAGGAGGCGATGACCGCCGCCGCGGAAATCGAGAAGCAGCGCAAGGAATCCGTGACCAAGGTGAAGAAGCCGTCGAAGTGAATCCACCCGGCGCGCGTTTGGAGTCCACGCTTCAGCGTGTCCCCGCCGCCCGACACCCTGAAGGGTGGACTCCGAACGCCTACGGCCGCCGCAGGCGGAAGAAGGTCTTCACCGCGGGGTTGAGCGGGGTGGTGACGACGTTCGTGGTGCCGGTGACGACATCCGCCCAACCGATGTCAGTCCAAGCAGTAGGCGTGGCGAGGTTGGTGACGCTTTGGAGGATGAAGCGTCTCCGCCGTAACCCACGTGACGAACGCATTGGTGCCGGAGCGCGTGAGGGTGAGCACGGGGTAGCCGGCCTGCTGCACGGCAATGCCCCAGAAGCCGCCTTCGAGACGGAAGGAATCGTTGGTGGTTGCGACTCGGCCCGCGTCTGGCTGGCCGATGGTGCCGCTTAGGGTGTAAACGCCGCCGGTGCTCGGGGCGGTGGCACCGCCGCCCGCGATCTTGAACCACGGGATGGCGTAGTTGGTTTGTGCATTCGCGCAGGGGATGAAGCCGGAAGGCAGAAGGCTGATGGCCAGCAGCACGAGGAGATGAAGTGGAAGTCGCGCCGTTTTCATTTTGTTCCTTCGGTTTGTTCTTCGAGCCATTGTTCGTAGCTGCGTTTGGGAAGCGACAGTCCGGCCACACTCAACGCTTCGTCCGTCTTCTCCTTCGCCACGTAGAGCAGGAAGCCGGTGGGCATCTCGATCACCGCGCTCACGTCGCCGGGTTGGTGCAACTGCACGCGCAGCACGTTCTGCAATTCACCGGGCAGGTCCGCGAAGTAAAACTTCCGCTCCTTCGCGTCGCCCGCGTGCGGTGAGGAAAGCATCTGCGCGTTCGGGCCAAAGCGTTTCTTGATCTCCAACTCATCAGCGGATTCGGCGCCCGGTTTTTCCTCGGGGCGCGCGCCGAGCTGCCACGTGGCCTCGCTCACTTCGTTGGAGTGATTGCGCTTGAGCAGCGGCAGCAGATCGTCGAAGCCCGCGCCGCTTTTCCGCGCGGCGAACAGTCCGTTGCGCACGCGCTCGGCTTCGCGCCGGGGCGGGGCGTGGAGTGCATCGTCGTTTTCGAAGCGCGCGCGCAGGGTCCGCTCAACGACGATGGGCCTGGCCATCGCGCGGGCAAAGCGCGCGGGATCGTTGCCCAACGCGGCTTTGAGTTCGGCGAGCATCTCGGGCGCGCGGGTGGTGGTGTTGATGCGCTGCACCTCGGCGTCGAGCAGCGCGGGTGTGATTTCGAGGCCGTAGTTTTTCTTGAGCGCGGCTTCCTTGCGCAAGTCCTGACGCACGAGATTCTCCAGCGTGGCCGCGGGCAGCGCCTGCTCGAAGGGCGGCTTCTCGCCGAGGCGGTGCTGATAATAAACGCGCTCGATGGCCGCGCGGTCGGCGCAGAGCGCGGCAAAGTCATCGGCCGGCGCGGCGGAACAAAACACCAGGAACACAGCGAGTGCGCCGCTCAGCTTGAAACGTAAAACCTGAATCTTGAAACTCATGGCTACGGCCGCTCGTAGAGATAC